>NZ_JASHIE010000002.1:0-517417 GCF_030056655.1 Flectobacillus rivi
GTACGCCAAGAAACAGATCTATGGATGAGGGATTATAATTTCGTTCGTCCACATGTCTCTTTGGGTGGTATGAGCCCAGTAGATTATAGAATGAAAAAACAGAACACCCTTCTTGGGCTTCGTTCCGCTACGCTACACTCAGCCCAAGAAGGGTTAAATACATAATCAAAACAATCAGATTATGTATATTTTTAAACTGTACTAAAAATGGGAAGCCGACACATGGAAGACTAATAACCACTTTTATGAATTAGAATTTAAGAAAGATAGTAATGACATTCCTAACGTTATGGCATTATTTGATCCAATAGATAATCCTGGGATTTTAGAAAGAATCAATCATAAAAGTGTAAAATTTAAGGAGGAAACAGAACATTTAGTTATTTGGGGAGTTGAGTGCGATCGCCAATAAAGTTCATCCAGTCAGTAGGTACCAAGTGTTATCCATTTCAAACAACCACCTTGAGTATTGTACACAAAAGCAGGACAAAAAGTATGCTCCTATACATTTATTAAACTATATTGTAACGAGCTTTTGTTTAAGACCTATCTTTTGACCGTGATTTTATAACCAGTTTAAACCGTATCGTACTTGACAAAGTACTAAGTCGAGTAAATACCAAGTATTCGTCTTTTAGAAAATCACTTGATGAAGAGGATAATATTTTTCCATAACATGATACAAAAATGATATACACCATGAGTTTAAGCTCTACAAGTGTATTGTAAAATATCTTGGCTGATTCGGTTCCACAAACCATCAAACCTTAAATAACTTTGACATGTTTGTTGAAGGTCATCCTGATTTTACTTTAATCAAAAAACAACTCAGTTTTTGACCTTTCCAACAAAAGTACATCTACATGTTTGCAAAACCTCTCCTAAATAGAAAGCTTACACATCCTACTCTTTAATTTTTTCTGCTTTTTTAGAAGTATCATATCAATTATTTTCTCTATGAAATTTATTTTTTCAAAAAACAGACAGACTTGTTTGTATATATAATTTTTATTCATACCTTTGATAAAAAAAAAGACATCATGAGTTCACCAAGAGAAAGAATATTAGAGCGAGCCTCGATTTTATTTCATCATCAAGGTTATAACAGCACAGGAATTAACCAGATTATCAGTGAGGCAAATGTTGCGAAAGCGAGCTTTTACCAACATTTTAAAACGAAGGACGACCTATGTGTCACCTTTCTGAATAGAAGACATGAATCCTGGTTTAATGCACTTTCAGAATTCACCTCTAAATCTGAAAATGCTCAAGAAAAAATTTTAGCCTCATTTGACTTTATCATGCACATGAATGAAAAGGAGAACTTTCGAGGCTGTAGTTTTCTCAATATCATGTCTGAAATATCAAAAGAACAAGAGAGTATCCTTAGAGTAATTCAATCGCACAAAAATGATTTGAGGGTGTTTTTTAGTCAACTCATTGAAGATGAATTGTTAGCGACACATGTTTATCTTCTATTTGAAAGCTCTATCATAGAAAGCCAATTGTTTGAGTCAAACGAGATTGTTAATAAATCAAAAACAATAGTCAAAAGTATCATCTAAATAACTAATCAAATGGAACAGAAACATCCACTTCCTCCTTTTACGTTGGAAACCGCAAAGCAAAAAATTCAAATGGCTGAGGACGCTTGGAACTCACAAAATCCAGAAAAAGTATCTTTGGCGTATACTATCGACAGTGAATGGCGAAATCGAAGCACATTTGTCAATGGTAGAGAAGAAATTGTAAATTTCTTGGCTGATAAATGGAAGCGAGAATTAAATTACAAGCTCAAAAAAGAGTATTGGGCGCATGCAGAAAATAGAATCGCAGTTAGATTTGAGTATGAGTATCAAACCAAAGAAGGAAAATGGTTCAGAGCTTATGGAAACGAAAACTGGGAGTTTGATGAAAATGGTTTGATGGAAAAAAGATACGCAAGTATCAACGATCTCGAAATAAATGAGTCTGAAAGACATTTGTAAAACGCCATCTGGGAATTGTCGAAGCTCAAATCCTCGCTTAATTAATAGGTCAAGTTTTGAGCTTCGTTTTGCCTAGGTGACAAGTTCTATTATAACAAGACTTTCTGGGTCTATTTTTCTGTGTAAATAATTTTGTAAAACCTTATTCATTACTACAATCAAGAGAGAAGAAAGAGTTTTATTGAATATACCCCTCTCTCCAACCTTACAGTATCCCTATTTCAAAATCTCCCTCTTCTGCTTTGCATATTCAGATGGTGAAACATGGTAGGTTTGCTGAAACATTTTTCGGAAATACTTCATATCCTCTATTCCTACCAGCATAGCGACTTCTGTCACACGGAGATTTCCATGACTTAGCAATTGAGCAGCCCTTTTGAGGCGAATGTCTCTAATAAATTCTACTAATGATTGCCCTGTAATAGACTTGATTTGACGATAGATTGCCGACTGGCTCATTCCCATATCTCTCACAAGAGTTTGCACTGTAAATTCTTGGTTAGTCAGATTCGCCTCCACAATAGTCATTGCTTTTTCAAGCAGTGCTTTTGTTTCGTCTGGAATATCTGGCAAACTTGGTTCTAGCAAAATCTGTTTCTGGTAATAGCTACGCAATTGTGAGCGGTTTTGAATAATAGAAGCTATCTTGGCATTCAGTACCAAGGGATTAAACGGCTTTGCCATATATTCATCTGCTCCCATTTCTAAACCTTCTACTTCATGCGTGACTGCTGCACGCGCCGTAAGCAAAAACACAGGAATATGAGAGGTTTTGGGATTTTGTTTGATTTTTTGACACAGCTCCAACCCATCGCTATTCGGCATCATGATGTCACTAATAATCAAATCGGGTTGCCATTCTAAGGCTTTCTCCCAACCATCTAGTCCATCTACTGCGGTATCGACCTCATAATTTACCTCACAAATCTGTTTTAAATATGCCCTCAAATCATCTTGATCCTCTACAATTAATATTTTGGCAGAGAATTTTTCTGTAACAACTACGGCTGGTATCTCCACCGTTTCTGATGATTCGGCTAGTTCGGAGGTATCTTCTAGTATTTTGACTTTAGCATTTTCAGGAAGATGTTTTTTACCAAATGGAAGTTTTACTGTAAATATCGTTCCTTTCCCAATAGTACTTTCTACCTCTATGCTTCCTTTATGGGCTTCAACCAACTGTTTTACCAGTGACAAACCAATACCTGTTCCTCTAATTTTGAGTGTTTCGGTATGTGACGCTTGATAATAAGGGTCAAAAATTTTATCCAATTCATCAGCTGACATTCCTACCCCAAAATCTTGAATAGAAATTTGGAGAAAGTTCTTACTTGGTCTGCCTGCTTCAAACACTGCCTCCTCGGAAGAACTACCGACAATTTCTGTTTTCAATGATATTTTACCTCCCGATGGCGTATATTTAAAAGCATTGGATAGCAAATTGGTCAAAATAATTTCCAATTTACTACTATCAAAAAACAGTTCTACCGTAGTTTGTGGCAAACTCATGGTATAATCTATTACAGACTCTTGAGCTTTGAGTTTGAAAATCAAAAACACCTCTTCTATCATCGGAATGATATTTCCGAAGGTTGCTAGTATTTTCATATTGCCCGTTTCGGCTTTTCGAAAATCGAGCAATTGATTAACCAAGTCCAGTAATTTTCTGGTTTGTTGTAAAATCAGCATGATTTTGTCCTTCTTCTCATGTTCGGAAGAAGCCAGCTCTTCGATTGGTCCCAAAATCAAGGTGAGAGGCGTTCGCAGTTCATGCGAAACATTGGTGAAAAAACGAAGTTTGAGATCGGTCAAAGTCTTTTCTTGGTCAGCTTTGTACTTTTCCATCAAGACATCATTTTTCAATGCCTGCTTGGCTAGAGTAGCTTTTTGGTATTCTTTGAAAGCAAAAAATAAAACCAAAGCATATATCAAAAATGCCCACCAAGTTTTGTACCAAGGCGGTAACACCCGAATTTTGATTTCGGCAGGTTTGGCCGACCACGCCCCTTCCCCATCGCTTGCTTTGACCAAGAACGTATATTCACCAGAGTCTAAGTTTGAAAAGTTTGCAATGCGTTGGTTGTAGTTTGTATAAATCCAATCGTCATTTGAACCTACTAGCTTATAGGCATACTGATTCTTTTTTGGGTTTTTGTAATTAATGCCGACAAACTCAATGGAAAAATAGTTTTCATTTGGCTCAATGGTTAACTCCTCCGTTTCGTCTAAAGGTTTGGATAGAATCAATCTTCCTTCGAAGGCTTCTCCAATACGAACCTCTTTGTTGTAGATTCTAAGTGTAGTCAGATGAATTTCGGGCTTTTGGTCGCTTGGTCTAATCTGTTCTGGTTTGAAATAGGTTACACCTTTTATTCCTCCAAAATAAAAATAACCCGATGGGTCCTTACACACTGCTCCTATTTTGAATGAATTACTTTGCAAACCATCTCCGACATCGTAATGTATTATGCTTTTATGTTGAGTGTTGAGTCTTACCAGCCCATCGCCTCCCAGCCAAAGAAAACCCTGTTGGTCAAAAATTAAAGACTCAATATTTGAATAACCTATATTCCAACGTTCGACCTGACCTTGTGGAGATATTTTATTTAACCCCGCACCGATGGTACCAACCCATAAATTACCGCTGTTATCTTTTACCAAAGGCCAAGCATAATTACCACTCAAACTATTGGGGTTATTTTTTTCATATTGATAATTTTTAATTACCCTTATACCTGTGGCTGACACTTGAAGTTTTAACACGCCTTTATCTCTCGAGCTCACCCAAAGTTGATCGGTTGTTGGTTCATATAGCAGATAGGTACATTGTCTTGCTGGAAAATTATTAGTTTCTAGCGAATATTGCTGTAGTAATTTTCCTTCTTTATCAAACCTCAACAGTCCCTTTTCAAAGGTTGCCATCCAGATTGTACCAAATCTATCTTCTTGAATTTTTTCGATACTGGTGCCAAATAATGAAAGGTTTGGATTTACTTCGGTAATCGCTTTTCGGGTGTTTCCTTTGATTAAAAGAAGACCATTGTATCGAGTACCAACCCATAGTGTACCATCTTGTTGTTGATAAAAAGCTGAAACATCTACGCCTGAACCATCCCCATTGATAGGAATGTGGGCAAAATTCTGAAATGAATGATTTTGAAGATGATATTTAGAAAACCCGTTTCTAGTACCAATCCACAAGTGCTGCTTGTCATTATCGGGCAAAAGACAATTGATGTAATTACTTGGTAAAGTTGTGGCAGAGCCAAACTGGCGTTGAATTACATAAAAAGGTTTTCTTTTGAGATCAACTTTATTGAGTCCTCCCGAAGAAGCAGCCAACCATAAATTATGGTATTTGTCTTCTAAGATCTGATGTACTCTTCCTGAATTGATACTATATGAGTCGCCATCTGTAGGGAAAAACCGTTGCATAGAATTTCTCCATGTATTCAAATAACTAGGCTCAGTGCTTGCGGGAATATTTGACCAATAGTACAAACCATGATTTGTTCCAATCCATAGATGATGGAAAGAATCAACATACACACTCCCTATTTCAGAAAAACCATTAATTAGGACAGAAGTCTTTACACGATTGCGCTTGGATAATTTATCAACCAAAAACAACTCAAATTGAGTACCAATCCACAGATTGTCGAAAGCATCTACCCAAAGTGCCGAAATCTTATGATTGGTAAAAAAGGTCGGAATGGGCATTGATTGATTAGCTCCCAAATGCCATAAGCCATGTGTAATTGTACCAAACCAAATAGAGCCATCCTTTTCACGAACCATTGAAGATACGCCGTATTGCGTAGTCCCATGCATAACGATTTGGCGAATGGAAACCAATAATTCATTTTTGAATTCTAGTACAAACAAGCCCATCGAACGCGTACCTACCCAAACTCTTCCATGAGAGTCACTCGAGATAGATAAAACGTTACTTACTCGAAGCTTTTCAAGTGCTTTTTCATCGACTCCGTTACCTACCCGTTCGGTAATATTGAGGAAGTTATCATGAAATTTATCAAAAAAACTCAAGCCAGCACTACCAGATGCCACCCAGAGACGTTTGCTGGCATCGAGGTGCATTGCCACTACTCTATTACTTGGCAAACCATTGTGAGGATTTACAGGAAGGTCGTAGTTTTTGAGTGTATAGCCATCATATTTGGATACCCCATTGTTGGTGCCAATCCAAATATAACCCGTACTGTCCGACACAATACAATTGGCATCACTATGTGGTAGTCCATCGTTAACGGTGATATGTTCGAAGCGGTATTTATCCGTATTCTCTTGTGATTTACTTGGGAATACCTCACAAAACAATAGTAGGGTAAATAACAATTGTATAATTTTTTTCATGGTTTAAAGCAATCATTAAGGTCATAAGGATGACTAAAACCTTTGTTGGCGTTTTTGCCAACTAAGGCTCAATTCATATTGTCAAAAGAATGAAATAAGTAAATACTACTCCTTCACTTATATTACCGCTCAAAAATACCAAAAACCTATTCAAATTATTGTAAAGGCTTAAAGTGCCCCTGTTTTTAAACGAATTTCACCCTACTTTAGACCATTTTTTCTCCCCATTTTTGCATTATTCAAATATATAATTGTAACAACAGAGAACCCTTGTCTGTTTAGCCAACCTATTTTATACCAAACCTTTTTCCGTTTTATCAAACCCTATAATTATGATCAAACTTTTACGAAAACCTCAATTCTTCAGGTTTCCACCCTCCTCATTTTGGTTGATGGTGCTCTTGAGTGGTTATCCTCTAAGCCATGCCATTCATGCCCAAAACACCACCGAAAATGTACAAACCTCTAATCCTACTTTACGTACCATTTTGGTAACCGACGACAACGATGAAGTGCTGGCGAATGTCAGCATTAAAAACGTTAGAACAGGAATGTTTGCGACCACTTCCAGTAATGGTATTGCCACGATTGATGCGCAACTTGGCGACAAAATTGGTATTTACTGTGTGGGTACTTTTTTAAAAGAAATTTCAATAAAAGATATTTCTGAAAGAGTTATTTTGAGTAGTCAAAACCCAGCCGTGGCTCGCATTAAGCCTATCCGTGGACTTTTTAACCAGTCGTTACAAACAGAACTTACCGCTGGTTCGTCGCAGGCGATTTACAACAAAGATATTCAAAAAATGCCTGCTACCTCGATACTCAATACCTTGGTGGGTAGACTTGCTGGTACGAGTACGTTTCAGTTTTCAGGACAACCAGGAAGCGATGGCATTTCATTTGGACTTCGTGGGCAGGGTCCGCTGGTTATAATAGATGGTATTCCTAGACAACTTACCATTTTTGATTTGGAAGAAATCGAATCAATCACCGTACACAAGGATGCGTTATCAAATGCCATGCTTGGCGTACGTGGCAATGGCGGCGCTTTGGTAATCAATACTCGTAAAGGCTCGGCATCAAACGCAAAAATGTCGTTTACCGCGCAAACAGCGATTCAACAACCCTTGAAGTTCCCAAAGGGATTGGACGCCTACAATTATGCCAAATTGTATAACGAAGCTCGTGTAAACGACGGACTTACACCTGTATATACAGAAGCAGCATTGCAGGCTTATGCAACCAATTCGGATCCATATAATTACCCCAATGTCAATTGGCGTGATGCTACGCTTGAGCCATCTTCACGCATGGATCGCTACACTTTTAGTGCTACTGGAGGAAATAATTTTTCGAAATACTTTATTTCGTTTGACCATATCAACCAAACGGGGCTTTTGAAAAAAAATACTACTACCCCGTACAATACCAATAACAATTTTAAATCATATACCATACGTTCGAATGTTGATTTACAGCTAAACTCCAAACTTTCGGGCGGTATCTATCTCTTGGGACGTATTCTGAATGGTAATGATGCAGGTGCTGGGACAGGCAGTATTTTGAACAGTATTCTCAACACGCCCAACAATGCTTACCCTGTTTATAATCCCAATGGTTCGTATGGCGGCAATCAGCAGTTTCAAAACAATATTTTGGCACAAACGATTGGGTCGGGTTATCAACAAAACTTCAAAAGAGATATGTTAGCTGACTTTTACTTGAAAAGAACGCTCGACGAAATCGCTTCTGGTATGTGGATAAAAGCCGTGGGCTCCTATTATGCTACACTTTCTGAAAACGTAGTTCGTAATAAAAACTTTGCCGTTTTCCAGAGAAATGTATCCGCTACAGGACAAGAATCTTATCAACAGTTTGGGGTAAATGGCGACCAAAGCAACTATAACTATATGGATTATCAAGGACGTTCTGACTATTTGGAATTGTCTTTGGGATATGACAAAAACAAAGGAAATCATGGTGTAAATGCCGTATTATTGGCTAATCGTCAAAACTCCGTTTCAGGCTCTGATTTACCCTATACGATTACAGGTCTGGCAGGTAGAATGGGCTATAATTACAAGCAAAAATATATCCTCGACCTTGCTTTCGGTTTGAACGGCTCAAACAGATACCCAACAGGAGGAACAACCAAATATGGATTTTTCCCAGCGGTAGGCTTGGCGTGGAATATTTCGAAAGAAGATTTCCTACAATCACAAGCATGGATTTCTTATTTGAAATTATATGCTAGTTATGGTAAAAATGGTAATGACAACCCTGGTTATTTTAGCTATATCCAACGTTATTTTGACAATAGTGGTGCTGTTTTCGGTACAGGTGCAGGTGGCAATACAGGTGTTACAGAAGAGCCTTTGGCGAATCCTAATATCACTTTCGAAAAATCTAATAAACTCAATATTGGACTTACAGGAGGCTTATTTGATAACTCATTAGGCTTTACGGTGGAGTATTACAATATGCAATATTATGATTTGTTGATTCAACGTGGTCGCAATTCTAGCATATTGGGAAATATTTATCCGACTGAAAATATTGGCAAGAATCAATATACTGGAATAGACTTACAGTTGAATTGGCAAAAAAGTACCTCGATTGGAGATTTTTATGCCACTGCGAATGCAGGCTTCCAAAATTCAAAAGTGATTTATATCGATGAAGTGACTCAGCCATATTCTTGGATGTATCGTACTGGAGAAAGAGTTGGACAGCTTTTCGGATATATTTCAGACGGTTTTTATCAAACCACTGCCGAATTACAATCACGTGCTACAACTGTCGGTTATCAACCACAATTGGGTGACCTCAAATACAAAGATTTGAACAATGATGGCGTAATCAACCAGCTTGATGTGGCTCCAATCGGACCGCAGAGCCCATACATTACCTTCGGGTCAACGTTAGGGTATTCGAGAAAAGGCTTTGACTTCTCTGTGTTGGTGCAGGGCGTGGCTAACCGAGTAATTTTAGCTAATGCCAATTCGATGTTGGCTTTCCAGAATGGTGGTTTCGGACAGGCGTTCGAGCAACATCTTGACCGCTGGACGCCTACTAATCCAAACGCTTCGTATCCTCGTGTATGGTTAGGCACCAATACCAACAACCAATTAGTCTCTACTTTTTGGGCACGCTCAGGAGATTATGTCCGCTTGAAAAATATCGAATTGGGATATACGCTTCCTAGTAAGCTATGTAAAAATATCAAAGTTCAGGGAATTCGTGTTTTTGCAAATGCTACCAACCTTATGACGTTTAATGCCGATAAATACCTCGATCCAGAAGGCTTTTCGAGCAACTATCCTATACAGCGAGTATTCAATTTTGGTGTTAATCTCAAATTGTAAAATTGGCTTTTATCAAGCATAAAATTTTCAGAAGAAATGATTTCTAAAAAATATATATCATCCTTTATTTTGGCTACAGCACTAACTTTTGCGGCTTGCGAAAGGGTAGAAACTGAGCCTCGTGATTGGATTCTTGACACATTGGTTTGGGACGACAAAGATAAAAATGCTACAGTAGCAGTCTTTTTCCTCAACAATATTTACAGTTATATTCCTGATGGTTTTAATAGAATCGGAAATGACTTTTTGGAAACAGGTACCGATGACGCGATTCCATCTCGTACCAATCGTACACCCGAATATTATACCAATGGGTTGATTAGCACTATCAACAATCCTGACCCTTATTGGGGTACTTCGTATGCGGGTATTCGTCGTGTCAATATCTTTTTGAGTAATATCGACAAAGTTCCAGCCGACCCCAACAGTATTACTATCTGGAAAGCCGAAGCTCGTTATATTCGTGCGCTATTGTATTTTGAACTAGTAAAACGCTACGGTGGTGTCCCATTGATTGGTGACCAAGTATTTACAATAAATGACGATTTGTCGATTCCTCGCAACACGTATGAAGAGTGTATCAACTACATCGTTTCTGAATGTGATGCCGTAAAAGGAACACTTACACCAGAACCTGTTTCGGATAGTAACTGGGGAAAAATTCCAAGAGGAGCTGCCATTGCACTCAAAGGTCGTGCTTTGTTATATGCTGCAAGTCCGTTGTTTAATGGCGGTGGCATTAGTACCAATACCAACCTGAAGGCCTTAATGGGCTATCCTACGTATGACGCTAACCGTTGGCAAAAAGCCTTAGACGCTGCCAACGAATTGATTGGACTCAACTACTATGCTTTGCAGGCTTCGTTTTCAGGTGTTTTTACGACTAAAAAGAATACCGAAATCATTCTTGCTAAGCAGTCAGGTAACAATTTTGCGATTGAATCTATTAATGCTCCAATGGGTTTTGGTTCGCCAGCAGCTAGTCAGGGCTTGACGAGTCCTTCACAAAACTTGGTTGATGCTTTTCCTACCATTACTGGACTTGACATTACCAATGCTCAATCAGGCTATGACCCTCAAAATCCTTACGCCAACCGTGACCCTCGTTTGGCTTTGACGGTATTCTTTAATGGTCAAACTTGGTTACGTAGAGCCGTTGAAACTTTCGAAGGCGGTTTGGATAAGCCAGGAGGTATTGCCGTTCAAACACGTACAGGCTATTATCTGCGTAAATTTATGGCAGATTTTTCTAACAATACTACCTATACAAACCAAAGCCATAACTTCCCATTATTCAGATACTCGGAAATACTGTTAAACGCAGCCGAAGCACTAAATGAGCTAGGAAGAACCACAGAAGCCGTCACAAGAATCATTGATATTCGTAAAAGGGCTGGTATTAGAGCAGGAACAGACAATCGCTACGGCATCAAAGCGGGTATTTCACAAACAGAAATGCGTACGCTTATCCAAAATGAGAGACGTATTGAGTTAGCGTTTGAAGAACATCGCTTTTGGGATATTCGTCGCTGGAAAATAGCAGAAACTGCTACAAGTGGTTCGCTCAAGGGGATGAAAATCGTGAAAAACACCAATGCGAGCTTGACTTTTACGCCATTTGTGGTGTCGACGATGAAGTTTTCGAACAAATTATACAGTATGCCTTTACCGTATGACGAAACCCTAAAAAACAATAAGCTTATTCAAAACGAAGGCTGGTAAGTATGAATGCTGAATGATGAGCTATGAATCTTGAATGTAAATTTTAATTATCAACACTTTACAGTCAAAATTAACTAGGTCTCATTTTGCGCGATTACTTCATAGTTATGAAGAACAAATTCATGGCTTAAATCCCATCTGAAAATCCTCATGTTTTTATGAAAAAAATACTCTATATATGGATTTCTATTGTTACACTTTTTGCACAAAATGCCCTTGCTCAAGGTCAAGTGGTGTCGGGAGTAGTAACAGGAGGTAAAGAAGTATTGCCTGGCGTGGCAGTCTTCGAAAAAGGGCGAAGTACCAATGGTACGCTTACCGATGTGAAAGGTTTTTTTAAAATTACGTTAAAAGGGCAAAGCAATACACTCGTATTTCGTTCACTTGGTTTCAAACAGCAAGAAGTTAGTGTAGCTGGTCGCTCCACCGTCAATATCACCCTTGAAGACGAAGACAAATCACTCGATGAAGTTGTTGTCATTGGGTACGGACAACAGAAAAAAATCACCTTGACGGGTTCTGTAAGTTCAGTATCAGGTCGTGAAATTCGTGAAAACCCTTCTGCTAGTTTGCAAAATGCTTTGGCAGGTAAACTCCCAGGGTTTTTCTCGCAACAACCCTCTGGTCGTCCCGGTGCCGATGGTGCAAGCTTTTATATTCGTGGGGTGAGTTCCTACAATGGCAACAACCGTCCTTTGATTATTGTAGATGATGTGGAATACTCGTATGACCAATTTGCTCGTATCGACCCCAACGAAATCGAAAATCTCTCGATTTTGAAAGATGCTTCAACAACCGCTATTTATGGGGTTCGTGGTGCCAATGGCGTAATTGTAGTTTCGACAAGAAGAGGTAAAGAAGGTCCTCCGCAAATCTCGATGCGTGCCGAAATGGCACTTTCACAGCCTACGATTATTCCAAACTATTTAGATGCTTACGAAAGTGCAAAAATGTACAATCAGGCTCAAATTAATGACAATAGCGTAAACCCAAGTCCGTCGTTTAAACCACGTTGGAGTGATCAAGATTTGGAGTTATTCAAAAATGGTAAAGACCCTTATGGTCACCCAAATGTCAATTGGAAGGATGTTTTGTTCAAACAATTTTCAAAACAATACCGTGGTAATTTGGATTTGTCGGGCGGTACACAAAAAGTAAAATACTTTGTTTCGGTAGGTTATTTGTACCAAGATGGTATGCTCAAAGATTTTGGTCAAGACCAAGGGGTAAATAGTAATTATTTTCACCAACGTTACAACTATCGTTCAAACTTGGATATGTCGGTTACAAAATCACTTGATTTAAGATTGGATTTGTACGGAAACTTTGGGCAAGTAAATACCCCACAAGTAGGAAGTCCATTTGGCTACAACGACTTGTTTTATGATTATAGTAGTTTCTTGACTTTGGCGCCATTTGCTTATCCTGTGTATAACCCAGATGGTTCGTTGGGTTACAGTACTTGGATTAGAAACGAAAACCCAAGCTATAACGTCAACAACGTAGTGGGACGTTTGAAGTACTATGGTTATAACCAAACCAATGAAAGTAATATCAACTTCATTGGCTCGGCAAAACAAAAATTAGATTTTCTTACCAAAGGCTTATTTGTTCAAGGTCGTATTTCGTTTACGAGTAACTATGGCTATGGTCGTAGCATGACCCGCGACCAGTTTCCATCATTTATCTATACTTCGGCTACGGATTCTTACGAAGCTCGTGACCCGAATGTGTATCGTGTGCGTCGCTTTTTCTTAGGATATGATGCCAAGAGTACTTCGAGGGTTTTGAACTTGCAATTTATGGTAAACTACGACCGTACTTTCGATTCCAAACACCACGTATATGCACTTGGGCTATTCAATCGTAGTTCGACTGAGGCGGCAAACAGCAATGCCGTTTATAACTTTATTCCAAACAATTTCCAAGGCTATTCTGGTCGTGTGGGATATGATTACAAAAATCGTTATTTGGTACAATTCAACATGGCTTACAATGGCTCTGACCGTTTTGTAAGAGACAAAAGATTTGGACTTTTACCAGCAGTTTCGGCAGGATGGAATATTTCTGAAGAACCTTTCTACAAAAACTCTTTTCCAAAATTCATGGATTTGTTGAAAATCAGAGGTTCGTATGGTATTGTGGGTAACGATGCACTCGGTAGTAGCTTTTCATATTACTATCAACAAAATTATTCGGCAGGAAACGGCGTAGTTACTCCCAACTTTGGCTATTCAAGCAACTCCTATAACGGTGTGGTAGAAGGTACGCTTGCCAACAACGAGGTAACTTGGGAAAAAGAGAAAAAACTAGATTTAGCGATAGAGTTTGGGTTGTTCAATAGCAATGTAACGGGTAGCTTCAACTATTTTGATAATAATCGATATGATATTTTGACCACTCGTGGTACAGTATCAGCCATTTTTGGTCAAG
Organism: Flectobacillus rivi; assembly: GCF_030056655.1. Lineage (NCBI taxonomy): Bacteria > Pseudomonadati > Bacteroidota > Cytophagia > Cytophagales > Flectobacillaceae > Flectobacillus > Flectobacillus rivi. The sequence goes on from NZ_JASHIE010000002.1 coordinate 13,883, forward strand.
GACTTCCTCCTGTAAACATGGGAAAAGTAAACAATCGCGGTTATGAAATCGAATTGGGCTATCAAAGTCCTACCAAAGGAGGCTTCTCGTATTATATTAAGGGAAATTATTCGGTAGCTAAAAACAAAATTGTCTTCCAAGACGAACCAAGCTCTTTGTACCCATACCAAATGTACACAGGGAATAGTATTGGTCAAATGAGAGCATACACTTTTATTGGATACTATAAAAATGCCGATGACATCGCTAGCAGTCCTAAAACGGCTGTACCAGTACAACCAGGTGATTTGAAATATGCCGACTTGAATGGCGATGGCAAAATAGACGGCTTTGATATGTCGGTGACAGGAAATCCAAACACACCAAATACCGTATATGGCATCAATTTGGGCGTCCGTTATAAAGCAATCAGTATCAGTGCCAACTTCCAAGGAGCTCGTAACTTTAGTGTAAGAGGAACGGCAGAGTCTATCCGTGCATTCTCCTCAAATCTTACCGAAGTGCATAAATACGCATGGACACCAGAGCTAGGCGACAACGCCAAATACCCGCGTTTGACCTTGCTTGGCGGTATTAGTGACCCAACGGCTTATCCATCAACATTCTGGTTGATTCCAGGGGATTATTTACGATTGAGAAATGCGCAAATCAACTTCGACCTACCGAGTAGTTTGACCAAAGGATTGGGTATTCAGCAAGCAAGAATTTATGTTAATGGCTCTAACTTACTGACTTTCACAAGCCTTGACAAACTCTATCAGCTTGACCCAGAAATTTCATCGGGTACCGACCGTGTGAGTTATCCTCCACAGAGGTTAATCAACTTTGGTATCAGCGCAACTTTCTAAGGATTTCAACTCATTGATTCAATTTTATGAAAAAAATATTATTACTCGCCTGTGCTATAGGACTCACTTCCTGCTTTTCGTCGGATGATTTCCTTGACCCCAAAACTACAGCGCTAACAGAAGAAACTGTTTTTGCGGATAGTACCCGAAGTGTGGCGTTTTTGTACCGTATTTACAGTGATATAGGTTTTAGCTATAATAAAGGACGTTGGGATTCGCACGGTAATACAGAAGAAGCTACCGACGATGCTGAATATCGCTATTCGGGAACTGGACAAAAAGCCGTCGTGCTTTACAGCGGAACGGTGAGCCCGACGAACTTTCCATTTTTCGAATTTTGGTCAACACCCTACAACAATATTCGTAGGGTGAACTTATTACTCGAAAAACTACCCGTTATTCCTGTATCGGCACCACTCAAAGCTCAAATGGCAGCCGAGGCACGATTTCTTCGTGCTTGGTACTATCATTGGCTCTTGATTAGCTTTGGAGGTGTGCCAATCGTTGGCGATAAGGTGTATGATATTACTGACTTTATCAATTTACCTCGAAATTCTTATGCCGACTGTGTTAATTATCTGGTAAAAGAACTCGACGAAGCGGCAGCAGTTTTACCAAAAAGCACTGATTATTCTGAGCAAAATTATGGTAAAGCTACTCGTGGCGCTTGCTTAGCACTCAAATCTCGTATTTTGTTGTATGCAGCAAGCCCATTGTTCAATGGTGGTGCCGAAACGCAAAATGCGGACCTTGCCAAAATCGTGAGCAATCCCACCTATGATGTAGCACATTGGCAAAAAGCTGCTGATGCAGCTATGGCAGTAATGAATTCGGGAGAATATTCTTTGTACAAAGACAATACAACTGCGCCTGGTTATGGTTTTTATCAGGTGTTTTTAAATCGTGTAAACCCCGAGTTTATTATTTTTCAAAACCGTTCTGCCAACCGTGACATGGAAGGGTTTTATAATATGCCTACCCGTGGTGGGGCATATAATGCGATGCCTACGCAAAACTTGGTAGATGCTTTCCCAATGAAAAACGGAAAAGCAATTTCGGATGCAACTTCGGGTTATGACCCTAATAACCCTTACAAAAACCGTGACCCTCGTTTTGAATACTCGATTGTGTACAACGAATCGATGTATTATTTGGCAAGTGCTAATGCTCAAAGACAAGTTTTGACTTACGAAAATGCTCCTTCGGATGGCTTTACGCAGGCAGGACAAACTACAGGGTACTATAGCCGAAAAATGTGTGATGCCAATATTTCAGCTAATAGTAGTTTCAACTCTAACCGTGGGTGGTCGCTCATGCGCTATGCCGAGGTATTGCTCAGTTATGCGGAGGCTATCAACGAAACTGGCAAAACAGATTTGGCTTATGCGCCTCTCATTGCACTTCGTGATCGTGCTGGTATAGCCGCTGGTGATGACAAATTGTATGGTTTGAAAGCGAATATGACCAAAGAGCAAATGCGTGAAATCATCCGCAACGAGCGCCGTGTTGAATTGGCATTTGAAGATCATCGTTGGAATGACATTCGTCGTTGGAAAATTGCGATGGATGTTTCAAACGGTTATAACAAGCGTATGAGAATTATCAAAAACGCTAACAATACTTATACATATCAAGTAACGGAGTCGATAAGAAGACACAACTTCAGACCCGAAATGTATTTATTACCAATCCCTGACTCGGAAGTACGCAAAGCACCAGCTATGCTCCAAAATCCGGGATGGTAAGAGAAGAAGTTTGAGTGTTGAGTGCGGAGTTCTTTTTCAAAAATATGAAGAACTTCCAACTATTTCAGATTTGGGATTTCTGATTTCGGAAATGAAGTAACATACTTTTATTTTTTACAAAATATCAATAAAAAGTTTGAGTATACTTCCGAAATCCAACATCCGATATCCGAAATGGACGCTCAGCACTCCTAACTCAAAATTACGAATAATTGACTGATTGGGACTGCACCTATTATAAGAGTCGTAAATTGATCTATCAGCTTACGGCTCTTATTTCTTCTTGAACGTTTTAACCCCTTATTTTTCTTAAAATACGCCCTTCCTGAGCAAGCGATTTGAAGTAGTTTTACGACAGTTAAAAAACTTTTTTACTCATTTTAATTCATTACATTATTTATGAAAAACTTACGTCTAATTTTAATTTATACGCTAACCTTTTTAACGACTCAATCTTTTGCCCAATCTGCTCAAAACAAAAAGCTTTTTAAACAAGCTTTTGCAGAGGCAGCAGCTCAATATAAAGTTTTAGCCCAAAACCTTCCAGCAGATAAATTTCCTAAAACCTATTTCCCTAAAACAGACAAATACGAATGGAGCGGCTCTGGCTGGTGGTGCAGTGGTTTTTACCCTGGCTCTTTGTTGTACATTTATGAACAAACCAAAGATCAAGCTACATTGACCGAGGCAAACCGTATTTTGAAGGTATTAGAAAAAGAAAAATTCAATACTTCTACGCATGACTTGGGTTTTATGATGTTTTGTAGCTTTGGTAATGCCAAAGACATTGACCCTAAACCTGAATACAAAGAGATTTTGATTCAAAGTGCTAAATCTTTGGCTTCGAGATTCGACCCAAAAGTAGGCTGTATCAAGTCGTGGGATAGCAACAAAAACGAATACTTGGTAATAATCGACAACATGATGAACTTAGAGTTGCTTTTCTGGGCTACGAAAATCACAGGCGACTCTAGCTATTACAAGATTGCGGTAACTCATGCCAATACAACCATGAAAAACCATTTTCGTCCAGACTACAGTTCTTACCATGTAATCAACTACAATGCGACGACTGGTGAGGTTCAACAAAAAAGAACAGCTCAGGGCTTCGCCGACGAATCGGCTTGGGCACGTGGACAAGCATGGGGACTTTATGGCTATACGGTCATGTTTCGTGAAACCAAAAATCCTATTTACCTGAAACAGGCGCAGAATATTGCCAAATTTATCATGAGCAATCCCAATATGCCAGCAGATAAAATACCGTTCTGGGATTACAATGCGCCCAATATTCCTAATGCTTTAAGAGACGCATCGGCGGCATCAGTGACCGCCTCCGCACTTTTGGAACTAGCAAAATACAGTACGTCAAAGCTCAATAAGGCTTATTTCAAAGAAGCAGAAACGATTTTGGTAAATCTTTCAAAAGCGCCATACCATGCAGCACAAGGCAAAAATGGGGGCTTTATCATCGAACATTGCGTTGGACATATTCCCCAAAATACGGAAATCGATGTACCGTTGACCTATGCAGATTATTATTATTTAGAAGGAATGAAAAGATATTTGGCTTGGAAATAAACATTGAATCCTCGTGCTGGATTCCTATCCAGCACGGTCTTCTCTGAGGCTTCCTAGCCTAAAAATCCCTCACTATGAAAATACAAAACCTCATTTTTGCCACTTTGGTACTAACCAGTTGCGCTGGAATAGCTCAAGAAAAGCCTAAAGACCCTTACCAATTGGTCTGGGCAGATGAATTTAATCAAGATGGCGCACCTAATCCCAACAATTGGAATTACGAAAAAGGCTTTGTCCGCAACGAAGAACTACAATGGTATCAACCCGATAACGCTCGTTGTGAAAATGGTTTATTAATCATTGAGGCTAAAAAGGTGAATCTTCCCAACCCCAATTATAAGGCTGGCAGTAAATCTTGGCGAGAAAACCGTCCCAATATCGAATATACCTCCTCGTGTTTAATCACCCAAGGAAAACAACAATGGCAATATGGTCGCTTTGAAATACGAGCCAAAATTGACATTCGCTCAGGTTTGTGGCCAGCTTGGTGGACTTTGGGCGTCCAAAAACCTTGGCCAGCCAATGGCGAAATCGATATTATGGAATTTTATCGAGGCAAAATACTGGCTAATATTGCCTGTTTGGGTACCAGTAACAAAACCGAATGGCATAGTAAAACCAAAAGCGTAGATAGTGCTTGGGCAAGCCAGTTTCATACTTGGCGCATGGATTGGGACGAAGAACATATAGCCCTATACGTCGATGACCAATTGATGATAAGCACACCCCTCTCCCAACTTGAAAATAAAGATGGAAGTGGATTTAACCCCTTCAAACAACCACACTACATGCTATTTGATTTGGCTATTGGCGGACAAAATGGTGGCGACCCAAGCAATACCACTTTCCCCAATCGCTTTGAAGTAGACTATGTAAGAGTATATCAAAAAAAGTAAAATCGCCTAACCTGCTTGGAGGCGCAGATTATCGCGCCTCTTAAGTTTAATCTTTATTCTGTAATCTAATAACTATAGGGTTTTCTATCAAAAAAATTCCTTTAGACAAATTATCATCTGAGTTTTCTTGCTCTTTACACTTTTCAGCACTCTCAATACCGATAGGATACACTACAATTTCTTCCTTGGTAATTTTTATTCTAAGAAAGTTTTTATAATCGGCACATCTCAAAGCACATGATGCTTCATCTACATGCATTCCCCAAATCAAGTTAGTTAACACAAGATACAATCCGAATACGGTTGCAGATGTAAATCCTGTCAAAACTGAGGCAGATATCACTCTAATTACAGGTTCACAGGATGAGTTATGAGCACAGATATCATATAATCTAAAAAAAGCGCATGAGCCAGTAATACAAACAAAACTCCATCCAACCAAAGCCCCACAATGACAGGCACCGTGTACAATACCCAATATTCTTGCATTAACGGAGCTTTTGGTACTTGTGTCTGTAATGAGATAAATACTCAGACCAAACGCTACCGCTAAAATAAAAATAACAGGATTTGAAAAAAACGCAAACCAATAGCTATGCTGCAAATCACCTTGATTATTCAAATTAATTTCTCGAATTAACAACCAATTAAATAGAATAGAAACTAAGGCGAACAAGACAGATAACTCCAAATTAGAAATGGCAAAGCCCAACACTTTAAGCAATAATCTTTGTGAAGTTTTCTTGTCTGGAAATGTTTTCTTCAAAGATACTCCATCCGATTGTTGCAAAGATTTTTCCCCTGTCTTGTTAATTTCTACATACTTAAATTCTTTTTGAATTTTTTCGGGTAAATTATTGGTTAAGTGCAAATGAGCACCACCTCCTCCTGCCGTAAAATATTGTCGAGAACCATCTTTATTCTCGTATCGTGCATAATGATGCCAATCTCCAGTAAGCACAAGTGGTAAATCAAAGTCTAAAGAAGAGTCTCCTTTGTCCTTTTCTCTCAATATATACCTATCAACAAAAAAATCGAGGCGGTCAAATGAGTCGTTACTGTATCTAACTTCATTATATACCCAAGATGGTTCGGCTGTTACCAAAATCACCTTATCGCCCTTTCTCATATACTTATTTGCTATTGAGTCAAAATAATCCAGCTGAGGCTTATCAATGTCTGAAGCCAGCTGAATATCAATCCCCCAAATCCAGCAATTATGAGGAAGTGGAATCGCAAAATAACTTCTTCTTTGAATAGTTTTCCAGATACCAATAGACCTTTGTTGACAAAATAGTTTCAAAAAATTACTGAGTCCATCATACCAATCATGGTTCCCAGGAATAGCATAAAGATGAGGACAAGAAGCCGTATCTATTTTACCTGCTTTCACAGCAGCTTTTTCAAAAGGCATTCGAAATCTATTATCGTATTCTTCCCTTGTAGGATAAGGATATACTTGATCTCCTCCCAAAATGAGAATATGACCTCTTTTCGTCTCATACTGCTGTTGGCCTTGACCTGTACTAAGGATTAGATTTTGTTTTGCAACAGTACTTGCTACTGCGTAAGTTGGGTCATATCCCTCACCAGTATCACTAATAAAATCTACCCAAATTTCTTTTTCAAATCGTTTTGCGCAGTATTCTTCAATAGTCTTCCTGAAGTCCAAAGTTGAATCAAAAGGATCCCTGCTAGACCATTTGCTATCTAGAGCTGCCATTATTTCACGTCTGTCAGCAAAGTTTCCGAAGATATTCGATACAACTAGTTTTACACCAGCTTTTAGTAGTAATAAAGGATTAAACCAACGTACCATTTTAGCTGGTTTAAAGTCATCAGAATTGGTTATTGGAGGCATTGTGGTGTGCGTTTGGGCAATAGTGAGCTTATGTATCCAAATATATTAAGATTACATGCTAGTTACTGAGAATAAGAAATTTTTCTATTATACGGTTAGGATGATTTTTTGGGGAAACAGTAATGCTTTCCTTTCTAAACTTTTCATTGTATATTTTGGTCGATATTCATAAATCGATACCCTTATGAAACTTATCAAACACATTACCTCTCTTCTAAAGAAAATACAAATTTCCCTCATCGAAAAGGGAGCCTATTTCCTTACTGAAGCTATTATCATTATTGTATCAATCACCATAAGTTTGTGGGTAAATAATTGGAGTGAGGATAATAAAAATGAGGAAATAGCACAAAATTTCCTCAAAAGTATTTCAAGAGACTTAACGCATGATTTGCTAGAAATGAAGGAAGACTCTGTTTCTATTAGCCGACAGCTACAATGCGCGACCTTTATCAGGACACTAAACTACCATCCCGAAATTACCCAAGATAGTATAAGTTCTTTTCTTCAATCAAATGCTACTCTTTTTTATACAACTACCCTAATTAGCCCCAACAATGGCAACTATGAAGCAGCCAAAAGTGCTGGATATTTTCGTCTTCTCAAAAACAAAGCTTTGTTAAACGACATTACCGATTTATATGAGGAACGTTTCACTTGGTTGACTCGTCTGGAATTAGAATATTTGAGCTACAAACGCAAAAACCTAGACGAATGGTCGCTTAGCCAGCCCAATGTAGACTTATCAGAAAATAGTATTGACCATAAAATTTCTCCTATCAACCCAGCGATTTTAAAAATTCCCTATCTCCAAAAATATAGTTTCTATGCTTCGAGAAGTCTATATGAGTTAAGAAGCCAATACACAATTCTCATAGAACATACAAAGAAAATCCTGAAGGAGATTGAGGAGGAAAATAAATAGTGATAACCTTTAAAATTCAGGAAATCTATGCACAAAATCGTTTTACATCTTATTCTAATTTTATTAACAGAAACCGCAATAAGTCAATCCCTAAAGGTTGATAGTACTTTTTACACTCTTTCAGAAATACGTAAGAACCCCTTAAAAGTTAGAGCGCTCTATTTAAAACAACAAAATCTCAAAAGTATTCCCAAAGAGATTTTTAGCTGCCTGTATTTAGAAGAATTAAGTTTAGAGAACAACGATATTGGTGAAATACCCATGGAAATAAAGTATTTACAGCATCTAAAATCGCTTAATCTCAAAGGAAATCGTATTAGCAAAGTTTCAAACGCTATTGAAAAACTTCCTAAACTCAGCTATTTGAATCTAAGCCATAATAACCTTATAAAACTACCAGCTCCGATTTTAAAACTTCTCTATTTAGAAACATTAGATGTTCATCAAAATAAATTAACATCCTTTGGGATTCCATTCAACTCCACAAACCTCAAAGTATTAAACTACAGTCATAATCACTTATCGAACATAAAGACCTTCATAATTCCTCCAGATGTAAAGCTTACGCATTTGTACTTAAGAGGTAATCAACTAAAGGAAGTCCCAGAAGATATAATTTTCACTCAAAGTCTCCAAGAAATTGATTTTTCGAATAACCAACTCGAATTAGTGGATGAAGATATTTATCTTATATCAAATTTAGAAAGCTTAAAACTTGGGAAAAACCGTATTAAAGTCTTACCTGAATTACCCAAATCTTCGCATCTGAAATATTTGGATTTAAGTGAAAACCCTTTAATGAAATTTCAAATAAGGAATTTTAATAATATAGCACTAATCCCAACAATTCTATTTCAAAGGTATTTACCTCATTGGGAATATGAAGACGAAGATTGAAAGAAGTACTACCGAAAATTCTGGCAATGGTAGAATGAAGTATTAAAAATAAAAGACAATTTTGCCAGAAAGGGCTAAACAAAATCTATTCACGACAAACCAACACCATCCATCATGACAAATCGAGAAGCAATTATACAAAACTATATCGATGGATATAATCAATTTAATATAGACCAAATGGTGAAAGATTTTGACATTAATGTTGTATTTGAAAACGTACAAAATGGTGAAACAAATCTAGTGCTAAATGGCTTAAGCGAATTTAGACAACAAGCTGAAACTGCAAAAGCCTATTTTTCTGAAAGAACTCAAACCATTACTGCTATTACCCACTTAGAACATACCACAGAGGTTGATATACAGTATGTAGCAACCCTTGGCATGGATTTCCCTAATGGATTACAAAAAGGACAAATACTACAATTATCAGGAAAATCCATTTTTGAGTTTCAGGGAAATACTATTACTAGATTAACGGATATTAGTTGATATGGCAGCCAATTATTTTCTTTCAAATGCTGGGTAACATATTATTCCCGCATTTGAAAGAAAATAAGAGTGATAGTACAATACCATTGTTAAATCAAATTAAGAAACCTTACTTCAAATAAAATTTAGGGATTGGATACGCTATAACTTTATCGATAAAATTATGAAGATAAGGGAATATCTGTCCTGTATCTCTACATTCTTGAATCCATTTCATGTAATCATCATATTTTGGATCACCAGTAAATTTTAATAGCAGTAGCCTTCGTATAATCCGAGAAGTATAATCACCTTGAAATTTATTAAGATTTCCAAGGTATTCTTCAAATAATCCTACATAACCTACACCCTCTTGGTAAGGTGGGTCATATTTATAAAATTCTGGGCCAATCGAATAAATATCAGGATATTTTTCACAAAAAGGCTTTACTTGTTGTTCTATGAATTCTATTAGGAACTCTGCTAACAAATCAATTTGTTCATCAACAAAGAATTTAACTTTCTCTCCCTTAAATATTGGACCGCTCATTGTTTCTATAAACTCATATCTTTCTTTTATATATTTTGCGGAATATGGTTGTAAATTAACTATATCAACTACTCCATTATAAACAATGTCAATTACGGCTTTCTCGAGATGGTTATATCTAAGGAGGGCAAAAACGGCTTGAATCTCAATCGTTCCGTAATTATTAAAATTAAACATGATTTGACAACGAAGGTCATCATCTGATTTAACAATACTACCATTTTGCTTTATGGTAATTTCGTTCTCGTCCAAATAAGGCTTCATCACTTTTTTAAGCCCATCAATCAAATATTTTTTCGTCATTGTTTTCGGGTGTTAGAGTTCCTGTAGGTGTCTATTTTAATCTGTAAAATCAATATATATACCTTACTTCAAATAAAATTTAGGGATTGGATACGCTATAACTTTGTCGATTAGCTTGTGAAGGCTAGAAAATAATTGTCCTGTATCTCTACACTCTTGAATCCATTTCATGTAATCATCATATTTTGGATCGGCTGTAAATTTTAATAATAGTAGCCTCTCTACAACCCAAGAGGTATAATCGCCTGTAACATTATCAAAGTTTCCGAGATATTCATTAAACATTCCTACATAACCTACACCCTCTTGGTAAGGTGGGTCATATTTATAAAATTCTGGACCAATCGAATAAATATCAGGATATTTTTCACAAAAAGGCTTTACTTGTTGTTCTATGAATTCTATTAGGAACTCTGCTAACAAATCAATTTGTTCATCAACAAAAAATTCTACTACCTCTCCCTTAAATATTGGACCTCCCATAGTTGAACTAGATTCATATCTCTCTTTTATATATTTTGTGGAATATGTTTTCTTAGTCATTATATCAACCTCTCCATTGTAAACAATATCGACTACCGCCTTCGCTAGATGGCTATATCTAAGAGCTGTGGAAACAGATCTAATTTCGATTGTACCATAATTATTGAAATCTAGTATAATTTGCCAGCAAAGATCAGCATCTGATTTAACAATACTACCATTTTGCTTTATGGTAATTCCATGCTCGTCCAAATAAGGCTTCATCACTTTTTTAAGCCCATCAATCAAATATTTTTTCGTCATTGTTTTCGGAGGTAGTTTTTAATGTTTCAGTAGGTGAGCTACTTTATGCAAAGATAATACGGCATTTATTCCAATTTCTGTATCACGTTATTGTTCTATGGAATACGTAAACAAACTGGCGGAGTAACTATTTGTTTTACTATGAAATCATTTGCCTTCTCAACTCACCACACTAAACTCGGTGTTTGTACCAATAAAAGTTCTTATATCACAAAAATCTTTGTTATTGCCTGAGAATCGTTCTATTTCGTTTCATAATTGTAGATACATTTTTCACAAAAACAACCTATTATGATGACTCTGTTAGCGATTTTCTTCCCATTTTTATCTTTCCTATTTAGAGGAAAAATATTAACGGCTATTATTTGTTTGATTTTGCAAGTAACGCTCATTGGCTGGATTCCTGCTGCCATCTGGGCCGTAATTTCACTACAAAATGCCCGTGCCGACAAGCGTACCGAACGATTAATTAAAGCGATGAAATCTAAATAATTATTTCAATCATAAACACCATTTGAGGGCATAACTAATATAAAGTGCGAATAAAGCATTGGATTCTTTTCTGAAAACTCAAACAGTATTTCTGTTATATTTCATCTATCGACGTTAGGAAAGTTGATAGTTTTAGAAATATTACGGGTTAAAGCATCCATTCATTTACCTTATGGGTAGATAAGTTGACCTTAAGAGCGCATCAATAATAAATATTAGTACAGAAGGTGCTTGTAATATCACAAAAGCTAGTTTTAATACCACATTTAAACAAACATTCAGATGGGTTTGGGCTTTAAATTCAAGTTACTTCAAAAGGTCATATCAGTTATTCTAGCTGTGTTACTCACGCTTTCTCTTGTACTTATAATATGGAAGTATATGGATATTAATTTTGAAGAAACTCAAGCAGAAATACTATCAAATCCTATCTACATAAAAGGGGTTATCACTACTAAAAGGTCATATAAGGGAAAGGGGATTGATGTTGCTTATCTTATCGGCGGAAAAAAATATTTGTTAACAACAGGAGTTAAAACGGAATTTTACAAACAGTATGAAGTAGGTGATACGGTTGAAATAGTATATTCAAAGAAAAAATCCCAATGTTGTATTGTTAAAGCATGACCTAAATGACTAATATTTACCCTAACATTCAAAACCTAAACAACTATACTCATCAAGCTAATGAGCATAGTCATGACGACCTCCAACAATCAAACTAAAGTTGAATTTCACTGCAAAATGCTTACTTACAGCAAAATTAATTAAAGCTTTTAAAGCTAAATAGGCTTATATCCTAAAGTGTGGAGAAATTGTAAACCTTTTCAATTTTCCACTTTCATCAAACCATAGAAAACTATGTCTATTAACTACATCAAAGGAGACGCAACCGCACCTACACATTCAGGGAACAAGATTATTGTACATATTTGTAACGACATCGGCGGTTGGGGAAAAGGATTTGTCATGGCTATATCAAAACGCTGGAAAGAACCAGAACTTCAGTATCGCGCTTGGTATAAATCCCAAGAAAATTTTGACCTCGGACAAGTACAATTTGTCCAAGTAGAAGAAAACCTTTGGGTTGCTAATCTTATCGGACAACACAAAATCAATAAGGATGAACATGGAAATCCACCGATTCGCTATGAAGCTGTGTTGGAAGGACTTCAAAAAGTAGGAGTATTTGCAAAAGCACAAAATGCTTCGGTACACATGCCAAGAATCGGTTGTGGATTAGCAGGCGGAACCTGGGACCAGATAGAACCTCTGATTATCGCCTCGCTGGATGAAAAAGCCAACTCCGTATGGGTTTATGATTTTTAAAAAGGTTTTACTACAAAAAAGAGAAGCAATCGAAAAGAATGAGTGGAATAAAAACGAACTATATACAAACAAAAAAGCCTCTCCATTGGAGAGGCTTGGTAGTCCGTACGGGAATCGAACCCGTGTTTCATCCGTGAAAGGGACGTGTCCTAACCCCTAGACGAACGGACCTGATGGGGCAATTTAAAACAATAAATACTAATTAAATATCAACGCCTTCTTGTTAATATTTGTAGTCCGTACGGGAATCGAACCCGTGTTTCATCCGTGAAAGGGACGTGTCCTAACCCCTAGACGAACGGACCTGATGGGGATAAAAACGCTTAGAATATGTTTCCTTGTCGTTTTTCGTGGTGCAAAATTACAGCTTTAAGTCATTCACTCCAAATGTTTTTTACAAAAAAAGTGAAATTATTTTTTAATCACCTGATTATGAATTTATTATTTTTATAAATTTTTTCAAACTGTAATTTAAAAACTCAATCATAAATCACAAATTGTTTGTTTTAGTCCTAAATGAGTCGCTTTGGTTTTCTTTAACGCTACATTTTTTATTTCTCCCATAACAGCTTCCTATATTATACCCATTTATACTTTATTACTACCCAATCACTCCTTAGAGCCGGTGATAATGCTTTTTTTTCACCTAAATATATTCTAAATTTAAGCCATTAAAATACCATTTTTGTAAACAATCAACTATGAATGAAATCACCTCGACAAATCTCAGCTCCTTAAAAGCTTGGGAGGATATCAAAAATGATAAGGCACTATTTTCAAAATTTGAGACCGAAATTCTTCCCTCTTACATGAATAGTTGTCGATGGTTTGCAGGTAAAGCCAGAACCCAACAGTATTTTAAGGTAGCATCAGCACTCGAAATCCCTATCAAAGACTCTATTGCCTTGCTTTGTATTGTAGAAGTTGGCTATGACAATCAGGAGATTGAGCGTTATTTACTACCTGTATCATTTATAGAGGCCTCACAATCTAACGCTATAGCACCTGTTGGTATCATCAGTTTGGCATATATCAACGAAAAACGAGGTTTTGTGATTGATGCCTTGTATGATGAACGTTTTCAACAGGCTCTTTTTTATCAAATTTCTCACGCTGAATCAGTTTATCAACAAGATGGGAAGGTTGATTTTGTGCGTGGGAAAGGACTGTCAGGTGAAGACATCAATGCTCCTATTACTTCAAAGGCATTAACCTTATCATCTTCCAACTCGGCAATGGTTTTTGGAGAAAAATATTTTCTCAAACTTTATCGAAAACTCTTTAAAGAAACTAATCCTGAGGTTGAAATGATTGAGTTTTTGACCGAGCACTCTGATTTTGCTTTTATTCCAGCATTTGCAGGAAGCATAACTTGGCAACAAGAGTCAGAAAGCGAAATTACCCTTGGGATGATGCAACGAATGGTCGATAATCAGGCTGATACTTGGGAAATGACAGGCAACCAGCTTACAGACTTTGTAACGGCGTTTGTCGATAAAACCTTTGCTATTAAAGAGGATGTTTTCAGTCAGGTAGAATTGCTGGCACAACGCACTGCCGAAATGCACTTGGCACTATATGCGCCTGAGGCTGAACCGATGTTTGCTACCCAAAAGTTTGATGATACTTATCGCCAATTTATTCATAAACGCTTATGCGATTTACTGGATCGACGCTATAATTTATTGATAGAAAAATATACAAGTATTACCGACCCAGTGACTCGTAAACTAGCTTGGGATTTTATGGAAGCAAAAGAGTTGATTGACGAATTTGCTGACCAGATTCTAACCAAAGACTTGGATTCGCTCAGAATAAGAATCCATGGTGATTATCATTTAGGGCAAGTTTTGGCTACTGGAAATGATTATATCATCATCGACTTTGAAGGAGAGCCAGAAAGCTCCATCACCGATCGAAAAATTATGCACTCACCACTCAAAGATGTGGCAGGTATGATTAGAAGTTACCATTATGCGATTTCGGCAAAGATGCTTAATTCAAACGAAACAGCAGATATGGATGCATTTAGAGTACAAACTGCCGCTGACCGCTGGTATCGTTTAATTATGCAGACCTATTTGGAAAAATACTTGGAAACCTTTGGGCATCCTCATCCGCTTTTCAAAAACAATAATGAAACCAACTTCTTACTTTTGATTTATTTATTAGAAAAAGCCGTTTATGAGCTTGGCTATGAGATAAGTTATAGACCCGATTGGGTAAAAATTCCATTAAAAGGAATTGTCAACGTGATTAGAGAAATTGAGAAAATGAAGATGTAACAAAAATCCCCCTTACCAAATGGCAAGGGGGATTTTTTACTACCTATCCCGAATAAATAATAAATTGTTGTTTATGAGACACAAAGGTAATAAATGCCTCGTATTAAAACTATGGAAACACCTGTGATTCATGTCAAATCACTAAATGTTTTTTACTATTTTTTATAAAATAATCACAAACTTCTTACTAAGCCTTCAAAACACCAAGCTCCTTCCCTACTTTAGTAAAAGCTGCAACTGCTTTTTCAAGGTGCTCCATATCATGTCCTGCCGAAATTTGTACTCGAATACGTGCTTTGCCTTGAGGTACAACTGGATAAAAGAATCCAATTACATAGATACCCTCTTCTAATAAACGCGCTGCAAACTCTTGAGCAAGTTTGGCTTCGTACAACATAATCGGCACTATTGGATGCTCACCTTGTAAAATATCAAAACCTGCCTCGGTCATGGCATGACGGAAATATTTTGTATTAGCTTCCAATTTATCACGCAACGCTGTCGAGCTACTCAATACCTCTAATACCTTGATAGAAGCGCCAACAATGGCTGGTGCAAGCGTATTTGAGAACAAGTATGGACGAGAACGCTGACGTAATATTTCTACAATCTCTTTGCGAGCAGCCGTAAATCCACCAGAGGCTCCTCCCAACGCTTTACCATAAGTCCCAGTAATAATATCGATACGCCCCATTACATTTTTAAACTCATGTGTACCACGACCCGTTTTACCCATAAAGCCCGATGAGTGACATTCGTCTATCATAATCATGGCGCCATATTGCTCAACCAAATCACAGATTTTGTCTAACTGCGCAATTGTACCGTCCATTGAGAACACACCATCTGTCACAACCAAAATACGGCGACTTCCTTGAGCTGCTTTTAATTGCTCTTCAAGGTCTTCCATATTGTTGTGCTTATATCTAAAACGCTTTGCTTTACACAAACGAATACCGTCGATAATTGAAGCGTGGTTTAGTTCATCAGAAATAATGGCATCTTGCTCGTTCAATAATGGCTCAAATACACCTCCATTGGCATCAAATGCTGCGGCATAAAGAATACAATCTTCCATACCCAAAAACTCAGCAGTTTTTTGCTCTAATTCTTTGTGAATATCTTGTGTTCCACAAATAAAACGAACCGAAGACATACCAAATCCATGGGTATCAATTGCCTCATGTGCTGCCTTAATTGCCTCAGGATGAGATGATAACCCTAGGTAATTGTTAGCACAAAAATTGAGTACTTCCTTACCTGTATTGATTTGAATATTAGCAGCTTGAGGACTCACAATAATACGTTCTGATTTGTACAATCCTGCTTCTTTGATGTTATCTAACTCTTGTTGAAGAGCCTCTTTTACACTTCCGTACATAAATAATACTTGGTTATTATTGAGTAATTAAGAGTTTTTGTTGGTATTTTTCAGATAATTTTTCAATCATGACCTGTGTCATACGTGCCAAGTCGAATTGTGGTTTCCAACCCCAATCCTGATAAGCCGCCGTGTCATCCACAGATTTAGGCCACGAATCGGCAATCATTTGTCTAAAGTCTGGTTGGTATTGCACCTCAAAATCAGGGTAATACCTTTTTATTTCGGCAGTAACTTGTGCAGGCGTAAAACTCACACCAGCCAAGTTATACGAACTACGAATGCGAATATTTTCGACTGGCGCTTCCATTAATTCTAGCGTTGCGCGAATCGCATCGTCCATATAAATCATAGGCAAAAGCGTATCTTCACGCAAAAAGCACGTATATGGCTTATGTTGAACTGCTTCGTGGAATATTTCCACAGCATAATCTGTGGTACCTCCGCCAGGCATTGATTGATAACTAATTACGCCAGGATAACGCAACGAGCGAATGTCTACGCCATAACGTTTATGATAATAACCAGCCCAGTTTTCGCCAGCTACTTTGCTAATACCATATACCGTTGATGGATCTAAATAGGTAGCTTGTGGTGTATCGTACTGTGGAGCGCTATCGCCAAAAGCGGCAATTGAACTAGGGAAGAATACTTTATCGAGCTTTACCTCACGAGCTACTTCAAAAACATTGAAGAGAGTTCTCATGTTAAGTTCCCAAGCACGAAGAGGATCTAACTCGCCTTTAGCAGAAAGTACTGCGGCTAAATGATAGATTTGAGTGATACCATGACGGTGAACTGTTTCGACCAAAGCCAAAACGTTGGTGGCATCCAAAACGACAAACGGACCATTCTCCTCACGAGGAGCTACTATATCTGAGCCAATTACTTGATCTGCACCATGTATGCTGCGTAATTGCTCAAGCAATACTGTACCAATTTGACCATTGGCACCAATTACTAAAATTTTGTCTTTTGCCATAGTAGTTGATGAGTGTAATTCAAAAATATTACTGACAAGAATAACTTTTTCAGTAATTATATTGGCACAAATTTATATTTTCAGTTATATTTATCAAAACATATAGATTATTTCAATAAAAATTACTTTATTATAATATTTTTACCATAATTTTTACTTTTCCAAGAAGGCAAAATATTATTTGGGTAGAAAAAATTACTTTTATGGAAGCAATAGACGAAATAGACAAAAAAATCCTCAGGATTTTGCAACAAGATGCTAAAGTAACAACCAAAGAAATCGCCAATCAATTGGGGCTAACAATCTCGCCCGTGTACGAGCGAATTCGTCGCCTCGAAAGCGTTGGATATATCAAGCAATACGTAGCAATTGTTGATAAAACCTTACTCGATAACCCTATTATGTGTATCTGTCAGGTATCTATGCGCTATCATAATGAAGAGTTTATCGAGAAATTCGAACAGGCTGTTCAGCAATTAGAAGAAATCCATGAATGCTACCACATGGCGGGTCAAGTAGATTTTTTACTAAAGATTTATATCAAAAGTCTCGACGAATATCATGACTTTGTTAAATACAAACTTTCAAAACTCGAAAACATCGGTGTCCTCAACACCACATTCGTTTTGAAAGAAATCAAACACACGTATTCGTATAGTTTTTAATGGTGAATTGTGAATGACGAATTAAGAATTAAACTCATTAGTTATCAATTAGTCATCGATTACTAAAACCTGAGCATTAAGCTAAGTAAAAATATCTTTGAGAAAGTAAGCCATTTTTACTATCATTAGAAATTTCTCTAAATAAGCGTAAAAGCTAATTCGTCATTCACAATTCACTCATTCATCATTAATTATGGAACACCTCTACAAAATCATTAGTATCTTGGGAACGGTGGCTTTTAGTATATCGGGCGCTTATGCTGGTATTCAAAAACGATTGGATTGGTTTGGGGTTATTGTTGTTGCTTTTGTAACCGCCGTTGGTGGAGGTACGCTTCGTGATGTATTTCTGGGTCAGCCTGTGCGATGGATTCATGACGAGACCTTGATTTTTATAATTTTCATCAGTGCCATCTTAGCGATTCTTTTTGCGACATGGATTCCTAAGGTAGATATTCCACTTCAAATCTTTGACGCACTAGGTTTAGGATGCTTTTATGTTTTGGGTTACCAAAGAGGTATTTCTGAAAATAATGAAGTATTAAGTAGCTTTTTATTGGGCACTTGTACAGCCTGTGCAGGAGGCGTGATTCGAGACATATTACTGAACGAAATTCCTGTTTTATTTCGAAAAGAAATTTATGCAACCGCTTGTTTAGTAGGCTTTTTCACATTTTACCAAATCAAAAACATATCAGGTCTAGAAGCTTATTCAAACCAAATTACCATCTTCATCATTTTTACCGTTCGTATTCTTTCATGGAAATTTGGGTTATCATTGCCTCAAGCAAATGCGAATAAATCGAATTGAAATTGTGAAAAACTTTTAAAAAATATTATTTTAGCAGTAATAACCAATCGTTAGATTATTGGTTGTAATTAATTTTATGGCCGATAGCTCAATGCCCAAAGCCAATTTATTCATTTCCTTCAGAATTTTGCATGATATATCAAACTATCACCTCTAAAAGGCTAGTCGAAGATTTGAAAAACGGAAAAGAAATTCCTATAAACGTCAAATTTTCTCCTATTCTCAATGATTGTACTATGACAACCTCTATCTTTACCAAAGTCTATCTAGTTCCTTTTGAAATTTAATCCATTAACCATTTCAGAAAATATGGCTAAGACCACCAAGGCAAAAACTCAATCTGAAGAAGAAAAAGCTGTAACCAAAGCTCCTGCAAAAAAAAGAGTCTCAAAAAAAACTACTGAAGAAGCACCAGTTGTCGAAACTTCAATTGTTGTTGACCAAACGCCCGCAGCTCCTCCAGTCGAATTAAAGAATGTAGAAGCGTTTACTCGTTTCTCTGGTTTTGATATTTCGTTGTTTAAATCTGGAAAGCATTTTAGATTATTCGAAAAGCTGGGTTCGCATACTACCGAATACCAAGGCGTAGCTGGTACTTATTTTGCTGTTTGGGCTCCTTCAGCAAAGAGCGTATCGGTAATCGGTAATTTTAACTATTGGAATAAAGACTCTCACCACCTTTTTGTCCGTTGGGACGAATCTGGTATTTGGGAAGGATTCATCCCTCATATCGGCAAGGGAGAGGCTTACAAATATTGTATTGAAGCCCATGACGGTCGTAAACTTGAAAAAATCGACCCGTATGCGCATTACTTCGAAACACCTCCCAAAACGGCTTCGATTGTATGGGATAACTGGTATGAGTGGACAGACTCCGATTGGATGGCTACTCGTAAGAGTAAAAACTCCCTTTCGTCTCCAATGTCTGTTTATGAAGTACATATCGGCTCATGGCGTCGTAAAGGTGACGAAGAAAAACTATCGTATATTGAACTGGCAGACCAGTTAGTTTCTTACGTAAAAGAAATGGCATTTACGCACATCGAGTTTATGCCAGTAATGGAGCACCCATACGAACCATCTTGGGGTTATCAAGTATTAGGATACTTTGCTCCTTCTTCGCGTTTTGGCACACCACAAGACTTTATGTATTTGGTAGAACAATGTCACAAAAATGATATTGGTGTTATACTTGACTGGGTACCATCTCACTTCCCTGGCGATGCCCACGGGCTTTACGAGTATGATGGCTCACATCTTTTTGAGCACCCAGATATGCGTAAAGGTTACCATCCTGATTGGAAATCGTATATCTTCAATTATGGTCGTAATGAAGTACGTAGTTTCTTAATTTCAAATGCTATTTATTGGCTAGAGCGTTTCCACGCCGATGGCTTACGCGTAGATGCAGTAGCGTCGATGCTTTACTTAGATTACTCGCGTAATCATGGCGAATGGGAACCTAATATCTTTGGTGGCAATCACCACCTTGAGGCTATTTCGTTATTCCGTGAACTAAACGAAATTCTTTACGCCGAATTCCCAGACGTACAAACGATTGCCGAAGAATCTACTTCATTTACGGGAGTTTCTCGTCCAGTATATACAGGAGGTTTAGGTTTTGGTCAAAAGTGGATGATGGGCTGGATGAACGACACCTTGAAGTATTTCGAAAAAGATCCGATGTATCGTAAATACCATCAAGATCAATTGACGTTCTCAACAGTTTATGCCTTTACTGAAAACTTTATGCTACCGCTGTCTCATGATGAGGTTGTGTATGGTAAAGAGTCGTTGGTAGGTAAAATGCCAGGAGATGAATGGCAACGATTTGCGAATTTGCGATTGCTGTTTACTTATATGTTTACACACCCAGGTACAAAATTACTGTTCATGGGTGGTGAATTTGGGCAAACCTCAGAATGGAATTTCTCAAAAAGTCTTGAATGGTGGTTATTAGACCATGGGTATCATCAAGGAGTTCAAAGTCTGGTTAGAGAATTAAACTTACTTTATCGCAACGAACATGCGATGTTTGATAAGCAATTTGCACCAGAAGGTTTTGAATGGATTGATTCCTCGGACCGCAACAACTCAGTAGTAGTTTATGCAAGAAAAGGCGATTCTCACAAAGAGCAGCTCATTATCGTGTTAAATCTAACACCAATTCCTCATAATAATTATCGTATTGGCGTGCCAATGCAAGGTGTTTGGCAAGAGATTTTGAACTCTGACGACACCAAATTTGGTGGAAGTGGAAAAACAAACCCAGAGCCAATTTTTGCAGAAGAAGTTTCTTGGCAAGGAAAAGCTTATTCGATTCCACTAAACCTTCCTCCATTGGGTGGCTTAGTGTTGAAAGTGAAATAAAAAAGAAAATCGACTCTCAGAAATGGGAGTCGATTTTCTTTTATACATAAAGTACTTTTGTTTTTTCAAAGGAAATATTTTCTTAAACCCTATAAAAAACGAAACCCTCGAAGCCGCCACTCCAAGGGTTTTCTTGTTTTTTTTAGTTATCCTATTTAGAGGATTACTTTAAGATTACTTAGGCTATTGTTGTTTAATAACGCCAATAAACATCACTGCCGCCACAGTTATTTTATTTTAATTATTAACATAAATTAAAATGAGTCTATTATCCACGCTTGCCGCCACAATTGTGAATCGTTGACATTTCAAAGTTAGTATAATTAATTTTATCCACAATAGAAATGTTTAGTATTTTTCTAAGATTTACATAAAAGATGGAATTTTTATGACTAACTCTTAAAATTTGATGCAAGAAACAACAGTATTAACCACTCTCAACGTTGGTACAACCTTATTCAACGTTAATAATGAAATTTCATTCATTTGAAAAATAGCGTAATAGAGCCTTTTTGGACTATATTACGCTGTGATAAAATGAGATTAGTCTTTCTTTTGTTCTACTTTTCGAACAGTAGGATATTGTATGCCTAACTGTTCCAAGTAGGTTTTGTACTTAGTAGGATCAAAGTAATATTGCTTGAGTTTGGGACGGTAAATTTCCATGATATTGGCATTAATCGCAATCGCAGGTTTATCTGTAGGAGCAATCAACGGTTCGTATTTAATATCCTTGGTTTGAACATTTTTATAATAATCCCAAGCACTTTCAATGAGCTTTGGCTCGTTTAATAAGTCCAAAATTGTCAGCGCCTCTACTTTCGCCCCTGCTGTAATTCCTTTGTGTGCAATAGGAGTAGCCATCGAGATGGCATTTGCCCAGTGGTGCCCCGGCAAACCCGGAATATTTGAAGGATAACCCAATACAATGGTCGGCAATGACCAAGAAATATCCGCAATATCATCTGAACCTCCGCCCATCGAGCCTACAACCTCCAAAACAGTATCTATTTCGGCACGAAGTCCTTTCTGTTCTGGCGAACTAAGTTCCTGCTGAATTCCCTTCGCTAATTGCTGATCAGCATCTGACCATGTGGGCAGGCCTACACGTTTGATATGTGAAAAGGCTCTTTCGGCAATAGGTTTGTTAAAATGCCCCGGCCATGCGCTTCCTAGTACCTCCCACGAGACTTTAGTATCTGTCATCATGGCAGCACCTTGAGCTATTTTTTTACCAAAATCATATAATTCCTTGATTTTGGGATAAGTACGTTCTCTGAAATAATACCAAACCGAAGCTTTAGACGGAACTACGT
Source organism: Flectobacillus rivi (assembly GCF_030056655.1). Lineage (NCBI taxonomy): Bacteria > Pseudomonadati > Bacteroidota > Cytophagia > Cytophagales > Flectobacillaceae > Flectobacillus > Flectobacillus rivi. The sequence continues at coordinate 36,377 of NZ_JASHIE010000002.1, forward strand.
TTGGCTGGTCGCCCCCATTTACTACCACATAATGTGAGCGCTGTGTTGGCAAAAGGTGTTCTCTTTTATAATTCCAGCCCACATTCATCAATTCTACGGCATCAAGAGCACTTTTACCACGCCAAGGATTGGCCGCAGCATGAGCAGCTTCGCCTTCAAAATTGAACTTTACCGAAACCAAGCCATTATTTCCTGCATCACCGTGCTTTACACTCAAATTGCTGTTAACGTGGGTAAAAATACATGCATCTACATCTTTGAAATAACCATCACGAATGTAAAACGCCTTTGTTCCCACCAATTCCTCAGCAACCCCAGGCCAAAGCATCAAGGTTCCTGAAAGTTTTTCACGCTCCATGATTTTTTTGAGCACCAATGCAGAAGTAATATTCAGTGCCTGACCAGAATTATGACCTTCTCCATGCCCAGGGGCACCATCTACAATTGGATCGTGATAGGCCACACCAGGTTTTTGTGAAGCTTTGGGAATACAATCGACATCTGATCCGATGGCAATGACAGGTTTACCTGCCCCCCAAGTAGCAATCCATGCCGTTGGGACTCCAGAAATACCCTTTTGAATCGTAAAGCCTTCTTTTTCTAAAAGATTAATCAAATACTGCGAGGTTTCAGTTTCTTGAAATCCTAATTCGGCAAAACTGAAAATCATATCATTGACCTGCGCAGAAAATTCTTTTCTTTTATCAACTTCCTCGATAATTTCTTTTTGGAGCGCTTTGATTTTTTGTGGAGAAAGCTTTTGAGCAAAGATTGGTTGAGCCCAAAATGCACTTGCGACCAACATGAGTGTTGGAAGTTTTCGGAAAAATTGCTTCATGGTAATTTAGTTTTAGTTTGAAGTAAGATTTTATCTATCCCAAAAGCGCCAATGCTATTGGATTAGAAAAAATATATTAAAATTAAAGATTTGTGGATGAGATAAAAGGAAAAAGACTGGGAAAGCTAAAAAATAACAGGAAATACTTAATTGAGGAATTTTGGGATGGGTATAAAATAATAAAGACCCGCAGCAATGCTCCGAGCCTTTACGCAATCCGCCTAAGTAGTTATCTTTTGGGTAATCCACCCGCAAGCCGAAGCTCTAAAGTTTGTTTGCTTTCGAGTCATAAGACTTTACTCACTCAGTTGATTTATCATCAACCTTGAATTTTTTTGGTGATTGAGTAGCGGCTCAATCACCATTCCAGTAGCGTGTGCGGCACTACGTCGAAAAAGCGGTCAATATCTAACCAAATATTTTTGAATTGAAACGTTCTTCAATTGCTATTTCTAATCTAAGTTGTAAGCCTAATTGGCTCACTTTGTAAACCTTTATTTTGTTGTTCTTGATTTACATTACAAATGTATTAACAATAAACGTGCCAAACAAATTTTATGAGACTTTTTTTTGAAAAATATTTCAAAAAATCTAACCAATACTCAAATTACCTCATGAACTGACACCCTTACATGCAATTTTACTCATAAACTGCTTTGGTATAGTTAAAACAAGTTTCATGCCAAGAAAAGCACCTAATATCTTATTGGCGCAGAAAAAACCCTTTAAAGCACAAATTATTGATACTAATTTTCACTACTCCTATTTATTAATTTTCAATACAAATTTGTCATTTTATTGCTCAATTTATCAATAATGATAATTGTTGAATATGTCATGATTTACGGCGAAAAATATACACAAATAATAAATTAAGCTTTTTTTTCTTGCTTTTTGCCATTTTTGATATTAGTATTGCATTAGTTCAAAACAATATCATTTTACCTATTACTAGAGAAATTTCATCAATAAACCTTCTTTTTCTTGAAATTCAATAGCAACCCATGAATTAATACTAACCGATGAATTATAAGTTTATTTACCGTGATAAGGATTCTGGCAGAATTATCACAAATAAAGACATTATTAACCTACACAAATACAAAGTTGCTTGCGTAAAGCTTACCGAAAGAGGGATTATCAGAGATATTACAATACCGCCCGAATGGTGGATTGATGGTTCGATTGACAATTGTAAAGCTATTGCGTATCACACAAGGATGAGTAAAACCAAAACTTAACATTAATATATGAATATGAGATCTCGCCAAATTAATAAGCCATTTTCTATGCCATATCGTCCTGAAGATGTTTTTTATGTAACTTATTCAAAATTTTTGAGTACGGCATTCCTGATTTTAAAAGAAAACCGTGAAAAGGTTCAGGTAATCGTTAAACATGAACACATGAAAGACCTTAAAGATTGGGTCACAAGACACCATATCTTGACCGACGATAGTGTTCTCGACTTTATCCCTTACTAATATTAAAAATTATAAAACCTAAAATCCCCTGTCATTTGGAAATGGCAGGGGATTTTAGGTTTGCTTTCTACAACTCGCTTCGTATTTTGAACCAATATGTCTTAGACGTAAATCATGAGCATAGTTTATCTACTCGACATCTCAAAACACCCTTTTAAAACTTCCGTAGCAATACACTAATGATAAGACCTATATAGAATACTGCTGCCACCAACATCAGGCTCATGGTTTGATTTGTTACCGCTACAATAGCTCCTACCGTAAAAAATACAATAATGGTAAGTCTTGTCAATATACTATCCCACAGACACCCCCTCGATTCGGAACTAGTAAATCTTAGTTTTGATAACTCCACCCCCAAATCCATTACCAAACCTGTTAATTGCGATGGCTTTACTTTGGCACAAGTAAAATTGGAAGCAAAGGCATTGTGGTTACTCATGGCAAATACCAAACTGGGGATAAAAGGCTCCTTCATAAAATATGCGACAAGAACAATCAACAGATTCACACTTGGAGTGATGAGTTTTTTCCACATTTTGGGGACTAACTGATAACTATGATACCACCATGAACTAAAAAATGACCCCAATAAATAACTCAATATATATATAGTAAGCGTAAAAGGAAACTGATGTCCGTTATCGCTCCACCATTGTACGCCCAAACTAAACAAGCCCGTAACATTGGTGGTGACAACACCGAGTAACTTTATACCCAAAATATTCACTATCCCCGATATTATCGAGAATGGAATAGCAATTGCTATGAGTCTTTTAAGCTTCATTTTTAGTAATAAAGTGATTTTTCAATAGAATCTCATTGACACGCTAAGGAATATAAATGAGTTTTTCTTTGTATATTTTAAGTCTATATATCAACAAACAAATATATTAACATTTTTTCATATAGTTAATATATTTCGATAATTGGGCTAAAATATTAGGAGAACAGGGGAAAAACAGGGGAAAAAGAAAATTGGCAATTAGTCTAAGCATATATTCTTAGACTAATTGCCAATCCAATCATTGAAATATTTTTTATTTCTTCAAATACAAATCCAGATACTGAGCCATTTCGGCTTGTACTTTTTGTGCCTCTTCGGCAGCTTTTTCTGCAAAATCTTCACCAGATGAAGCATAGATAATAGCACGAGAAGAGTTTACTAATAAGCCACAAGTGCTATTCATACCGTATTTAGAAACCTCCTCTAAGCTTCCACCTTGCGCACCAACGCCAGGTACTAACAAGAAGTGTTCAGGAGCAAGTGCACGTACTTGTGCAAGCATATCTGCTTTGGTAGCCCCAACCACATACATCAGTTGCTCATCGGTACCCCATTCTTGTGATTTGGTTAGAACCTCCTCAAATAATGCCTTATCTCCTACCGAAAGCGTTTGAAAATCTTTACTACCACCATTCGAGGTCAATGCCAAAAGAATCACCCATTTGTTAGGGAAAGTCAAAAATGGCGTAACAGAATCTTCACCCATATAAGGCGCTACTGTTACCGAATCAAAATCAAGCCCTGAAGAGTTTGGGTCAAAAAAAGCTCTTGCGTATAAACCAGAAGTATTACCTATATCGCCTCTTTTAGCATCAGCAATAGTAAAACATTCTTTGGGAATATAGGCTAATGTTTTTTGAAGACTCTCCCATCCTTTTGCGCCAAAAGCCTCATAAAAAGCAATATTAGGTTTGTAAGCTACTGCATATTGTTTGGTAGCATCAATAATTTGCTTGTTGAATTCAAAAATAGGATCTTCAGTATCCAACAAGTGCTTTGGAAGTTTTTGAAGGTCGGTATCAAGACCAACGCATAAATAGGATTTTTTGGACAAAATTTGTCCGAAAAGTTCTTGTTTTGTCATTGTTATGTTCAACTGTGAATTACATGAAATATAGCTACTGTTGTAACTATTAGAAGAGGTGCCACCTTCGTAAGATTGAGATTTGTGCTATGGACAATGTTCTTTCCTTTTGAAAGCATATTTAATAATTTCATTTGGTATTTGTCGAAAAAAACAAAATTCCCCTTCGCCACACCTTACTTTTCTTGTCTTGACACAAGAAAAGTAACAAAAGAAAGTCAAGAAATCCTAAACTCGCCTTCGGCTCAGACAATAGGATTTCAGAAAAACACATCAAACCATAAATCGCTCATTATAAGCAACTTAAAGAATAGTAAATTCTAATTCTCAGGAAGGAAGGTCAAATAACTTAAATCTTCCTCTCTGCAAAGTTCATTGGCTAAATCTTGGAGCTGAGTAGCCGAAACCGTACGAATCTGAGCAAAAAGCTCTTCTAATGTATCGATACGGTTAATATCCAACAGACTTTTGGCCATCATAAGCATAAAGCTCATATTGCCTTCTTCGGACATCGCCATCTGACCCATCAATTGCTCTTTGGTATTATGCAATTGGGTTTTGGTCAAAGGGACTTCTCTCAGTGTCTTTAGTTCTTTTAAAATGAGCGCATTAGCTTTTTTCAAGTGCTTTGGCTCAGTCGCAAAATAAATACCCCAATAGCCTGTGTCAATAAATGGTGTATAGCCTGCATCAATCGAATATACTAAGCCATTTTTTTCTCTCACAGCCAAATTTAAGCGTGAATTCATACCCGGTCCACCCAATAAATTAATCAGCATAAAAAATGGCAATCGTTGGGCATGAGTAATTTCGTAGGCAGTACGACCAATCGCTACATGCGCCTGCGTAATGCTACGTTTGTGATCAACATTTTTAGGCGTATATAGCGCTGGAGGAGTTCTTACTAAACTAGAACTTTTGGCAGGAATATTTTTCAAATATTTTTCTACCAAAGCCACTACTTTCTTGAAAGGCATATTACCCACTGATGAGAAAATAATACGACTTGTATCCAGATTTTCAGCGATAAAATCAAGTAAGTCTTGACGGGTAAAACCGTTTACACTTTCTTGTGTCCCCAAAATATTACGTCCTAGTTGATGATTTGAAAAGATAATATCATCAAAATCATCCTGAATGGCATCTTCGGGCGAATCGTAATACATCGACATTTCTTCGAGGATTACACCACGCTCACGCTCTACCTGCTTATCTGGAAATACAGAATGAAAAGTAATATCTGATAAAAGTTCTAATGCTCGCTCATAGTGAGGAGTTAGTACTGAAGCATGAAAACAGATTTTTTCCTTGGTAGTATAAGCATTCAATTCCCCTCCTACTACCTCAAGGCGATTGATAATTTGTAATGACGAACGCTTGTCTGTTCCTTTAAAAGCCATGTGCTCCCAGAAGTGTGCCAAGCCTTGTTGATGAGGTTTTTCGTCACGGCTACCCATATCGAGCATCAAACCCATGTGTGAAATCGCTGTATGCGTTACTTGGCGATGTACAATTCGAATACCGTTTGGTAATGTATATTCTTGAATTCCGTCCATTCTAATGAATTTCCTTGTTTGATGGTGGTTCTCAGACAAGTTATTTACTAATTTCTAAAGCACTTTTTTATCGAACTACAAAGTTACACAATTTTGAAGCGATTGATATGGTTCGTAAAACTACTTATGAAAATAAGATGCCTGATTGCTATAACACATTTTTAAATAAATACATTCTCGTAGCCAGAAAGTTTAGGTAATTTTGTTTTTTTCAGTATTCACCATTAGCCCCCAAAAGTATGCGTATAGGATTTGATGCAAAACGAGCTTTCCAAAATTTTACAGGATTAGGAAACTACAGCCGATTTATTATTCAATCTTTACTGGCTTCTCCTTCGCAACACGAATATTTTGCCTATACGCCCAAGCTCAACAGTAAAGTACAATTTGATGAACGATTACATGTTGAGTTACCGCAAACCTCTATGCCAAAACCGCTGTGGCGAAGCTGGGGCATTAACCAACAACTCAAAAAAGACAACATCGATATTTTTCATGGTTTGAGTAATGAATTGCCTTGGCAAATTCAAAATACAGGTATCAAAACCGTGGTAACTATCCATGATTTAATTTTTATCCGCTATCCAGAGTTATATCCTACGATTGACCGTTGGATTTATAAACAAAAATTTAAGTCTGCTTGCGAAAAAGCAGATTGTGTGGTAGCTATTAGTCAACAAACCAAAGATGATATTGTTGATATGCTACACATTAATCCGTCCAAAATCGAGGTGGTGTATCAGGACTGTGATATAGCTTTTAGAAATAAATTAACAACTGAGCAACTTTCGGCTATTACCCAGAAATACAATTTACACAAGCCATACATCTTGTGCGTAGCTACCATTGCCGACCGTAAAAATCAACTTACGTTGGTAAAAGCATTTGAAGAACTTCAAAACAGCGATGTGGATTTGGTGCTTGTAGGTGGAAAAAGTGCCTATCAAAATCAAATTGAGGACTATCTCCAACAAAAAAATCTCAAGGGAGTTCATATCATCAATGGCGTACCTTTTGCAGATTTACCTGCTTTCTACCAAAATGCAACTTTAACCGTATATCCATCCATTTTTGAAGGCTTTGGTATTCCTATTGTAGAGGCCTTGCATTCGGGTGTACCTGTGATAGCTGCTACGGGTTCATGTCTAGAAGAAGCTGGAGGCAATGGAGCCATTTATGTAAATCCTTATGACATTCAAGCGTTGGCTACACAAATCAATAGAGTACTGGGAGATTATTCATTACAAAAAGATTTGGTTACAAAAGGGCAAATGTATGTCAAACGGTTTTCTTCAGAAGAAATAGCACAAGATTTAGAAAAAATTTATCAGAAAATTTAAGAATGAGTAAGCGGTAAAATCTATTCTCAGAACTCACAAACGAACATTTGGTAACTTTTAGCACTACACACATTTAAATCTCAATAAAAAATAATCAAATATTCATAATTTAGTTTTATACAATAGGCACGGTTTTTGAAAATTCTTGTAACATACTGATCTGTAGTTGAGTAAATAACTACTGGTCTGTGGTATAAATTTCCTAAGTATTGACCGAGTTATGAAAAAAAATAGTCTTTTTCTACTTATATCATTAAGTGGTTGCAAGGACTTTATGTATTTGTCCTTACTAATATTTAACCTACTTTCAATCTCTGCAAAATCTAATGATACTTCAATAGGGTTCAGTGTATATTATCCCAAATACGCCCAAACGGGTCAAGAGGTGTCTTTCAATTTTGCTACACGTTTGAATATCCATCGAATTCGTGTTTTTGTCAATGGAAGCAGCCTTGGCTCTGCTTTCGTTCTCAATAATCACGCCGAATTCAGATTCAAGTTTGTGTACGCCAGTACCAAAAAGCTAAAATTTGTCGGTTTTTCTCCTGATAACAATACCCTTAGCGAAGTCCAAGGGGAAATAACGATTGCTGGCAAAAATCAAATCTCTAAAGAAACTAAGTACGAATACACAAACGCTAGTTTGCCAAACAATACGACTGACAAAAGCTATAACTCCAATAGTGGGAGTATTACAGCTGCTCTTTCGGGCGCCAGTGTGGTGTATCCTAATCCCAATGTACCTACTTTTTCAGATACTTTTGATGAAAATAATAAGGTAGTAACCAATGTATATCCCTTCGAACAGCCTACAAACGAAGTGGCATGGACATTTTTTAGTAGTATTCAAAATGAAGTGATTCCTCTCGCACACAAATACCGTGTACCTGCTAGTGTAATTATGGCGATGGCAGCATTAGAGAGCGGTTATGGATATAGTCCTATTTCAATTGCTGCTAATAATTATTTTGGCATCAAACAATGGAAACCCTCAGCAGATGGCTACCAACTAAAAGGACAGGCAGATGAACATAACGGAAGGGTAAGAGTCCTAAAAAACGCAGGACAAGGGCAATATATTTATGATGAAGCCCGCAGGAAAGATAATTGGTATCGCTCTTTCAAATCACGAGCTGAATGTATCAAGTTTTTGGTAGAAGAAGTTTTTTTACATAAAACAGGAAAATGGAAACGAGACTATTCGGGAGCCGTACGAGACTATCAGAATCGTCTGGATAGAGGATTTTCGAAATACGATGCGGCTTATCAGTTTGCTTTTCAGCTAGGTTCAAAAGGTTATAATCATTTGGGAGGCAAATATTATGCTGATAAAACCATTAAGATTATCGAAAAATATAATCTACTTAGTTTTGATTAAACTATTGGTAAATAAAAGATGTATCCGTACTTTGTGGTCATAATCTCAGTAACTTGATTTTTTGAATTACCCACAACAAACTAAAGCTAAGTTAACATGATTCCTCACTCATTTAGTGATTTGTAATTGAGTGATTTAGTGATTATTTAAAAATCTATATTTCTAGGAGTAAAGACGCAATGCATTGCGTCTAAAGAGGTATCATTCGGAATATAGTATCAAAAAAAGCGGTCGAAAATTATTTTTGACCGCTTTTTTTGATGAATATTTGGGTATTGATGCTGAAACTCTCAAAAGTCACATCTAATATAAAAACCTATTATTAAAATACTTATACACTAAATACTCCCTCACAATTTAGTATTATTTCTTAGTTTTGCGCTGCTAACAAATATAACACTGCCATACGCACTGCTACACCGTTTTCTACCTGATCAAGAATGATAGAATGATGAGAATCAGCGGCATCTGAAGTAAGTTCAACCCCACGGTTGATAGGGCCTGGGTGCATTAGTACGATTTCTTTATCCAGTTCATCCAACATTTTTTTGTTGATACCGTAGTACAAAGAATACTCACGCAAAGACGGGAAATACTTGATTTGTTGGCGTTCCAACTGAATACGCAATACGTTGGCTACATCGCACCATGCCAAAGCTTTTTTAACATCGTGGCAAACCTTTACGCCTAGTTCAGTAATATGTCGAGGAATCAAGGTAGAAGGACCACAAAGCATTACTTCTGCACCTTGTTTTTTTAAGGCAAAAATATTGGACAATGCCACACGTGAGTGTAAAATATCGCCGATAATAGCGATTTTCTTTCCTGCTAAATCACCCAATTTTTCACGCATCGAAAACGAATCTAATAATGCCTGTGTTGGGTGCTCATGCGTGCCATCGCCAGCATTAACGATATTGGCACTGATATGTTTTGACAAATAGTGTGGTGCTCCTGGACTAGCATGACGCATCACAATCATATCTACTTTCATGGCCAAAATGTTATTGACCGTATCCAAAAGTGTTTCTCCTTTTTTCACAGAACTTCCTGCTGCTGAAAAGCTTAAGGTATCGGCCGATAGGCGTTTTTCTGCTAATTCGAAAGAGAGACGTGTACGAGTTGAATTTTCGAAAAATACATTAGCAATTGTCACATCACGAAGCGAAGGCACTTTTTTGATAGGACGATTGATAACTTCTTTAAACTCGGTGGCAGTAGCCATGATGAGTTCGATATCTTCAGGAGTTAGGTCTTTGATACCCAAAAGATGGCGAGTGCTTAATTTTTGCATGGTAATTTATAGCTCAAAACGCAGTATGCGATGAAATAAGTCAAAAAAATACACGACTCAAAAAGAATCGTGCCATCAGATTATTTTGTAATCAACCAAATTCTATCGGCTTCATGGCCTTGTTCTTTCCATTCAACCAATACCTTTTCGGTATCAATAGTATTTACCTTTTTGCCAACATAGTCAGGTTTAACAGGTAAATCACGGTTGTAGATACGATCGACCAACACACACAATTCCACCTTATCTGGGCGACCAAATGCCGTCATTGCATCTAGTGCAGCACGTACCATACGACCTGTAGCCAATACGTCATCCACTAAAATAACCTTCTTATTTTCAATCAAGAAAGGCACTTTAGTAGCGTTGGGCTTGAGGGGCTCACGGCGACGAAAATCGTCACGATAGAAAGTAGCATCTAATTGTCCTAATGGAATATTTTTGCCTGTAATGCTTAACAATTCTTCTTGAATACGTTTAGCAAAGAAGATACCTCTTGGTTGTAAACCAATGATGACACTATCAGTAAAATCTTGGTGATTCTCGATCAATTCTTGACAGAGACGGCTGATAGTAATCTCTAAAAGGGGGCTTGAAAGAATAAGTTTCCGTTGCATTGGATGCAAAGATAATATTAAATTATGAATTGTTCGTGCAGAGACGCATTAACAGCAACAAAATTACAGGTTTGTTTAGTTTTTGAGCTATAAAACCCTCAGAGATTGTTAATTTATGATTTAAGTTTTTATTCGATTGTTTCTTCAAGGCAAAATAATTTAATCAATGTCAACATCCACAAATTGATGTTACCCCAATAACAACTGATAAGAAACAGATTATTGTCCTTAATTTTGTAAATAACTATCCCCAAACCCCACAAAGGGGTTTTGTTTTACGTTTAAACTATATTCAAACTCATGCAAAGAAGAAATTTTCTTAAGCAATCTGGCCTACTTGCCGCTGGAGCATTTGCGCTCAATTCATCAGACTTATTCGCCAATTCGAATAGCAAAATCATCAAAACTTTTGGTGTGCAGTTATACAGTGTTCGTGATGTGTTGCCAAAAGACCCTAAAGGCGTAATGACTCAATTGGCACAAATGGGCTATAAACAATTTGAAAGTTACGGTGGTGCAAAAGGTTTTCTTTGGGGTATGACTCCTAAAGAAATCAAGTCATTTTTGGGCGACATCGGTGTAAAAATGGTCAGTACGCACTTCAATTATACGGGCGAAATCAAAAAACCAGAAGAGTTGAAAAAGAGTATTGACTTGGCAGCAGAAGCTGGTTTGAAATACATCCTTTGTCCTTACTTGGGTGCTCAAAAAACATGGGACGATTGGAAGCGCATTGCTGATAAATTTAACGAAGTGGGTGAGCAAGTGAATAAAGCTGGCTTGAAATTTGGTTATCATAACCACGATTACTCTTTCCACTTGCTAGATGGCAAAATGCCTCAAGAATATTTGTTGGAAAACACTGACCCTTCAAAGGTAATGTTCGAATTAGATTTGTGCTGGATTGATGTAGCAGGTGTAAATACAGCAGAACATTTGAAAAAATACGGTAAGCGCTATGAGCTTTGTCATGTAAAAGATTACAAAAAAGAAAATGGCAAGCCTGTTCAAAACGACCTAGGTAAAGGAAGCGTTGACATGCAAAAAACGCTTAGAGCTGCACTAGACAACGGTATGAAATATTTCATGGTTGAACAAGAAGAATACCCAGAATCGTCATTGATTAGCTTAAAATATGACGCTGAATACATGAAAAAACTTTCTATCTAGTATTATTTGAGGACTTAGGCAAAGAGAATATAGACATTAGAGTATGTTTAATAATTTTATTTAGCACTTGTTGAAAAAACAAAATTTTCACTCGACACTCCTTACTTTTCTTGTCTTGACACAAGAAAAGTAACAAAAGAAAGTCAAGAAATCCTAAACTCGCCTACGGCTCAAACAACAGGATTTCATTAGTGTAAATACAAACTTTTTCATTTTAATAGCTTATAATATTTAAACATGCTCTTAGTTTAAAACTGCATTGTTATCTCTTTGCCTATTTTCTATTAAACAGTTCATACTACATCTACCATCAATTGGTTTTCTATCATTTACAAAAATATCTCTACTCCTCTCTATCAACGTTTAATCTCAACTCACATACTATCCTAAATAATTAATGAAAAGATTTCTCCTCCCACTATTATTGGTTTGGACTGGGGTAACCGCACAAGATGCTGAAGTTTTTAAACCAGATTCCATCAAAAAAGAGCTTAAAGCTATTCAGATACATCATAAACTAAAAGTTGATGGATTACTCAATGATGAAGAATGGAAATTGGCGCCAAGCTCCCCACACTTTACCCAAATAGAACCTTTTCAAGGTAATAAGCCCAACCACCATACTGAAGTGAAAGTATTGTACAACAATCATTTTCTATATTTCGGTATTACTTCAAAGGATTCTTTAGGGAAAAAGGCCATTAGAGCCACCGATTTCAAAAGAGATTTCAATGCACTTCAGCACGATTTAATCATGCTGTCATTTGATGGATTTAATGATCAACGAAATGCTATTTCGTTAGGAACTAACCCTTATGGTGTACAACGAGATCTATTGTCCTTCGATGACTTATATTATGACATGGATTGGGACGGGCTTTGGCGTGTACGTACAAGCCGAAGCGATTCTGGGTGGGTCGCCGAAATTGCCATTCCTTGGCAAACCCTTCGTTATCCGAAGACGGCAGATTCTATTCAAAATTGGGGTATAAATATTTATAGAAATAGAAGGCTAAGCAACGAGGTTTCTGCCCTTTCGGCATTTCCTCGCTCGTTTACTGCTATGCGTATGAATTACGCAGGAAAATTGACCAACTTAAAACCTCCTCCCCCAACTTCAAACATCCGTTTTCAACCTTATTTCTTGACTTCGTATGACCATTATTCGGGCTATGATGCTTCGGTAAAACCTGAAGAGACGAATATTAAAGTGGGCGGAGAAATGAAATGGGCTATCAATACTAATACCATTTTTGACTTAACAATCAATACCGACTTTGCTCAAGCCGATGCCGACCGTCAGGTAAATAATGTGAGTAGGTTTTCGGTATTTTTTCCAGAAAGACGCCAATTCTTTCTCGAAAATGCTTCTCTTTTTGGTGTAGGCATTAGTCGAAATCCTGACGAATCGGGTGGTAATATGCGTATTCAGCCATTTTTTAGTCGCCGAATTGGCTTGGACGATAAAGGAAATCCTATTCCTATCGAAATTGGAGGCAGACTTGTATATCGATCAGATAAAAGAAACTTTGGAGCTATATTGATGCGACAAAAAGAACTTGGAGATTCACCTGCAACTAACTTTTTTGTAGGGCGTTTTTCTGAAAATTTTGGTAAACAAAATCGTGTAGGTGGCTTATTAACCCTTAAAAATAGACCCGATGGCACCAATATCGTAAGTACTGTTGATGCTTTTTTTAGGCTTTCGGATACGCACTCTTTAAATACCTTGGTATCGCAGTCGTCGTCGAGTATTACAGGAAAAAATGGTATGACGGCGTATGCACAATACTTTTTTGTCAATAATCAATTCAAAATCTGGTGGACACAGTCGATAGTCACCAAGGATTATGACCCTGAATTGGGTTTTGTCTCACGTAACGATGTAGTTGCTACAACACCAGGGATTTTTTGGTGGTATCGCGGAAAACATTTACCCTTCAAAAAGTGGCTTCGAGCTTGGGAACCAAGTATTTTCCCAGAGTTCTACCATCAAGCCTCCACAGGCAAACTGATTGAACGAGTTTGGACAATTTACCCCATTTGGCTGAACTTGCAAAGTGGCGGATATTTTGGGTATAGTATCAACCCTACTTATCAGTATTTGACAGAAGCCTTTGAACCACTTGGGGTAAAAATTGGTGCTGGTGAGTACAACTATGTGCGTCATCAAATGTATTACAGTACGGACCCCTCACGTGTGCTCAATTTACAAGTAGGCTATTCGGGAGGTTCTTATTTTAATGGTCATTTGGATGGAGCAGACGCTACCTTACAGTTTGCGCCCATGCCTCATGTGTCATTATCTGGGAGATTTAACCGAAATCATTTCTCGAAAGTGGGCGAAAATCAAACGACGACCAATGTAGATTTATATTCCATTGAGGGAAGATTTGCGCTTAATCCTAGATTACAACTCATAGGATTTTACCAAAGAAACTCTGAAAATAGCTCACAGAATTACAACATTAGGTTTTCGTGGGAATACCAACCTTTATCATATATCTATCTGGTATTCAACCAACAATCCTTTAATCCATACATGGAAAGAGTACGTGTAGAAAATCATGTGATTACCAAAATTAGTTATTTGAAGCAGTTTTAGAGAAAAGAAAACAGAGATAAGGTACAAATACGTAATTCCATCAAATCTTAAGCGCTAAACAAAAACCACTTCAACTCATAAATAGCGTTGAAGGGGTTTTGTTCTAGATAATTTTCAAGATAATAGCAAGAAAGCTTTATATGAAAAACTTTCTTTTTGACTACTTCAAATCCTTGAAGCTTGGCAATACTAAATCCTTTGAGGATACGATTGGGTTTTCTACGCCCCAGTCGATGCCAAGGTCAGGGTCATTATAAATAATACCCGATTCAGAAGCTTTGTGCCAGTATTCAGTACACTTGTACAAAAATACAGTCTCTTCCAAAGCCACAAAACCGTGTGCGAATCCAGCAGGGACAAATAACATATTGCCCACGTTTGAATCCAATTCAAATTTGGCGTGTTGACCAAAAGTTGGAGAATTACGGCGAATATCTACCACGACATCAATGACTTTTCCAGTGATTACACGCACCAATTTGCCTTGTGCAAAAGGATCATATTGGAAGTGCAAGCCCCGAACGACGCCAGGCTTTGACCAAGAGTGGTTGTCTTGGACAAAATTCCCTGGAACACCATTTGCTTCAAAAAGTTTTTGATTGTACGATTCGAAAAAAAAACCTCTTTCGTCTTCGAACTTAGTTGGGTAGCATTCGATAACTCCTTCTAAGGCTGTTGTCTTAAACTGCATTATTAACGAAATTGAATAGACTGATTAACTAATTTGTTTTGAGATTCTTCAAAGTTAGTTTTTTCATAACGAAACCTAAAATTATTTTAAAGGAATCTACTTATTTGATAGCTTTTATGTTCAAGCCTGCCTTTTCTGCTATTGGAAAAGTTCAAAAACTTTATCGAATAAACTTCCTACCTTTGCCATTTATTTACCCCAAAATTGGGAATTAACATCGCACTCAAACGTATGCATATATACCTTCATATTCCTTTTTGCAAACAAGCTTGTTACTATTGTGACTTTCATTTTAGTACCTCTTTATCTCAAAAAGAAGCCGTAGTCGAGGCGATTTGTCAAGAAATCCGTTTACAGAAAAACTACCTCAAGAATACCTATATAACAACCATTTACTTTGGTGGTGGCACGCCCTCTATTTTGGATGAAACTTCATTAGGCGCCATTTTTTCTACCTTACACCAAACATTTACCATTTTGCCTGATGCTGAAATTACCCTAGAGGCAAACCCAGACGATATTAGTGTTGAAAAACTAGCCATATTCAAAAAATTTGGCATCAACCGACTCAGCATTGGTATTCAGTCATTTCATGAGCCACATCTCAAACAAATGAATCGTGCACATAATGCACACGAGGCCGAAACTTGTGTCAAACTAGCACAGGATGCAGGAATTGATAATATTACGATTGATTTGATTTATGCGATTCCAGCACCAGACCACCAGATTTTATATTCAGATTTGGCAAAAGTTGAAGCATTAAATCTTCAGCACGTATCCGCCTATTGTCTGACAATCGAACCACAAACGGTTTTTGGAAAATGGACAAAACAAGGCAAAATGCCCAATATTGACGATGATTTTTCGGCACAGCAATTCAACATTCTGGTTGAAAATCTTCAAAGAATGGGCTATGAACAGTACGAAATTTCCAATTTTGCCCGAAATCAGCAGTATTCAAAGCATAATACCAGCTATTGGAAACAAGAAGAATATCTGGGCATTGGTCCGTCGGCACATAGTTTTAATGGAGCTAGTCGCCAGTATAATATTGCTAATAACACCAAATATGTTCAGCAAATCAGCGCAGGAATTATTCCAGCAACACTTGAAATACTTACTAAGGAGGACCAAATCAATGAATATTTGTTGACAGGACTAAGAACTATCTGGGGCTGTAAAATTGATTATTTGGATAGTATTCTTGGAAGCTCTTTTTTAGATTTACAAAAAAGCTATCTTGAACCAATTTTAAGAGCTGGGCATCTTGAAATTAATCAGCATACACTCAAGCTCACAGAATCAGGAAAACTTTTTGCCGACCGTATTGCCTCAGACTTATTTGTAGAAGAATAGAGCAAAATATCATTTCTCCGAGACGGTAGTTTTGCTAGAATTGTTTTTACAGACCAATGATAGGCAGAATGCTAAAAAACGCTTTATCATTCAAAATCAATATTTTGTATTTTTTCTAGAAATACTTCCTAAAATTATAACAAAACCAATGATATTTTTGAGTAAATTTGTGTTTCTCAGCTTATGGCAAAAACCTAATCTACTCGTACAAATCAACTCCTCATTTGATATACAGATTGCTTTATGGGAAAAAATACATTCAAAATCACTGAGCAAGAACCAATGGAAGAAACCACGCCCAAACCTAGTTGGTGGCAACGTTATAAAACATTTAGAGAAGACCATACATTTGCACAATACCTACAACGTCTTTTCTTCAAAGCCATCCTTTATTTTTTGGGTATCTCGTTGGCATTGGTGCTGATTTTTAAATTTGTACCCGTTTGGTTTACCCCTACCATGCTCGATCGCAAAATAGAAGCAATTGCAGATGGACGCGATTCGGAAATCTATTCAGATTGGGAACCTTACGAAAATATTTCGAAAGAAGTAGCCCTAGCCGTAGTGGCATCTGAAGACCAGCTTTTCCCAGAACATCATGGATTCGACTTTGATGCGATGTGGGGGGCTTTTCGTCATAATTTCAAAGGTAAAAAAATCAAAGGAGCTAGTACTATTTCGCAACAAGTAGCCAAAAACGTATTTTTGTGGCAAGGCAGAAGCTATGTACGCAAAGCATTGGAAGCTTATTTTACCTTATTAATCGAATTGATTTGGGGAAAAGAGCGTATCCTTGAAGTATATCTAAATGTTGCCGAAACAGGCAAAATGACATTTGGTGTAGAAGCAGCTTCACTTAAATATTATGGGCATTCGGCCAAGTCACTCACACGAGTAGAAGCAGCACGTATAGCGGCCGTATTACCTAGCCCCAATCGCTTTTCTATCAAAAAACCTTCGGGTTATGTACAGCGCAGAACCAATTTTATTGTAAGACAAATGCGAGGATTGGGGGGCAAACAATATATCTCAAATCTCTAGAGAAGACAAAATATTCTAAAAGTAAAAACGGGTAAAAGGTGTTTTTGTGAAACATTTTTACCCGTTTTTCTATTTTTCAGCTTATCTAAAAAGTTATTCCTGAACTACCTAGAGGAGTAACGGACTTTATTAAACGGTTTGGAAAAGTGGTAAAAAATGTATTACCTTTGCATACACTCTTGTGAAAATGTCCAAAAACGTTCTTTGAATCCAAATTTCACACGTCAAATTTAAACAACTGTAAAACAGTTTCTTACTTAATTACACATCAATTATCCAGCTTATTCGGATACGAACATTTTCACAAAATAATCCAAAACCTAATCACGATTAAGGTATTCGCTTTCATTCCCCAGGACTCCGCACAGCTTGGCTACGAATGACTGTTTTTTGTGCTATCTTACTTTTTGAGCACAATGAATATTCAAGAATGACTACTACTTGAATACGGGAAGGTGCAGTAGTCTCGCATCTGGCCGAAAGAGGCTTTTTGCTCTACTTAAACAACCATATATTGTATGAGAAAGACGCTATTACTCTGCATGTTTTTCGCTATGATTAGCATGCTTGTATCTGCTTGTAAAGTCAAACAGAAACAACACGACCTTTCTTCTCAGGACAGTCCATCTATCATCACTGAATTATTAGAGGGAGATGAACTAACCCATCAATTGTCTAAGACTTGGACAATCAACAAGGTAAATTACCAAGCAGATGCCAAAAAGGATATGCTTTACCAAAGAGGAGAAGTAGCAAATTTGCGTGATTATTCGAAAGAATGCTTCAAGTTATCGCCCGATGGCACTGTGATTCACACAGACGAAGGTGGTGACAAACACGAAGGAAAGTGGAAGCTCGTGGACAACAACACTAAATTAAAAATGGTGTTGGAAGACAAAAAGGAAGTGTTTTGGGATATTTTGAAAACCGACGCTAAGACTTTGGTACTCCATTTGAGTGTAAACGCTCGCAAAGTAAATTGGGATATTCAAAAACTCGATGAGATTGATATTCCGACCGCCGCAGTATTCGCAGGTTTTTTCGCCGGCATTGTTGATGAAAATACACAAAACATTAGCATTACTTATCAAATGAGCCCTAGGGGCTAATCAAAAAAGGCTAACCCCAATGGTTAGCCTTTTTTTTGTGCTTTATCGGCACTACAGGAGCTCTTCTGAGGGAACCCACAAGTGTTTTTTAAAATCGACAATCTTATCATTTTTGATTACAAGACCTTCTGCTTCTAATAGTTCTTGCATAAGATTACCACCAAAAAATCCTTTTCCTGTGAGCATACCCGTGCTATTTACTACACGATGCGCAGGGATAGAAGGGTCGGCATGACAAGCATTCATAGCCCAACCCACTAATCTGGCGCCACTCTTTTTTCCTAAAAACTGAGCAATAGCACCATAGCTAGTCACTCTTCCCTGAGGAATAAGACGCACAACGGCATACACATCCTCGAATATGCTTGATTTGTCGGTAGCCATTACTCCTCCTGACGGTCTTTGATTTCTTCCAACAATTCTTGGTACCAAGCTTCGCCATATTTACGGATAAGAGGTTCTTTCAAAAACTTATAAAGCTCCACACCCAATTGTTCACCATGTGAACAGGCATCCGAACAAATATGCCAACGATCGTAATTTAAGGCATCATATTGGTCATATTTTGAAATACGGATAGGGTACAAATGACAAGAAATAGGCTTTCTCCACGAAATTTTACCATCAAAATATGCCTGTTCAATACCACATTTCAAAATACCTTTATCATCATATAAAGCAAAAGCACACTCACGACCTTCGATTACTGGCGTTGAAAAATCGCCTTCCCAATCTTTTACATAAGTACCTTCTTTTTCTATAACGGCCAATCCTTCTGGTGACAAGTAAGGTTTTACTGCATCCAAAATTTCGTCCATAATTGGCAATTCATCATCTTCCAGCGGTGCGCCTAGGTCACCTTCTACACAACATGCCCCTCTACATTTGAGGAGATCACATACAAAAAATTTTTCGGCTATATCATCACTAATGACCGTATTCTCAATTAAAATCATAATCCTATAGTATATTCGTTAAATTTGGGAAAAAGCACCAAATAAAATGCGCCACTGAATAAAAATCTAGCGAAATTAAAGTAATTTTTAGATACTTTTACAATTTGGCACTCTAATTGAGTTTGCTTGTCAAGATGTAAAGAATCTCTTTCTCTTTTGCACCTGTGCAATTTGCTTTGATTTAGCTTGTATCAGAATGGCTCATTCTATCAGCTAATAGCTTACTTCTACATAAATTGAGTATATAGACCTATCATTACTTGATTCGTTATCATTTTCTTTTAATACTGGAGGTTTTCCTAATTTTTTAGCCTCTGAATTAAGTTATTAAGTATTTGTAAATACATCAAAACGTTTGAAAGTCTAAGAAACAAAACTCTGTAGAAATCGCTTGGCCCTGACATTTGCACTAAAGTACCGTAGTTGAATTAAAAATTATTGCACAAAATATATCTTACTTTTCTTAAAAAAGTTCATGAAATTATATCGCTACCTAACATTACTTGTTGCTTTCTTCCCGAGCCTATTAATGGCTCAAGATATTCCGTCAAGTATGGTCATTGGCTCTGTTAATGTAAAAATTACGGATGAGGCGCGCACCAAAATCCAAAATGAAATTAGCCCTCTCACCATCAATTCAAACTATCTGAATAGAATGGTGAGCCGAATGCTAACCTATTTGCCTTCGGTTGAGCGCATTTTACAAGAGGAAAGAGTTCCTGATGAAATAAAATACCTATGTGTGCAAGAAAGTTTCTTGAGCCCAGATGCACGTTCGACTTCGGATGCAATCGGCTATTGGCAATTCAAAAAAGAAACTGCCAAAAATTTTAATCTCCGAGTAGACGCTGTAGTAGACGAACGCAAGCATCTTATGGCATCGACTAAGGCAGCTTGTAGCTATTTTAAGAAACATAAAGATTTGTTGGGCAACTGGGTTGCCAGTATTTTGTCGTACCGCTTGGGCTATACCAGTTTTAGAAAAGCCAAAGAGATGGAATGGGCAAACAAGTCTGAAATTACCGTTACTGGCGAAACAGATTGGTATATTATTCGTTTCTTGGCCTATAAGCTTGTCCTCGACCAAGAATACAACAAAGCCAAACAAAATCCTCCTATTAGCAATCCAGTATTGTTTGAGTATAGTAAAACAAAGGGTAAAAGTCTTTACGAAATTGCTACCTTTCTGAAAGTAAGTACTCAAGAATTAGAACTTTCTAACTCTTGGCTTACCTCAAAGTCTGTTCCCGACGACAAAGATTATACAGTCTATTTGATTGTAGATCCAATGAAGTATCAAGAGCTCATGAATATTGTCGATGCTACTGATAATAATAATAATTCGTCGAACAACTATAATAATAATAGTGGTAGCATTTCAAATGGTCCAGACACTACACCAGATATTGGCTTCCCTGTGCTCAAAAGACTTTCGCCTGCCAATACTAACCCCAATGAGCCTATTTATTACGAAATAAATGGGAAAAAAGGGATTTTAGCATTGGAAGGAGACACACCCGAAAAAATAGCTGAACGTGGAGATGTTAGTTTAAAGAAATTTTTGAAATATAATGATTTGGAAGATAACGAGCGTATCATTCCTAATCAGGTATATTATTTACGTAAAAAAGACCGCAAAGCACAAGTAGCGTTCCACACAGTTCGTGGGAATGAATCTCTTTGGCAAGTATCTCAAATGTATGGTATCAATTTAGATGACTTAAAGGAGAAAAACCGTATTACAACAGTTCAAAGGTTACAAAAAGGAAGACTTCTTTATCTTATCGACACCCGTTCGGAGAAGGATGATATTCAGATTGTCAAAGATCCAGAGCAACCTCAGCCTCCTAAAGATACCAATAAAAATCCTGTACCTACACCTCCTAAAGAAGCACCAAAACAAGATAACAATACTAGCAGTGGTGTAGACAAAATGCCACCTCCAATTCTTGTAAATCCAGGCACCTCAACCAAACAACCTGATGTTCCTGTAACGCCACCTAGTACTACCAAAAAAGACCCTGATCCTTTGGATCCTGTGTACCCAACAACGAATCCAAAACCTGCGAATCCAACACCGCCAAGCGATGCAAGTGATTCAAAGAAAAACTTGAACATTGGCTCACACCGCGTTGAGGCAAAACAAACTTATTACAGCATTGCCCGTTTGTATAATATGTCTATAGCAGACTTATATCAACTCAATGGCGTAGATGCAAGTGTAACATTGCGTGTTGGTCAGGATTTAAAAGTGTATAAAAGTGGAGGTTCTGATGCTTTAATTGGTAATAAAGACAACGTTATTCCTAACGATAACAAAAAGCCGAAGCCATCAGCGATTGAGGAACCTATTTATAATACCCCTGAAAAAAATGAGGCGCCAGTAAAAAACCCTGAAAATACTGGAACATCAACGTTTGAAAGGTCAACCAATAAGCCCATTTTTAAACTTGTACATACAGTTCAAAAAGGAGAAACGCTTTTCCGTATTGCTCAGTTTTATAATGTGAATGCCGCAGATCTTCGCAACTGGAATAGTTTGCCATCCAGTAATGTTGAAGTAGGACAAGAAATTTCTATTCCGGGCGAGTTTGCTCATTTGCCAATCGAAGGTCCAGGAACAAGCACTTACAGTTCTGTTGCTCTTCCTGAAAAACCTCATGCTCGTACACCAATAGAATATACTCCTACTGAGACGAAATATCATACGGTAAAAGCAGGAGAAACGGCGTTCCGTATTTCACAAATGTATGGACTAACGGTACCTCAATTCTTGAAAATGAATGGTTTATCAAGTCCATCGATTTCTGCTGGGCAAAAGCTAAAAGTTAAGTAAGCGGATATTAATATTTAGTGATTTGAGATTGAGTGAATGAGTGATTATTTTAAAATTTATATTCTCGCTATGATTGCGTCTTAAGCCAAGTTATATCTAACATAATAGCGTAAAAAAAGCGGTCGAAAAATAATTTTTGACCGCTTTTTTCATGCTACATTTCATTACGATATATCGCTAGATACAAAGTATTGCGTCTCTGCTACTAAGATTTAGCTTTTAACGTAATCGCTCAATCACAACTCACTAAATATTCAAATATACCCCTTACAATTTTCTAGAAATCATAATACCGTCTCTCAATGGCAATAAGATATTTTCTGTTCTAGGATCATCGTGACACATTTTGTTGAAATCTAATAAGTTTTTGGTATCCTTATCAATCTTCTTGCCTTCTTCTACATTGGCAACTTTGCCGCTCCACAAAACATTGTCAGAAAGAATATAGCCACCTTTACGAACTTTATCAAAAACTAAATTATAGTATTTGGTATAGTTCATTTTATCAGCATCAATAAATACCAAGTCAAAAACTTCGTCGAGGGTTGGAATAATCTCACCTGCATCACCAATACGATAATCAATTTTATCAGCATAAGGAGATTCGCCAAAAAAACTACGCGTAAATGTTTCTAGCTCTTCATTTACGTCGATGGTAATAATTTTGCCATCATCTGCCAAACCCTCCGCCAAACAAAGTGCAGAATACCCCGTGTAGGTCCCAATTTCAAGGATACGACGTGGGCGCATCATATAACTTACCTCCGCCAAATAACGTCCTTGTAAATGCCCTGAGAGCATACGAGGTTGTAAGATTTTGACATGTGTATCTCTATTCAGTTTTTTCAACAAATCACTTTCAGGCGTGGTATGCTGTTCTGAATAGTCATTAATATTTTGTGGAAGAAAATCCATTTTAAACTCAATTTAACTTCTTGATGAAAGTACCTAAGCCCTAGTGCTCAATTATGAGTTGAGAATTGTGAATGATGAATTAGTCCTTTACCTTTATATTGGAAATATTGCCTAATTTTTGCCTCATATTTCAGGAAAATTATGGAATACTCCCCTATTTTCGAAATCAGAAATTCATAACTAGTAGTGTACAAAGGATTATGAAAAATGTTTATTTCGGAAGTATAATCTTCTAAATTTTGTAAAAAATAAAGGTATTTTACTTTATTTCCGAAATCAGAAATCCCAAATCTGAAATTGTTGGAAATCCTTCGTACAGTCTCCTAATTCATAACTCACAATTCTACATTATTAACTACTTTATTAACTACTTTGTGGCGATATAGAAAAAGTCGAAACAATTTTCTGCATCGTCATTAATAAAATAATCTTGCCAAGTAATATCTGACACTAACTTGCCATCACTTTTCTGAATAATATCACGGCTCATACGGTTGGCAATATCATAAGGTATTTGCAACATCCATCTTGGCAAGCGGTATTGTAAGTTGAAAATATCGAATCTTGTAATTTTCTCAACAGAGCGTTTATTTTCTTCATAGTAAGCCATTACTTTAGGATTACCATGAATACCTTTCGTTTGAATGGTAGGGAATACTTTCAAGATTAAATTTTTCAATTCATCTGCAAGGTATTCTCTCACGTGCCAAGGATTGCGACTCAATGAATATTTACGGTTTACCGTAGTCAAAATCAACTTCCCGCCTGGTTTTAATACACGATGTGCCTCTTTGATAAACGCCAAATCGTCTTCGATATGCTCGATTACTTGAAAAGTCACAATATAATCAAACGTATTATCTGCGATACCTTTGAGCGGTGGCAAAAACATATCAATGAATTTGAAGCTTGGATACTCAGCTGTTAACTTAGTCATCAAAGGCTCATTTTTGTCGACACCCGTATAATTTGTTACCGAAGGAGCCAATACAGCCACTCCGCGGCCAGTTCCACAACCGATTTCTAACAAGTCGCCAGAGACCATTTTTGCGGCTTCGATATAAGGGAATAACAAACGCTGATGAACAGGATTGTCTGATACAATTTCAGAGGAAGCGATTTCGGTAGTTTTATACATTGTATTCTTGAGTAAAATCCAATTTGTCAATAAAGTGTGTGTTTCCACGCTTTGGCACTTGGAGTCTTTGTATTTTTTTTCAAAATTACCGCTTTTGCTTGACATCAGAAAAATACTCCTTAAATTGGTTCGTTATTTATCCGAAATAAGTTTCGGTTTGGTAAAGTTCTAAGCATATATCTTTCAAAAAATGCTTTAAAGTATTTACCTCTTAAGCTTTTTTACACTGAATCATTTGAACATTCCCTACAAATTGTAGGTTGATGAAACGAGCTTACTCATTTAGAATTACTATGAAACAATTATTTTACCTATTCGCCGCATTAGTTTTGTTGAGTGGATGTACTGCTACCAATCCATCTGTAAAACAAACTGCCAATAACCAAGAGAATAGAGTTCCCTTACAACGAATTCTTACCAAAAGTAAGTTTTTGGACAATGGTAATAACATCAGAGTATATGTAACTTTCTATCTCGACCGCCCCTCTACTCTTGCAGAGGTAAGTCGTGAAGTGGTAGTAAATTATCAGCTATTTGCTGAGTACAACAGCACCAAACAAGCTTTGGTAAGTGGCAATGTCAATTTTTCGGTAAATACATTGCTTGAAGACAAAGGCTGGTACATTGCATCATTTGACGTACCTAAGCCAAAAGATTTGTACACAGGCGTTGTTTTAACCGAAATCAGAGACAACCGTAGCAATAATAAAACAATTAATGACTGTTTTGTAAGATTCCAGTCTGGCAAAGTGGGAGACTACTATATGTTTTTTGATAAAACTGGAACGGAGCCTCTCTTACAAAGTTTTGTAACTGCTGGTGATTCTGTTATCCTAAAAAGTTTAGATAGCAAAACAACGGTATTCAAAACGATGCGCTATAAATACGAGTTTGACCCAGCCCTTTCACCAATGGCTACAGGGCAACGTGTACCTCAAAAGAGCCTATATACTGACTCTGTTTACACACTTCAGTCGAATAAAATCATCAGATTTGATACAGAATCTTTGTATTACATGACTAAAGATACCTCTGAGGCATTCGGTATCGGATTGATGGTAGTGGATAAACGTTTTCCAAAACTAACTCGTCCAGAAAAGCTAGCTCGTCCGCTTATCTATATGAGCACCTCTACCGAAACAGCTGATCTTTACGGTTCAAGAGAGCCTAAAAAAGCACTTGATAACTATTGGCTGAACGTAACTCAAGGCAATCAAAATAATGCTAAACGCACCATCAAGGCATTTTATCAACGAGTAGAACAAGCCAACAAAATGTTTAGTACCTACAAAGAAGGTTGGAAAACCGATAAAGGAATGGTGTGGATTATCATGGGAGACCCTTCAAAAATAGTACGAACTAAGGATAAAGAAATCTGGACATACACTCGCAATAGTCAATATTCGGAGGTAAATTTTACCTTTAACAGAAGAGCGAACCAATTTACCGAAGACCATTATGAACTACAGCGATATGCCGAATATCAATCTATTTGGTATCCAACAGTAGACCAATGGCGTAATGGAGATGTTGGGGTTAGATAATTAGATGCTCATCAAGGTAGTTTTTTATGGTAGAAACTAAACGCTATGAAGTTTAAAGAAGTAAAAACTATCATAGACAAAGGCATTTAACTCCATAAAAATCTTAAACAAAAAGTATATTTTAGGCTTTATATAAAATGATATTTTATATAAAGCCTGTTTTTTTGCTTGTAGCTAAATATAAAACCCCAAAAATAGCATTAACAGTCAATAGAATTCTGTCACTTTTAAGGAGCTTTCAGATAAGAATGCGGTAGTTGTTGGTTACTGCCAAAAACTTTACGAACTTTGTTAAAATTTTTCATTAACAAAAAGAAAAGACTTATAAGTATATCTATCTGATTGTTAATACCAAACATAGCCAAGTGCTATATTTATATTCAAAAAAAATGTCATTCGAACAAAAATCTGAAGGGCCTAAAAAACCTTTCAAATATTTTAATCATGCACCGAGACCCGACAATAAAGATATTGTTTTTGGAGTTCAATCGGTATTGGAGACACTGCGCTCAGGGAAAGAAATCGACAAGATTTTAGTACAAAGAGAATTAGGATCTATCGAAGTATTGGAGTTCGCTCGTCTTCGTGGTATTCCTGTTCAAAAAGTTCCTACTGAAAAATTAGACCGTGTTACTCGTAAAAACCACCAAGGTGTTATTGCTTTTGTTTCTGCAATCAATTACGCTAAGTTGGATAACGTAGTAGCGGGTATCTACGAAAAAGGAGAAACACCACTTCTTCTAATTTTGGATAGAGTAACCGATGTTCGCAACTTTGGTGCGATTGCTCGTACTGCCGAGTGTACAGGTGTTCATGCTATCGTGCTTCCTACAAAAGGAGCAGCACAAATCAATGCTGATGCCATGAAAACATCTTCGGGTGCCTTAAACTTTTTACCTGTTTGTCGTGAAGAAAGTTTAGCTCAAACAGTAAAATATCTTCAAGAATCAGGGATTCAAGTGGTAGGTTGCACCGAAAAAGTTTCTAAAAATCTATATGAAGTAGACATGACTATTCCTACAGCAATCATTATGGGTTCTGAAGAGGATGGTATTTCGGATGAATTATTAAAAGCAGCTGATGAATTGGCCAGTATTCCAATGGCTGGTCGTGTAGGCTCGCTTAATGTTTCTGTAGCTAATGGTGTGGTATTGTACGAAGCAGTACGTCAGCGCCTTAGTTTGTAGTATATCTATAGTTTGCAGAAACTAGCATAACATGGTTAGTTTCTGCAAACATTTTCTCCCTATCAACAAATCTTTCGGACCAGAATATATCTGTCTTATTCCTCTTCTTTTAGTTATTACTCTCTTTTTTTGATTTTATTCCTAATGTGCCGTTCACTCAATAATCGGAGTTATATTCCACATATTCAAGGAAGTATTTATAATTTTGATTAGAAATCAGAATGCAAAGTTGAGTTTGTTCGTTTTTAGTAAAAGTCCATTTCCTAATTATCTGCTACTAATTTGACAAATTGCCTCTCATTGGTTAAAAATCGATTTTCACGCAGTTTTTTGCATACACTGTTATTCAAATAATAACATTTTAGTGCGCAATTCGTTTTAGAATTGAACACGTTTGGATTTAGAAATAATTAGTTACCATAAATAAGTTCGGAATATGAAAAGCTCAATACCAATGGTATTGGGCTTTCTTGTTTGTAAGGCACTATTGTCTTTTTATGACTGCAGGAGAAGCCTGTGCCGTAGGATATACCAAAATATCTGCCAAGACGACATGTGCTGGGCGCGTCACCGTAAAAGCAATAATATCCGCAATGTCTTCTGCTACCAAAGGCTGGAATCCTTGATATACTGCATCAGATTTTTGAGCATCTCCTTTGAATCTCACCATTGAAAACTCTGTTTCGACTGCCCCTGGAGCAATATTGGTTACTTTGATATTATGTGGGTTCAAATCCAAACGCATTCCTTCTGAAATAGCTTCTACTGCAGCTTTCGAAGCACAATATACATTGCCATTCGGATACGTTTGTTTACCTGCTATCGAGCTGATATTGACAATATGCCCTGTCTGACGTGCTATCATCCAAGGCATTACAACCTTCGAAACATAGAGCAAACCTTTTACATTACCATCGATCATCGCATCCCAGTCGGCTACATCACCATCTTGAATAGTTCCAAGCCCGTGGGCATTTCCTGCATTGTTGAGTAAAATATCCACTTGTTTTAATTCTTCTGGAAGACTATTCAATGCCGTTTCTACGGCCTCACGGTCACGTACATCAAAAGTTAGGGTATGAACTTTTACTTTAGATGATAATTCTTCTTTCAACTCGTTGAGACGTTCGATACGGCGTCCACAGATTACTAAATCTATTCCTAAATTGGCAAATGCTACTGCCGTTGCTCTACCAATACCAGAGGTAGCTCCTGTAATAATCGCTAATTTTGACATAATCGTTGCGAGGGTGTTGATGAAAATCGCCCCTTATCTTTTGTGTGTTTTGATTAAGCTTTTTAATACAACTCATAGCTATATATGAATTGTTTCTCAAGTTAGGTAAAAAAGGGAAATGATTACACCCAAAAATAGATAAAGACACCTCATTTTAGTCGTATCAAGCTATCTTGATTTGCCTTCTTGGTTTGTTTTATTTAATGGGTGAAAAATCGGTTGGCATTAGATATTCTGATTTCAAATAGACGGTAAGCAATCCCCCTGCTTTGGCTTCTGTTTCGGCTTTGACCTTTTTCCATGCTGGATCAGCATCAAATTCTTTAAACGATGCCAAACCAGAAGCTTTGTCTTTATGTACCACAAAATAGTATAACATATCCTCCGCTCCTTGGCTGGTCTCAGTAGGTGTCCAATAAATCAAATTATGGATACCATGTTTTTCGAGTAAATCAATGGTATGATTTTTAAAGCGGTCGAGCAAATTGCCAAGATTATTGGGCGTAGCTTTATAAACTCGTAGTTCAAATACACGATTACCCACATTTTTCCAGTCATAGGGTGAAAAGTCAGTCATTTTTAAATCCACACTCTCCATTTTAGCGACGATTTCTCCATCTTTGGTGGTTTCTGACACAACTTTTTTCCACGCTTTATCCTCTACAAAAGCTTTAGAATAAGCTTCTTTAGCAGATTTATTAGGGAAAGACAACAAATAAACGAGCTTACTATCTGTATTATCAAGGGGTACCCAAAAACCTTCAACTTTTATGTGATGCTTTTTGAAAAGCTTTAGCGTATGATTTTTAAAACGATCTAGTAAAACGTCTAACTTCCCTTCGGTGGCATAATAGGTTCGTAATTCGTACAAGCGCTCTTGTGGGGCTTGCGCCTGAAGTGTGGTTATTTTCACAAAAAACAAAAAAACAATTATCAGTCGAGAAGCTTTCATGGTGATAGATTTGTTGAAAAATGTAATAGATTTTGAATATATAAAAAAAGGAAAGAACTCTTTTTGAATCCTTTCCTTTTTCCTTAAAATGAGGGTTTATGACTATAAAATAATCTATTTTAGAAAAATATTTTTACATTTGTTTAGTAAATAAATAGTCGCATCTACATATAAATAAGACAATGAATATATCTCACTTCAAAGCTATTTTTAGATTAGCTCCAGATCTATCTATTCAAATCGACCCTTCCCATTTTAGCGAAATTCGTTTTCACATTTCAATTCATCTGTTAACTGATGAATGACTGAGTATTTTCACAAGATAAAATCTAATCTTGGGGAATAAGCTATCCCAAATAAAAACAAAAACCCCGACACATGGCAAGCCAGCGGTTTCGGGGAATACGTTGTAAAAATAAGTACTTTTATCCACAAAAACAATAGCAACGAATTGTCTACGCAGTATCAACTTCACGAAAAGTTACTTTCAACACCACGTTTAGGGCGTTTTCTAACAGCCACACAAGGCAATAAATCTCAGGCAGTTAGATTGTATAAATATAATTTAAGGCTATCTCAGTCGCTTTTTGGAACAATTTCAATGCTTGAAATTGCATTACGAAATGCCATTGACAAGCATTATCAAAAGCAATTAAACCAACCAGATTGGCTTAAGCATAGTAGTCAACCATCAGGCTTATTCAATGACCCTTCATTAAGAAATCATGCGGGACGTTTTGAACAAGCTGAAAAAGTTAACTCAACCATAATCGCATTAAGAAAGCACTACTCTCATGATAAGCTTGTGGCAGGTTTAAGTTTTGGATTTTGGCGATTTATGTTTTCTGGTATTCAATTTAAGGTATTTGGGAACACGTTATTACAAATATTTCCTAATCGCCCCAAAGGGATAAATCAAAAAAATATTTACCAAAAACTTACCGATACTAATAATTTACGTAACAGAATTGCTCATCATGAACCCATTTGCTTTGATGTTAACAACAAACCCTCTATCCTTTATTCACAAAGACACTTTCAGGATATTTTGGAGTTATTAGAATGGCTCGGCTACCCCTCTAAGCAAATATTATCAGGTCTCGAATCTCCCAAAAAAGATTGGGAAAAGATACAAAAGATCCGTTGAAAATACCATTGATAAGGAAGTATGTCTCCCCTACTGAATCCCTACAATCTCAACTCTTCGGTTTCTTTTCTTACTATCTTCGTTATCGTTTGGCGCTACTGGTTGAGCCCCTCCATAGCCTTTAAATGTCAAACGTTTATCGTCTATGCCCTTGCTTACAAAATAATTTAGAATGACTCTAGCGCGGTTTTCGGACAAGGCTTTATTTAACCTTGGATCACCAACGTTGTCGGTATGTCCTGCAATTTCGATTTTGGTTTGCGGGTTTTGTTTCAACATGGTCACTACCTTGTCTAATTCTGGATAGGACTCTTTCTGAAGAATAAAACTTCCTTGTTCAAAATACACGTTGTTTAGTACAAAAGACTTCCCTTTTTCAATCTTCTGTACCGTTTCTGGAGCATTTTTAGCAGCAGGCGCTTCTACTTTAGCCACTACTGGTGGTGCTTGCGTGTTCTCTTTGGTACGAGTCAGCAATATTTCTTTCTTTTTGTCAGCCGATGATGGCTCTATCTTAGCAGAATAAGGCATATATCCCTCTGCCTGAATATCTAACTGATATGAAGCTACAGGGCTCAACTCCGCACTATAAGTATCATTTTTCAGATTTAAAGCCAACTCTTGCGAAGACTTTAAGTCGGTCAAATGTGCTGTAACATTACTCACAACATTTTTATACTTGGCATCAACTACAGAGAAAGACAAGATGGTTTCTTTTTCGAGCCAGATAGCAGTTTTACCCTTATCTTTCTTCATACTCTCATCGAGTGTGAAACGCCCGTCGTATAACTTGTAACCTTCTGCTTTTACTTCGATAGTATAATTTACTTTATCCATCAATGAAGCTAATACATATTCATTACGAATATCGGTACTTCCTTCGGCAATCGTACCTCCTCCTGGCGCGCTAATTTTTATGCTTGCGGACACTCTTGATTTTTTGACTGCATCAATAGCATACAACTGAATAAAATACTTTTTGAAGGGTTGTAATTCCAAATCCTTACGCTGATCATCGCTCGTAGCCTGTAATTGAGTTTCATATTCCTCAAAACCTGCTGCTTTCACCTTCATTTTATAAGTATGTCCAGGCGTTAGATTAGCACTTACTTCTCCATTGGGTAGTGTTACCATTGCCGACACCATTTTGTTAGTCTGGGTGTCTGTCATAATTACCAAGGCATCTTTCAACAAATCACGTGTTTCGGCATGAACTGGACGAGCGGTTAGTACTGAAAAGTCTCTTGAGAAATAGACATTAAAGCTTCTACTCGTAGAAAGATCTGCAATCGTAATTTTTTCTTTTTTAACAGAATATCCTTTTACCACCGTCTCAACATAATATGAACCAAAAGCAGGAATGACAAACTTAAACTCCATTTTACCAGATATGGTCAAACCCTGACTCACAACACTTCCATCTGCTTTGGTTACTTTAAATATAGCTTCTAATGGTTTTTGTGAAATCGAATCTTTGGCAGCCAAAGTCACTGTCATATCCGATGCCACTCGTGTCATTCGGCATACCAACTCCGTACCAGAAAAATTATTGATTTCTTGTGAAAAACGCTCAAATCCGCTCGATACCAACTCTATTCGGTATTTGTTTTCTGGTAAAATCGAAATACTTGGCGAACCATCGTTTGCAATGATTACCTCAGGCTTGGCATTTTTATCGGACAAATCATATAGTGCATATTTCTGTACATCAATTTTGGAACCTGTTGCATTGTCAACTACTTTGACAGCAACTTGTACATATTCTTTTTCGAGACGGATGATATAATTATACTTCTTATTTTCAAGCAAATCCGCCATGTTGAAGGTACTTTGCTTGTGCTTGAATGTTGGCGCTGAAGTTTCGACCGTAAATACTTCTTTTTCTGATATGCGTATCTCTACTTCAGATTTACCTTGGAAAGTCTCCACTCGATTAGACTTCTCAAGTTTGACCGTTAAATTGGCCTCAACAGGCTTATTGGTTTTAGCATCCAAAACAGTAAAGCTTACAGGAACAGACTTGTTTCTGTACAAGGTAAAAGTAAGAGTTGCTCCTACGGGAATATCCTCTATTTTTTGAGATAAAGGACGATAGCCATCGGCACTTGCTACTACCTCAAAAGATCCTTTACGTTTCATCATGGCTTTAAATTCACCAGCAGAACCCTGAATAGTAGGATTTACTTCGCCAGTGAGCATATCAGCTATTTTCACTTTCGAAGTTTTGATGATTTGCTTGGTATCTCCGTCTACAATTTTCACCGTCATAGGATAACGGTCATTTTGCATGGCTATCAGCTCTACTTTCTTTTCACCTAATTTAAAATCTGAAAATTCAAGTGTTTTTTCAAAAGGCAAGTAACCATCTGCCTCTGCCGTAATTTCTAATACGTCCTCTTTCAAAAGTTTAACCTCAAAAAACTCCGTATCTTTATTCGTTTTACCTTCTAAAACCTCGCCCTTTTTCTTCGTTTTTACTTTGAATGAAGCATACAAAAGCCCTTGTGTTACATCATCTATCGCCTTCAATCGTATGAGCGTAACCTTACGTGGAATCAACTTAACCGTCAAATCATTCGTTGATTGTCCAGTGAAATTGAGGTCATTATCTTCAAAATAATCAGATTGAATAGACACTTTGACTTGACGATTTTCTGGAAGATGGAGTTTTACATAATTCATGCCTGTTTGTGGCGCAAATTGTGCTATAGTCCCAGTTCCGATTTCTGTCAAAATCACTTTCCAGTTTGGTGCAGGCTGATTGGTGCTAGCATCCAATGCCTTTATTGTAAAATTGGCATTAGTAGCTTCTAAAGCAATTTGTGTGAGTGGCTTTGCATCTTTTTGATTATCATATTTGAGGGGCTGCCTTATGGAGTTATATCCTTTGGCATTTACTACTAATTCGTATTCCTGCCCCAAAGCAACTGCGCTTGCAATTTGTCCTGTTGCACCTTGTTGTTGGGTAGCAATAGCTTTTCCACTCCCCTTTTCTAAAATCTCAACTTGTGCTGGCACCAGAAAACGAGTTTGTGAGTCAACTACTTGGAAAACCAATTTAAGTTGAGGCACATTGGCTGGAATTTTGGCTGGAACAGGCTCGACCTTTGTCGTTGTCTGATTAGCGAGCATCACCAACTTGATAGGCTCTACACTTGCTTCACAGCTTGATTGATTGGTAAGATCCAACCCTAATCTTTTCTCATAATATCCTGCTTCTCTAATTTCAAAAGAATAGTTTCCTTTGGCTGGAACAATAGCGGTATAATTTCCTTCAGCATTGGACAAGAATGAAGCTATCAGAGTATTGCCTTTGTTTTTATCAAAAATATTGATTCTAGTTGCCACAGGCTTATTGGTAAGCGAGTCAGTAATAGTACCAATAATGGTCTGATTAGCAAATAAGGAAACCGAAGTGGTATATATATCGTTATTTTCTACAAAGAATAACTCTTGTCCACAAGCGGGTATTGCCGCAAACAAATCTGCCTGTGGTGTGTTTATTTCGTTTAAAGGTTTTGCGGGCGACCATGAATTATTCGCTTGAAGAGTAGAATAATACAAGTCAAAATTACCCTTTCCTTCTTTTCTTACTGAGGCAAAAACTAAGGTTTTACCATCAGGCATAATTCGAGGGGCTTTTTCGCAAAGCAAATTGATAGGACTTGGTAGCTCTACAGGCGTTTTCCATGAGCCATCAGGCGCTTTTTCAGACACCATGATTCTGTAACAAGATTGAGCATCTTGCGTGTTTTTTTCATTGTATTTGGCACGGGCAAAATACAGCTTTTGTCCATCAGGTGACAAAGATGGATATCCTTCGTAATCGGTGGTGTTGATGGTATTAGGCAAACGAGACGGTGACGACCATCCTGTGGATTCTTTTACGGAAACAAAAATATCTTCGTGACCAGAAGATTCTTTGCTTTCTGCCGAGAAATACAAAATATTTCCATCGTAGCTCAAACATGGAGCTCCGAGTGGTTGATTTTCGTAAAAAGTAGCACTGATTTTGGGTATTGGCGTAGGAACAGACCAAACATTTCCTTTTCTTTTGGTTTCAAACAACTTCCAATCTCCCTGTCGATTTGACTCGAAAATCATGGTACGACCATCTGCACTAACTGTCGGAGCGGTTTCTATAAATTTGGCTGTGTTAACAGGTGGGTTTAGGGCTTTTTTTCCTTGCGCCACGATATGCTGTGAACTCAAAGAGCCAATTATTCCCAAAAGTATAAACTTAATATTTCGTGTTACGTTTTTCATGGGCAATTAATTACTTTGCAAAATTAGTTAATTTTGCCAATTGCGTACCTTGCTTTACACTCTTAGATGAAGTATTGAGTAGCTTTCTTTTCTTCATAACGCATAATCTGATGATTCATGATTTGCAAGAATTTGAAAAGTTTTCACTCTTTATGGATAAAAAAGCAAGCACATTAAGGTTTTGAATCCAAAAGATACAGGGTTCACAGATTTTTTTTACAGAATTAGGCACTCAAGTATCATTTTTTGATGGATTTATTTTTATTTGGTACGTTCCTTTAAAAATCATCTCATAAAAATTGCATTTAATCTATAAATAACACAGTTTCGTATCCTGATTTACCCTGAGGTATTTACCCGTAAAAATTGGATTTAGCAGGGATAAGAAACATACAACAGTATTATTAAAATGAAATATTTAATTGTTGGCTTAGGAAATATCGGCCCAGAATACTTATTCACTCGTCATAATATCGGCTTTATGGTCATCGACAAATTAGCCAATACCCATGAAGTAAAATACGATATGAGCCGTCTTGCCTACCATACCGAATTCAGACATAAAGGTAAACAAATTCACCTATTGAAGCCCACTACTTATATGAACCTAAGTGGAAAAGCGGTAAACTATTGGCTAAAAGACCTAAAAATAGAACCTGAGAATCTTCTAGTTATTACAGATGACATTGCTTTACCTTATGGAAAAATGCGTTTAAAAACCAAAGGCTCACACGGTGGACACAATGGTTTGAGAAACATTGAAGAGCTATTAGGTACACAACAATACAGCCGTTTGCGTATCGGTGTTGGGAGTGATTTTTCGAAGGGTCGACAAGCTGATTATGTATTAGGTAATTTTACGGATGAAGAAACAAGCTTTTTACCCGAGCATCTTGATAGAGCAAGTGAAATAGTACTTTCATTTTGTACTCAAGGCGTAAATCAAACGATGAACAAATACAATCAGTAATTGTATTTTTTAAAGAATTTTTCTATTTTCTCAAAAAGATACAATCAGAATATTCCAATAGTAATTTGCACAATTAACAAAATATTATTTTGGTATGCTTACCGACAATTACATCTTATACCCAACTATTCACTGATTTTGAAATAGTTATGACATAGTTAGCTTCGTAAATTGAAAAAAAACATTTGGAGAATTAAAAAACTTTGCAGAAATTTGCATCATAGAACAACAGCAAAATAATTTGTACAAATCAACGATTAAACAAATTATTAAAAATGCGAAAGGTGACATAAAAAAGTTACAGGCGTCAAAAAATCAGTATGTAAATTATTACTAGAAAAATAGAACCAAACAGTGTCATTTTTCGTTTATTTTATAAGTAAAAATACTGAAAATAAAACTTGTTGTTGTGCCTTACAAAACCCATTTTGGAAAGGTTTTTGTAACAGTTAAAAGTAAGAAATTCGTAAGTCGATTATAGACTCAAAAATATTTTTTTCATAGTTAAATAGGTTTAGAGGTAAGACGAGAAAGGGCGTTTTCAATGGAGACGCCACTTTTTAATTCTCCTCCAAAAGCTATTCAAAGATTTTGGCGAAAAGCCACCGTTTTTTTCATAGTTAAATAGGTTTAGAGGTAAGACGGGAAAGGGCGTCTTCAATGAAGGCGCCACTTTTTAAAAATATTTACACTCAAAGTCGATTAGGTAGTAGCGAATGGGCAGATGGTTGCGATAAAGAGTTTTTGATTTTGTAAAAAGGTGCAGTTATTTTTCATAGTTAAATAGGTTTAGAGGTAAGATTTGAAAGGACATGGCTATTGGCTTCGTCCTTTTTTTGTTTTTATTCCCTTTAGTTTTACTCCATTTATTCGCAAAAAATATGACTTCATACCCAAAAAATATGTATATACATCAATTTTTCAAAACTCATCAAAAATCTGCCCTTTGTATCAAATCGACACAATAAAAAAAATTTGTACAATTCTTAGTAAATTCCAATCGTTAGGTATATATTTGTATCAATTTTCATAGTTAAATAGGTTTAGAGGTTAAACAGATAAGGGCGGGAGCTTCTCCTGTCCTTATTTTTATTATACATTCTACATACTTCACAATTTGCAGACATATATGCAAATTATGCTAAGTCATGAATTTGACGGCTCAACAATTCATATTCCAATCTTTTGAATATCAAGAACTTTCCGTAAAAGCAAAAAAAAATCTGCCACTTTCGTAGCAGATTTTGAAAGACTTTTCTTGCAATTATCGTAAGTCTGAAATCGCAGCAAAATCCATATCGGTAAAGTCAAGGTTTTCGCCAGCCATACCCCAAATAAATGAGTAATTAGTAGTACCCGCTCCTGAGTGAATAGACCAAGGTGGCGATACAATTGCTTGATGGTTGGCTACTAGCATGTGACGTGTTTCTTGTGGCTGTCCCATAAAATGGAAAACACGGTGCTCTTGTGGAACATCAAAGTACAAATACGCTTCCATACGACGATCATGCACGTGCGACGGCATAGTATTCCAAACACTACCTTTGTTCAATACAGTAAGCCCCATTACGACCTGACAGCTCTGTAAACCATCTTTGTGGATATACTTATAAATCGTACGCTCGTTTGAAGTTTCTAAGCTACCTAAAGCTACTGGAGAAGCCTCCTCTTTCGATAGTTTACTTGTAGGATATACTTGATGTGCTGGAGCCGACAAAATAAAGAAATTGGCAGGAGCAGTAGCATCTGCACTTTTGAAGGTTACCTTCTGAGAGCCTTTACCAATGTATAAGCAATCCAATTTTGACAATGCAAATACCTGACCGTCCACTTCGATTGAACCATCACCACCTACGTTGATGATACCAGCTTCTCTTCTTTCAAAAAAGTAAGTCGATTTTAGGTTATCATACGTTGGTAATTCCAATGCTTGTTCTACAGGCATTGCTCCCCCAATAATCACACGGTCGTAGTGCGTATAAACGAGCTGAATAGTATCAGCAACGAAGTTTTTCTCTACTAAAAAATTGTTTCTTAACGCTTGTGTATCGAAGCCCTTTGCCTCATTTGGGCTGATGGCATGAAGAATTTGCATATTACTTATTTGGTTTTAATAGACTAAGAGAATCCTTCTTCAAAAAGAATCTTGCCTTCTAAATCTACTTAGAAAGGCTAAAAGATTATTTTGAAAGAAAAACTCCGTACAATCATTTTATTTAAAAAGTACAATTTTAAGAAATCAGTTTATTGAAGAGTATTCATTCAATATAAGATATATTATGACTGATTGTGAAACGAATCTAAAAGGTTTTCAAACTTTCTCTTAGTATCTGAAAGAGTTTTTTTGTGCAATCGTTACCGTAAACGTTATCAAGTCGAACCTGCATCCTATTTTTAGCATACTCCACCCCTATTCTATTCACTTACCGATTCCGTTATTGGACAAGTAATGTTCTTTTCTAAATGGATATCATAGTTTGGTTACAATCTCAAATAAGTACCATTTATCGTCCCATAACAACTGACGATAATCACCCTTTTTCATACAAAATACAAAAGGGTTACCTCTGTAGAGAGATAACCCTTTTGTATGATTAGCTATTGGTAAGAATCTTCTAGTTGATAGAAGCTCCACTCCAAACGTCTTTTGAAGGATGTAAGAAAGCCAAAGAACCATCTTTGTCTTCCGCCATCAAAATCATCCCTTCAGATACCATTCCCATCATTGGGCGAGGTGCTAGGTTAGCCAAGAAAGTTACTTGCTTGCCAATTACATCTTCTGGAGAGAAATGCTCTGCAATACCACTCAAAATGGTGCGTTGCTTAAGCCCATCGTTCACTGTCAACTTCAATAGTTTCTTCGATTTTGCTACTTTCTCTGCGGCGTCGATTGTACCGATACGCAAATCCATTTTCGCAAAGTCATCGTACTGAATTGTATCTTTGATAGCCGAAACTTCTTTTCCTGCTAATTCATTCATTTTTTTAGCGTCTTGTAATTTTTGAATCTGTGCTTGAACAGTTGTGTCCTCAATTTTATCGAACAACAAACCAATTGACTCAATTGGACTTCCTGCTGTTAATAAATCCGCATTTCCTGCATCTGACCAGTTCAATCCAGATAATCCTAAGCCAGTGCTTAATTTAGCCGCCGTAAAAGGCATAAATGGCTCAGAAACGATTGATAAAGTTGCAGCAATTTGCAAACCGATATTCAAAATTGTACCTGTGCGTTCAACATCATTTTTGATTACCTTCCAAGGCTCGGTATCTGCTAAGTATTTATTACCCAAACGTGCCACATCCATCACTAAAGCCAAAGCCTCACGGAATTTGTAGTTTGCGATAGCATCACCAATTTTATTTGGCAACTCAGCCAAAGTATCTAATGTCTGACGGTCAAAATCAGTCAACTCGCCACGTGCAGGGATTTTTGAATCAAAATTCTTTTGCGTCAACACAAAGGCACGGTTAACAAAGTTTCCAAGAATACCTACCAATTCAGAGTTATTACGTGTTTGGAAATCTCCCCAAGTAAAGTCTGAATCTTTTGTTTCAGGAGCAGATGCCGCCAAGGCATATCGCAATACGTCTTGCTTGCCTTCAAACTCACGAAGGTACTCATGCAACCATACCGCCCAGTTACGTGAAGTTGAGATTTTATCACCTTCTAGGTTCATAAACTCGTTAGCTGGTACGTTATCAGCCAAAATAAAGCGACCATCAGCCATACACATGGCAGGGAAAATCAAGCAGTGGAAAACGATATTGTCTTTACCAATAAAGTTTACCAAGCGAGTTTCAGGGTCTTGCCAATATTTTTGCCATTCGTCTGTCAATTCTTTGGTCATTGAGATATAACCAATCGGCGCATCAAACCATACATACAGCACTTTACCGTCTGTATCAGGAAGTGGTACTTTTACACCCCAATCCAAGTCACGGGTCATAGCGCGAGGACGCAGACCGTCGTTTAACCAAGATTTTACTTGACCCAATACATTGGTTTTCCATTCTGGATGACTAGCAATATATTCCTCCAAAGCTGGTTGCATTTTGTCTAATGGCAAATACCAGTTTTTGGTTGGTTTCATCACAGGTTTTTCACCACTCAAAGCTGAGCGAGGATTAATCAACTCAGTTGGAGATAGTGTTGAACCACATTTTTCGCACTGATCGCCATAGGCATTTTCATTGCTACATTTTGGACAAGTACCTATGATATAGCGGTCAGCCAAAAAGGTTTGAGCTTTTTCATCAAAATACTGTTCTGTAACTTCCTCAACAAATTGACCTTTGTCGTACAAATTTTTGAACATCTCTTGAGAAGTCTCATGGTGTACTTTGTTTGAAGTACGAGAATAAATATCAAAAGAAATCCCAAATTCCTCGAAAGAGTCTTTGATAATATTATAGTATTTATCAACCACTTCTTGTGGTGTAATACCTTCTTTTTTAGCTTTAATCGTAATAGGAACACCATGCTCGTCGGTTCCAGAAACGAATTTTACATCGTGACCTATCGAACGCAAGTATCTTACGTAAATATCTGCTGGCAAATAACAGCCTGCAATATGCCCAATATGGATGGGTCCATTGGCATAAATTAAGGCGGCTGTTACGGTTGTTCTTTTAAATTGCTTTGTCATTATATAAACGGAAGAGTATCTATCTCTTCTTAAGTTTTAGGTCAAAAATTTAGGGCAAAATTACGAATAATTTACACGCTATATGCCGTAGGCGTTAGGCAAAATAAGATTTAAGTGGTCTGGCAATAGGCATTAGGCAAATAGTTTTTAGATAACCACAGATTTATATTACTGAATGCCGATAGCTGAAAGCCGACTGCCTAATATGCCATGCACTCATATTTACGCCTTTCTTTCAATGTCTCTTAAGTTCTCCATTTTCTTATTTCTCAAGAAACCATTAATATCCTCCAAATGCTCTTTTACTCGTTTGTTGCCAAATTCGAAAACTTTGGTAGCCAAGCCATCTAAGAAATCACGGTCGTGAGAAATTAAGATAATTGTACCTTCAAATGCCTTAAGAGCTTCTTTCAAAATATCCTTGGTTTTAAGGTCAAGGTGGTTGGTAGGTTCATCCAGAATCAACAAGTTTACTGGCTCTAACAACAACTTAATCATAGCCAAACGAGTTCTTTCTCCTCCTGAAAGTACTTTTACTTTCTTCTCGATAGCGTCGCCACTAAACATAAATGCACCGAGGATATCCTTGATTTTGGTACGAATCTCTCCTACCGCAATATTATCAATCGTTTGAAACACTGATAATTCTCCATCCAATAAAGCCGCTTGGTTCTGAGCAAAATAACCAATCATCGAGTTATGACCGATTTTCAAATCACCTTCGTGTTCGATTTCGTTCATAATTGCTTTGACGAAAGTTGATTTACCTTCCCCATTTTTCCCTACAAATGCTACTTTTTCGCCTCTTTCGATGGTCATCGAAACATCTTTGAATACCAAATAGTCGTCATAGCTTTTCGCAACACCCTCTGCAATTACAGGATAGTTACCAGAACGCGGTGCTGGAGGGAATTTCAAGTTCAACGCTGATGTATCTACTTCATCAACCTGAACAATATCCAATTTCTCCAACATCTTCACACGTGATTGTACCTGTAAAGTTTTTGAATATGTACCTTTAAAACGTTCGATAAACTCTGTCGTTTCAGCAATCATTTTTTGCTGTTCATTAAACGCTTTTTGTTGTTGCTCCAAACGCTCTTTACGCAATTGTTGGTATTGAGTATAATTTACTTTATAGTCATAAATTTTACCCATTGTCAACTCAATGGTACGGTTGGTGATATTATCGACAAACGCTCTATCGTGAGAAATTACGATTACCGCTTTGGCGCTATTCAACAAAAAGTCCTCAAGCCATTGAATCGACTCGATGTCCATGTGGTTGGTTGGCTCATCTAGCAAAATCAAATCAGGATTTTGGAGTAAAATTTTTGCCAACTCAATACGCATACGCCAGCCACCACTAAATTCGCTAGTTTGGCGTTGAAAATCTGAACGAAGGAATCCTAAGCCCAACAAGATTTTTTCAACCTCCGCATCATAATTGATTTCTTCGATAGAGTAATATTTTTCACTAACCTCCGAAACACGCTCGATAATCGCCATGTATTCGTCAGATTCGTAATCAGTGCGAGTTTCGAGTTGGTGATTTAGCTCATCGATTTCGGCCTTCATACTCAACACATTTGAAAATGCTTTTGAAGTTTCTTCAAATACCGTTGAGTTATCTTCCGTCAACAAATGTTGAGGCAAATAAGCGATAACAGCATCAGCTGGCTTCGAGATTTTACCACGCGTTGGCTTGTCAACACCCGCAATAATTTTCAACAAAGTGGATTTACCTGCTCCGTTTTTGCCCATCAAGGCGATTTTATCTTTTTCGTTGACGTTGAATGTTACATCACCAAATAGCGCACGACCGCCAAACTCTACTGTTACGTTATCTACAGAAATCATATATAAAAAATAGCCCGTTTTCGTTTTTTGCTATTACCTTTTGAAGTTGTTATGTGTATCGAGAAAATTCTAGCACACAAAGATAAGGCTGATTTATGAATTCTTTGGGAGAAAAGACTTCCGAATTGAAAGTATTCTTTTGAGGGTTGATTTATGAGCCTACTACGTAACGGTTCTGAAAAAGCGTAGGTTTGTTTGATAAAAACCCTTGACAATCAAATTGGAAATACTTATCTTTGCACCTCAATTATCATTAAGGCAATAAACAAACAAACAATATGCTGATTATCAACGTAAAAGAAAACGAGTCAATCGACAAAGCTCTTAAAAGATTCAAGAAAAAATTCGAAAAAACTGGTGTAGTTAAAGAACTTCGTAGACGTATGGCATTCGAAAAGCCATCTGTTGAGCGTCGTACTGAAGTAATTCGTGCTTCATACAAGCAAAAAATGTACGGTAACTTAGAGTCTTAATTAACGTTTGATTTCATTTCATAATGTTATCATTTAATCGCGAATTAAGCCGATAACCGTTCAGCATTCATAAAAAATTGACTATCTTTAGAATCATGAATTCAGAGATAGTCAATTTTTTTTTAGCCTACATACAACACGAAAAACGTTGTAGCGATCACACCACTACGGCCTATCGCAATGATATGTCGCAGTTTAGTCATTACCTTGCCAATACCTACGATTTTCATCATCCTCAACTTGCCGACCACCAAATGATTCGTTCGTGGGTGGTATCTCTTTCGGAAGCCAAACTCGACAGTCGCTCGATTAATCGAAAAGTAGCTACGCTTCGCAGTTTTTATAAATTTTTACTTTTCAAGAAAATCATCGACCAAGACCCTATGCGTAAGGTTGTGGCCATGAAAACAGCCAAGAATATTCCTACGTTTGTAAGAGAAAGCGAGATGGAAATGCTATTGGATCAAGTCGAATTTCCAGAAGATTTTGAGGGTGTTCGTGACAAACTCATCATGGAATTACTCTACGGTTCGGGTATTCGTCTGTCAGAACTTATTGAGTTGGAAGTAAAAGACATTGATTTTTACCAACACACAATTAAGGTTTTAGGAAAAAGAAATAAAGAAAGGATTGTACCTATTCATGCCAATCTCTCAGCACAGATAAAGGAATATATTGAAATAAGAGATAGAGAAGGTTTTCAACATCATTTGTTGATTGTAAGCAATAAA
Organism: Flectobacillus rivi; assembly: GCF_030056655.1. Classification (NCBI taxonomy): domain Bacteria; kingdom Pseudomonadati; phylum Bacteroidota; class Cytophagia; order Cytophagales; family Flectobacillaceae; genus Flectobacillus; species Flectobacillus rivi. Next base: position 79,591 of record NZ_JASHIE010000002.1, read on the forward strand.
GGCGAACAAGGTTATCCTGTGATGATTCAGCGAATTGTAAAAAAATATCTGTCACTTGTCACGAGCTTAACCAAAAAATCTCCTCACGTATTGCGTCACTCTTATGCCACGCATTTGTTGAATAATGGCGCCGATTTAACGGCTATTAAGGATTTGATGGGACACACTTCCTTGGCTGCCACGCAAGTATATACCCATAATTCGATGGAAAAACTGAAAAAGATATATGAGCAGGCGCATCCGAAAGCCTAATTTAGTGAGTTGTGATTGAGGAGATGAGTGATTATTTTTTATCTAAGTCGTTTACTAGTTCAAGACTCTTGGACTTTTTTTTAAACAGTTTACAAACTGAAGTAAATAGCAGTCCGAGACAAAGTCCCGAACTAGATAGAAAAGCGGTCGAAAAACAAATTTCGACCGCCTTTTCTAATTAATGACATATCTGTAGACGCAAAGCGTTGCGTCTACAGATATAATGAATATTAAAAACAATCACTCATGCACTCAATCACAAATCACTCAATACTATTCTTCATCTTCAAATTTGAAGTTATCCAAATCGAACAACGAATCAGTCAAGTCTTTGAATTGTAGACCTTGGTCAAGCGTTTTCTTTGAAATCATTGAGAATTCTGAAAGTCCGTGCAATACAAACTCCATCATAAATAATTTTTCACGACCTTCGAATGTTGGATATATTTTTTCTACCAGTTCATCCAAGCCATCAATAGTTCTCAATCTTGATGAATAATCAGCATCAGAACTATCGTTGAAAATATCAATAATGTTGCCATCCATAAACCAGTCGATAATTGGTTTGTATGGGTTTTTACCAGCTTTGTCTTTCGCCAACTTTTTGATTTTCTCAGGATCTGGGAAGAAGTTCAAAAACTGCGCACGAATAGCTTTACCAACTAAGTTTTGTGCCACGATTACTGGGCCTTCTACTTCGCCTTCATACACTAACTCAACCTTACCACAAACCGCAGGAATCACGCCTACTAAATCGGCAACACGTACATAGGTTTTTTCTTCTCCACACAATAATGCACGACGCTCAGCAGCAGAAATAAGGTTTTCATAAGCCGAGATAGTCATCCTTGCTGAAACACCAGATTTGGCATCTACGTACTCTGATTGACGAGCTTCGAAAGCAATTTGTTCAATCAAATCCTCAATTAAGGCATTTGTTGTAACTAATTCTTCTTGCTCAGGTTTGATATTGGCTTCCTGCAAAGTGATACGCTTACCGATTTCTAAAGTCTTAGGATAGTGTGTTACAATTTGAGAATCAATACGGTCTTTGAGTGGTGTTACGATTGAACCGCGGTTGGTATAATCCTCAGGGTTGGCAGTAAATACAAACTGGATATCCAAAGGCAAACGCAATTTGAATCCACGAATTTGAATATCACCTTCTTGTAAAATATTAAACAAAGAAACCTGAATACGAGCCTGTAAATCAGGCAATTCATTAATTACAAAAATTCCACGATGCGAACGCGGAATCAAACCAAAGTGAATTACACGTTCATCAGAATATGGTAATTTTAATGTTGCAGCTTTAATTGGGTCGGCATCACCAATAAGGTCAGCAACAGATACGTCTGGAGTGGCTAATTTTTCTGTGTAACGGTCGTCACGATGTAACCATGAGATAGGTGTAGCGTCACCTTTTTCTGTAATCAAATCTTTGGCATAGCGTGATAAAGGCTGTAAAGGGTCGTCATTTAGTTCTGAGCCTTCTACGACTGGGACATATTCGTCCAAAAGATTGACCATCAAACGAGCAATTCGAGTTTTGGCTTGTCCACGCAAGCCCAATAAGTTGATATGATGTTGCGAAAGAATAGCACGTTCGATATCTGGAATTACAGTATCCTCATATCCCCAAATTCCATCAAATACTTTTTCTTTATTTTTAATCTTTTGAATCAAGTTATCTCGTAATTCTTGTTTAATAGATTTTACTTGATAGCCTGCATTTTTTAATTCGCCAAGGGTTTTGATAGCTAGCAATTGTGTTGCTGAAAGATTTCTGTAAGACATAAATTATTTTTGATTTTGGGATCTAGGCGAATTTTCAATCGATTTCCAAAGGATTCCGCTATAATTCGACCACTTATTTATCTAATTCTGCCGTTCACATACATTTAAGTGCGGCGATACTTAACATTCGGTAATTTTGAAAGGTAATAACCTCTTTATCTAAAATTCAAAATGAAGCTCCTTTCTGCTTAATCTCAACCTAGCAAGCCTCTGCTTTCGAGCAGGGGCTTTTTATCTGACATCCTTCCTACGATTTCGTTGATAGTCTTCAAAGATAAATTCTCCCAAACCCTTCAAAGAAGAGTAATAGGCACGACCATTGTTGGTTTTAGTAAACTCTTGTACAAATTCTTTGAGATACTGGTCTCGGGCAATCATAAAAGTTGTTACTGGAATTTTCAAACGACGGCACTGAGCAGCGAGAGTGAGAGTTTTGTTCAGAATCTTTTTATCCAAACCAAAGCTATTTTTATAATATCGAATACCTTCTTTTAAACAAGTAGGTTTGCCATCGGTAATCATAAAAATCTGTTTGTTTTTGTTTTTTCTTCTACGCAACAAGTCCATCGCTAATTCTAAGCCTGCCACGGTATTGGTATGATAAGGACCCACTTCCAGATAAGGTAAATCCTTTACCTGAATCTGCCAAGCGTCGTTGCCAAATACAATTACATCGAGGGTATCTTTGGGATATTTGGTCATAATGAGCTCCGAGAGCGCCATAGCGACCTTTTTAGCAGGCGTAATTCTATCTTCTCCGTACAAAATCATTGAGTGTGAAATATCAATCATCAACACCGTAGAGGTTTGAGCTTTGTATTCCTTATCCATGATTTCGAGGTCATTTTCGGTCAACATAAAGTTCTCGAAACCATTATTGATTTGAGCATTTCGGATAGACTCCGTCATGGCAATTTGTTCTAAAGAATCACCAAATTGAAACTCTCGACGATCAGTATTCATTTCGTCGCCCGTGCCTTGATAGGGCGTACGGTGATTGCCAGAATTACCAGTCTTTTTGAGTTTACCAAAAATTTCATCTAATGATTGTTTACGAATACTTTGCTCACCTTTGGCTGAAAGGACTTGAGCTTGTTGACCGTTTTCGTCTTTTTCTTCGCGGATATATCCTTTTTCTTTGAGGTCTTCAATAAAATCGGCAATACCGTAAGAGTCGTCTGTAAGGTTGTATTGTTTGTCGAGTTGGGTAAGCCAAGCCAGTGCCTCAGAGACATCGCCTGAGGTCATAGTGACCAATTGGTTGAAAATATCTAACAATTGGTCGAACTTAGCTTTTTTCCCTTCTTCTTGTTCTTGAGGAACAAATTCAGAAAAGCGGTATCCGAGCATGCGTGTTTTAGAGCTAGTTGAAGGTTTTAAAAAAGGTAAAATTGAACACCGACACATCGGACTGTTCGAAATTCTATAATTATAAAACAAATTTTTACGCATTGAGGTTTCCAGAATTTAACTTCTGAAATAGGCATAAAGCAAAATATTTTAGTTAGGCATAAGATTTAATCATTTATTTATACCGTTATTTTACTATTTAGCAGGAAAAATATTCTATTTGCCCCCTAAAATCCCCAAAGATTATTCTTGGAAAAGCTTTCCGAAAGGTCAAATCATATCAAGGCTTTATCTATATTTGTACTCCATTATAAACATTTAAACTGCTGTTGTAAAGCAGAAGCGTGCTTTTTAAGAGGCTTTTACACCAACTTATCAAGCAGCATCTTTACCAAAATATGAAAGTATTAAAATTCGGAGGAACGTCTTGCGGAACCGTTGATAGTATTCAATCTGTTCTAAGCATCATCAAGGGAAACCTTGAAAAAGGAGAAAAAATCGCCGTTGTATTCTCGGCAATGGGTGGAGTAACCAATCAACTTATTGAAACAGGCAAAAGAGCTTCTGTAAGTGATTTAAGTTATTTTGACCTTGTAAAAGCTATCGAGGAGCGCCATTTCAATGTAGTTAGAGCGCTTATCGATGTAAAAGCTCAATCAAAAGTATTTGCCAATATCCGAACGATTATCAACGAACTTGAGGATTTATTGAAAGGAGTATCGTTGATTCGTGAGATTTCTTCTCGAACGGCTGATTTAATCGTAAGTTTTGGAGAACGTCTTTCGACTACCCTCATTTATGAAATCCTTCATGCGCAAGGCGTAGATTGTCAGTTTTTGGACGCTCGCAAAGTGATTCGTACTAACGATAGCTTTGGCATGGCAGAGGTGGATTTTGATACGACAAATCGTTTGATTCAGGAGCATTTTGCCAAAACCAAATCACTACAATTAATTACAGGCTTTATTGGTTCGACTGACAAAGGCGAAACTACGACTTTAGGACGTGGTGGTTCTGACTATACAGGTTCAATATTCGGTGCAGCGCTCAACTCTGAGGAAATCGAAATTTGGACAGATGTAGACGGCATGATGACCGCCGACCCTCGTAAAGTAAAAAATGCCTTTACGATTCCTACCATTACCTATTCGGAGGCAATGGAGCTGACACATTTTGGTGCCAAGGTGATTTATCCACCTTCGTTGCAACCAGCTTTTGCCAAAAATATTCCCATTCGTGTACTCAATACCTTCAACCCTAGCTTTATTGGTACAGTTGTAAGTCGCCAAGCCGAGCCAAGTGAGTATATTATTACAGGTATTAGTTCGATTGATAACCTTGCCTTGGTCAACCTTCAAGGTTCAGGGATGATTGGTGTGGCTGGGGTTTCAGGAAAGCTATTTACGATTCTTGCCAAGCATAAAATATCGGTGGTATTGATTTCTCAGGCTTCTTCTGAGCACTCAATTTGTTTTGCCATCGACCCACAATATTCGCAACAAGTACGTCAAATTCTGGAAACAGAATTTGCGAGTGAAATTGCCATTGGAGATATTGAAGGAGTAGATATTCAGGAAAATCTATCAGTAATCGCTGTTGTCGGTGAAGGTATGCGTCATCATACAGGGGTGAGTGGTAAACTTTTCTCAGTATTGGGTAAAAATGGTATCAACATCGTGGCTACTGCACAAGGTTCTTCTGAGCTGAATATATCAGTAGTTATTGAGAAAAAAGATATTTCAAAAGCACTCAATGTTATCCATGATACTTTCTTTTTCTCTCAAGTCAAAACTCTCAACTTATTTTTGGTTGGTACAGGTTTGATAGGAAAGGCGCTTTTAAACCAATTGAAAGGACAAGCAAATTATTTGTCAAAATACCGTGGTTTGAAAGTAAATCTAGTTGGTGTGATGAATTCCAGAAAAATGCTCGTAACAAGCGATGGTATTTCGATGGATTCGTGGCAAGAGACCCTAGATGCAATGGGTAAACCAGCAGAACTTTGGGCTTTTGTAGAGGAAGCCAAACGCTTGAATTTACCAAACTCCGTATTTGCAGATTGTACTGCCGATAAAACGATTCATAATTATTACCTAGGTTTGTTTGAATCGAATATCTCAGTGGTGACGCCAAACAAAGTAGCCAACTCTGGACGATACGAAGATTACGCCTTATTACACAGAACCGTGTTGAAAAAAGGCGTCAAATTCTTGTACGAAACCAACGTAGGAGCAGGTTTGCCAGTCATCAACACTTTGCAAGGTTTGATTGCTTCGGGCGATAGATTCGAGAAAATCGAAGGAGTGCTTTCAGGTACGCTTTCATATATCTTTAATAACTTCAAAAAAGGTGTCAAATTTGCTGACATCGTTCGTGAAGCCAAAGTAAAAGGTTACACCGAGCCAGATCCTCGCGAAGATTTGAGTGGTATGGACGTAGCTCGTAAGATTTTGATTTTGGGTCGTGAAATCGGACTAAGATTAGAACCAGAAGATGTAACCATTTTAAAATTATTACCAGAAAATTGTGAAAAAGCCCCAACTGTAGAAGACTTTTTCAACGAACTGGAAGTATCCAATAGTTATTTTGAAACAATGGTTGACGAAGCCGAAGCCAAAGGCGAAGTACTTCGTTTTATCGCAACACTCGAAGACAATAAAATTACGATTGGGGTAAAAAGTATCGGCAAAACGCATCCATTCTATATGATGGATGGCGCCGACAACGTAATTTCATTTACTACCAAACGTTACCACGACCGTCCATTGGTCATCAAAGGACCAGGCGCGGGTGCTGAGGTAACCGCTTCAGGAGTATTTGCAGATATTGTTGCTATAGGAAGCTATTTGGCGTAATAGGTTTTACTATGATAAATCGCATCGAAATACAAGGTTTTAAGTCCATTCAAAAAATGGACTTAAAGCTCTCTTCTATCAATATCTTAATTGGAGCAAATGGAGCTGGTAAAAGTAATTTTATCAACTTCTTTAAGTTGCTCTATCAACTCTATCATCAAGATTTACAAAACTACGTAGCCGAAGAAGCTGGTGCCGAAAATATTCTTCATTTAGGACTAAAACACACAGAAAAACTGTTTGGACGAATTGAGTTTGATAGTACGAATGCTTATCTGTTTACACTCGCTACCAATCAACAAGGGAGCTTATACTTTCAGCATGAGATTACTCAATTCCATCATGGTTTCCCTTCTTGGGACGAGGTTATTTTAGGGAAAGGTTATTTAGAAAGTAAGCTAAAAGATACAGAGGGCGCTCGTTATCGGTATGTTAACACCTATATGTCATCTTTCAAGGTTTTTCACTTTCATGATACCAGTAAAACAGCAAAAATTAAACAAAAAGGGAGTATTGATGATAATAGAGTCCTAAGAGAAGATGGGGGAAATTTGGCTGCATACTTATTTTATTTACAAGAAACATCTCCTAAAGATTTTCGCAAAATTGAAAATGTAATCCGAACAGTTGCTCCATATTTTGAAGGTTTTGATTTAAAACCAGACAAAATCCGTAACGACCAAATACAGTTAGCTTGGAGACAAAAAGGGTCAGATATGTCTTTTTTTGCTATGCACTTGTCGGATGGTACATTACGATTTATGACATTGGTTACATTGCTATTGCAACCCAATTTACCCACCACTATTATTATAGATGAACCAGAGTTGGGATTACATCCTTTTGCCATAAACAAGCTAGCAGGACTTATCAAAAAAGCCTCTGCTCAAAGTCAGGTGATTGTATCTACACAATCGACAGATTTGGTTGATAACTTTGCCCCAGAAGACGTTATTATTGTTGATAGAAATCAAACTGATTCAGTATTTAAAAGACTTGATAGCTTATCTCTTCAAAATTGGCTTAAAAACTACACCTTAGGAAACTTATGGCATAAAAACGTTATCGGAGGTACACCATGAAAGATTTATATTTTGTAGTAGAAGGAGAAACAGAAAAAGAATTCGTTGATAGGTTATTAATTCCTTATCTCTATCAGCGAGGTATTTCCTCTCATATCCAATCTGTCATCATTTCAATGAAAGGAGGAGGTCATGGGTTCAATAATATAAAACATTTTGGCAATACCATCGAACCTTTATTATATTACCAAAATGAACCTATTATTACCACGATGATAGATCATTCAGGTATCAATAGTGAGCAAAAACTACCAAATCATTTACGTTGTATTCAGCATAACGATACCGAACAACGTATAAGTTGTATGGAAGAGTCATTAAAAAATTATGTAAACTCTATAAAACCATACCCAAACTTTATACCTAATATTCTCAGACACGAATTTGAAACTCTTTTATTTGCAAACCCATCAGAAGGGTTTGACTTGGAAGATGAGGAAATAAAGAGTAAGATATTAGACCTTAAAAGCGGTTATAAAAGCATTGAAGATATAAATAGCAACCCAGAGAACTTCCCATCCAAAAGACTCGAAAGGATTTATGCTGCATCAGGCAAAAAATATAATAAAGTTGTCGATGGTATTGATATTGCTGAATTGACAGGCTTGGAAACTATCCTTGAATATTGTCCTCGCTTTGCAGCGTGGCTTGAAAATATTATTTCACTCGTCTTAGCGAGTTAAGATTTTATAAAACCATGAATGATTCAATAAAAGTATTCGCCCCAGCTACGGTTGCCAATGTAGCTTGTGGTTTTGATATATTTGGCTTTGCGGTAGACAATCCTGGCGATGAGCTAGTATTGCGCAAAACTGATTTGAAAGGCGTAAAAATTAATAAAATCGAAGGTGACGAAGGTCGTTTACCTTTGGACGCTAGCAAAAATACGGCTGGTATCGCCATTATCAAGTTTCTAGAAGCTATCGGTGCCGAATCGCAAGGTTTTGAAATGGACTTGAAAAAATTGATGCCATTAGGTTCTGGATTAGGCTCTTCGGCAGCTTCCTCGGTAGCTGGTGTATTTGCTGCAAATGAGTTATTGGGTCGTCCTTTGGCACAAAAAGACCTATTGCCTTTTGCCATGGAAGGTGAGTTTATCGCTTGTGGCTCGGCACATGCCGACAATGTTGGACCAAGTTTGATGGGAGGATTTACGGTAATTCGTAGCTACGACCCATTAGACATTATTCAGCTTCGCACGCCCAAGGAGCTATATGCGACGATTGTTCACCCACATATCGAGGTAAATACCAAGGATGCACGTAATATTTTGAAACGTGAAATTTCCTTGAAAAAGACGATTACTCAAATGGGTAATGTGGCTGGTTTGGTAGCTGGTCTGATGCTTCCTGATTATGATTTGATTTCTCGCTCGCTGGTTGACGTAATCATTGAACCAGTTCGTGCGATTTTGATACCACAATTTGATGTTGTCAAAAATGCTGCACTTGAAAATGGAGCACTTGGCTGTTCTATTTCTGGCTCAGGACCTTCGATGTTTGCTTTATCAAAAGACTTTGACACGGCACAAAAAGTTGGCAGAGCTATGCAAGAAGGTTTTTCAAAAGTAGGTATCGATTCTGATTGTTATGTTTCTGGCATCAATCAAGCAGGTCCAGTGGTAATAGGCTAGATTAATAATTTAGTGAATTATGATTGAGTGCATGAGTGATTATATAAGAATTTGCATTCTTGCTGTAGAGGCGCAATGATTTGCATCTTACATCGAACACCATAGTATCAAAAAAGCGGTCGAAAAACAATTTTCGACCGCTTTTTTGATGAATAGTTATCAAGTTATAGTAATTTCCAAAATCAGAATGATTCATTTTACCCAAACACAAGCAGCAATATATTGCCGACAAAAACACTTTTATCCTTTTTTGAATATCTTGGAAAATAAGATGGCTAACGATATTCCGAGTAATACCCCAATAAAATCTGCAAGAACATCGGCTAAATCATACGCTCGATGAAATGATACTGGCAATAAATACTGCATTATCTCAATTCCATATCCAAACAAAGCTCCTCCTATCATAACTCCTAACGTTGATGAATAAGCATACATTGTTAAAAACGCCCATGCACCAAATGCTATGAAATGCTGTGTTTTATCATAAAAATTGAGAGAATGAGGTATTTCTTTTGAAGGCATAGCACAAAGTACAATAATTAGTCCTCCACATAGCCACGACCACACTTTTTGTTTTAACAGTTTATCAATCAGTATCATATTGTATAAATTAAGGTTTTGATCGTTAATTTAAAATAAATAAGAAATATATTACCTATATATTAAAAAAATTTAAAAATATTCTTTTTTCCTTATACACCTTGGAGTTTTTTCACCTACCTTTGAATCGTCTTTATCAAACCAATTTTTTATGAAAAAACTATTAACCCTTATTTGTGCTTGCGTAGTATTTGTTAGTTCTGCGCAAAATCAATATAACATTATCCCTTTACCTCAGACTGTTACACCACAAAAAGGACAGTTTGTCATAAAGAGTAATACCAATATCGTAGTTAGTACTAATGATCCTGCTTTCAAGCAAGTTGCCTCTATGTTGGCCGACCAATTAGGCGCTGCAATGGGGACAACACCTAAAGTAGTTAGCTCCAATAGCAAAGCCGTAAGCAACAGCATTCAGTTTGTAAAAAATGATCAACTAACAGAGGAAGGATATACGCTTAATGTAAGTAGCAAGCAGGTAAGTATTGCAGCCAGCACAGGAAAAGGTGCTTTTTATGCTTTACAAAGTTTGTTACAATTACTTCCGAATCAAATTTTTAGTAAAGAAAAATCTACGGGCATAACATGGTCAGTTCCTAACTGTTCTATTGCAGATGCACCTCGCTACTCTTACAGAGGTTTGCACTTGGATGTTGGTCGTCATTTCTTCCCTGTAAGCTTTATCAAAAAGTATATTGATTTGATTGCTTTACACAAGTTGAATAATTTTCACTGGCACTTGACAGAAGACCAAGGCTGGAGAATTGAAATCAAGCGCTATCCTAAATTGGCAGAAATAGCTTCGAAACGTTCGCAAACTGTTGTGGGTAGAGCTTACTCAAAGAAATTTGATGGTAAACCTTATGGAGGATATTACACACAAGACGAAGTAAAAGAAGTAGTTGCTTATGCAAAAGCTAGGTTTGTGAATGTAATTCCTGAGATTGAAATGCCAGGGCACTCACAAGCAGTTTTGGCAGCATATCCTGAATTTGGTTGTAATCCTGATAAAATCTATCAAACTGCTACTGACTGGGGTGTGTATGAAGATGTACTTTGCCCAAGAGAAGAGACTTTCCAATTTTTGGAGAATGTTTTGACAGAGGTAATGGAGCTTTTCCCAAGTGAATATATCCATATCGGTGGTGACGAATGCCCTAAGAAACAATGGAAAGAAAGTCGTTTTTGCCAAGAAATTATCAAGCGTGAAAACTTGGGTGATGAGCACGGATTACAAAGTTATTTTATCCGTCGTATCGATAAGTTTATTACGTCAAAAGGTCGCAAAATGATTGGTTGGGACGAGATTTTGGAAGGTGGACTTTCACCAAATGCCATCGTAATGTCTTGGAGAGGGACTGAAGGTGGTATTGCAGCAGCTAAAGAAAACCACGATGCTATCATGACACCAGGTGGTTATGTATATTTAGATCACTATCAGGCAGACCCTAAAACTGAGCCTTTAGCTATTGGAGGTTTTACTACTTTAGAAAAAATCTATTCGTACGAACCAACACCGACTGAACTTTCGCCTGAACAACAAAAACATATCATTGGAGTTCAAGCAAACGTTTGGACAGAATATATGCAAACCAGCGACTATGTTGAATACATGGTTTTCCCTCGTGCATCAGCCTTATCAGAAGTAGCATGGACGAAAAAGGAATTGAAAGATTATAGTAAATTCTCTGAGCGCATGAAGGTTCATGCTGATCGTTTAGAAAAATTGCATGTAAACTTTTTCAAAGGCTTTTTGAAATAAGCCAAAACAGACCAGTAACTCCCAATTTTCTTATAAATAAAAAAGGTCAGCAAGATATGCCTTGCTGACCTTTTTATTATTCCTCTGTTACGTATTTCAAATGTTGTGCGAGTAAAATATACAAATCTTGTGGCGTATGCGGTTTCAACAAATAATCATTCATACCTGTACTAAGTGCCATTTCGATTGTTTCTGTATTGTTATCGGCAGAACTGGCAATAATAGGAATTTCTGAAAATTTCCTTACTTCTTCCGCAAATTCAAATCCGCTCATTTCTGGCATTTGCAAATCAACAATTACTAAATCATAATGCGTGCCTGCTTTCAAGGAGGCTAATGCATCGATACCATTATTAAAGGTTTTTACAGAAATACCTTTCTTTTGGAGACTTCTATTAATGATGATAAGGTTGATATCATTGTCATCAATAGCCATCACATTAAAACCCTCAAAGTTAAAACTGGCGACTGTATCTTTCTTTATTACCTCTTGTTGTACCTGCCCTACAGTCAAATCAAACTTGAAAGTAGACCCCTTACCCACTTCACTCTCCACATAGATACGCGTACCAAACAATTCTAGAATTTTACGAATAATGGCCAATCCTAATCCTGTACCTCCAAACTGGCGTGTGGTTTTATTGGACGCTTGAACAAATTCTTCAAAAATCTGATTTACAGCCTCTTGAGGTATTCCGATGCCCGTGTCTATTACCTCAATAGTAAGGATATTTGTCGTTGTAAGCTGCTCTTTAAGGCTAACTTTTATCGTAACTACACCATTTTTAGTAAACTTTACGGCATTCGAGACCAAATTATTAATAACCTGAACAAGCCTAGTAGGGTCCCCTCCTACATAATTAGGAACTTGATCTGCTACCTCAATCTGCAATTTATTACCTTGTTCTTTTGCACGATGCAGATTAATACTTACAATATTCTTTACTAAATCTCGAATATTAAAGCTAATATTTTCAAGTTGAACCTTTCCAGCTTCTAGCTTACTAAAGTCTAAAATATCGTTGATAATGGACAACAAAGTCTCCCCAGTAAACCTTAATACATTTAAAGAGTTTTCTTGGTCCGCCCTTGGAGATTCCTCTAAAAGTAGATTGATATTGCCCAAAATCGCATGTAAAGGTGAGCGTATTTCATGGCTCATCATTGACAAAAACGTAGATTTTGCCTTTAGGGCTATCTCTAGATTTTCTTTTGCTTCTGTCAAAGCATAGTTTTTTTGCTCAAGACTATCTTTTGTTTCTGTGAGTTCAAAAGTCTTTTTACGAAGCTCCAACTGCCCCATTGCCTGAGATGCAAGTGCCTTCAGTGCAACTACTTGTTCGTCCTTTAGCGATCGTGGACTACTATCGATGACACATAAGGTGCCAAGCGCATGCCCATTTTCTGCCACAAGTGGTATTCCTGCATAAAAAACCACATAAGGAGAGCCTACAGTCAGCGGGTTATCCGAAAAACGTTCGTCTTGGCGCGCGTCTTCGATAATAAAAGGGCGATCAGGTTGTACAATTGCATGAGCACAAAAAGATAGCTCACGAGGGCCACCATTGCCATCTAACCCATTTTTAGCTTTAAACCACTGACGATTTTCATCAATAATAGTGATAGTCGAAATGGGGGTTTGACATATTTGAGAAGCTATTCTTACGATATCATCAAAATCCTTTTCTGGAAGTGTGTCTAGTATTTTATACGCCTTTAGGGTATCTAATCTTTCTATTTCGTTTTCTGGTATTGTTGGGAAAATCATAATATCAACCGGCTCGATTAAGTAAGGTTTATATAAATGATAGGATTAATAGAACCGTATAACAACATAATGGTTTATCAAATCGAGGATACTTAGGAGCTCAGGAAGACTAACACAATTAGCTTAAATAGATATAATAAATTAGCTTAAGTGGTTATCTTCAATAAAGATACAACAAAACGTATGCTATTTTAGTATATCGTTTCAAAATTATTCCGCCTTTTCATACTTCTATTTAAGTACTACTTAAAATAATTATCCTTCTTTAAAACTCTAACTCAATTACATGAGGTTCGGCGATAAGCTTTTTGGCTAAACGCTCATGTTTTGAAGTTTTACCTCTCACTGACCAAAAGCAAGTAATGGTTTCTTCTTTATAAATTTGCTTGCCTTTCTTAGCTTGCATTCTAAACTGTTTAAAAATTTCATCCATTTTCAAAAAGCCTTCATCGCCTTTCTTTATCACAATTTTGTAATTACGTGTTTCTCCATATTTATGAATCCAACGTTCCATTACGATAAAAAACTGCAAAATCATAAATACCATAATGGCGCCAAAAAAGGACAATAAAATATGTCCATCGCCAATAGCCATACCTAACGACGCCGTTACCCAAATAATAGCTGCCGTGGTAAGTCCTTTTACTCGGTCATCTACTTTAAAGATGATTCCAGCACCTAAAAAACCTACCCCTGTAACAATATTGGCAGAAATCCTATCGGGCGATGCACCCATACCTACTTTTTCAGAAAGAATGGTAAATATAGTTGAACCCACTGCAATCAAAGTAAAGGTTCGTAAACCAGCGGATTTACTATGATATTCGCGTTCGCCACCAATGATTGCTCCAACAAAAGTAGAAGCAAGCAGTTTGATTAAATCTTCATCATGAATAATATGATTCCAGAGAATCTCCCAATCACCCATCAAAAACATACGTATATTTTTTCTTTATAGATTTTACGATTAAAAAGGAAATAAACTCAAATTGACAAGGAGTAACAGGATTCGTACTTACTTTTCCCCTATAACTTTTTACCACTGTGAAATTAATAGATATTCACAAGGCAAAAAAATAGCCGTCACTTTCGTAACGGCTATTTTTTTGGGTAGTTACTCCTATTGTTTTTCGGTGGCCATTACTAGCGCCAAATTTAGCTTGGCAACCACGTCGTAAATTTTTGCTAATTCCTGTACAGTACGATCTTTTGAAATACGTAAAACCACCGTTTCCGAATTTTTAGCTTTGGCCTGCTCTGCCAAATAGGCTTCCAATTGATCGGCTTGAACAGGGTTATCATCTACAAAATAATTATCATTCTCATCTACAGTCAAACGAATATTCTCTTTGGTAGCCGTTTGTTCTGCTGAGCTTGATTCTGGCAAAAGAAGCTTAATAGCATCAGGACTTGCCAAGGTTGATATCATCAAGAAAAACATCATCAAGAAGAATAGGATATCCGCTAAGGCTCCTGTTTCTACTTCAGATTGTTCTCTAGCTCTTTTTCTAATGTTCATATTTACTTCAAATTAGAAAGCTCTATTATTTAGAAGCTGGTTTGTGAAGAATATCCAAAAAGTCGATGGCTGTAACTTCCATTTTGTTTACAGTACGGTCAATCATCGTTGTCAAGATGGTATAAAAGAAGTATGCAATGATACCTACCATCAAACCTGTTGCCGAGGTCACCATTTTCTCATAAATACCACTCGCAATCGTACTAATGTCGATTTTGTTAGCTACCGAAATATTGTGGAAAGTACGAATCATACCCGAAACCGTACCCAAGAAACCAAACATTGGGGCAATTTTGGCAATAGCTGACAAAATACCCAAGTTTTTTTCCATGTTATAAATCTCAACACGAGCCGAATTTTCGATGGCATTTTCAATGTCACGCATAGGCGAGCCAATACGATTTAAGCCTTTTTCTAATAAACGAGCAATCGGAAAAGGTGATGTTTTGCAGTAGTTTATCGCTCCTTGAATATTACCAGCATACAACATTTCTTTGATTGAGAACAAAAATGTATTGTCCAATCTTGATGTTTTACTGATATATCTGTAACGCTCAACGAACAAGAAAAGAGCAATAAAAAACAATACAAAAATAGGAATCATTACCCATCCCCCTTTTTCCAAAAGGCCAAATAAGTTTAGATCTTCTCCTACTTTCGTAACTGTAGTTACCGTCGTAGATGTTGTGTCGGGTTCAAAAGTAGTTGTCTGTAATAAGATACTTAGAAGAGTAGTCATAAGTTTTTACAGGTAAAAGCGTATTTCCTCAATTGAAAAATACTGCTATTTTGATTTGTAGGAAATTGATTAATTATTGAGTTACCTTGCTTGCAAATTATTGCGATTGTTACACGAGGAGTTGCCTACGCGAACTAAATTTTCAACAAGTTTAACGAAAAATTTTAAGTAATATGATATAAGTCAGGCAAAAAAAAGCCCGTTGCTGTACTGTAGGGTATGAGTTTGAGCTTGTTATACGAAATGTACAGAGTCTTCATTTTACTAAAGTAACATAGAAAAACGACTTTCTTTTTACCGTTTGATAAAAATGAAGCAGAGACTCAAAAAATTTGTTTCAACACCATTGTATTTATCTGATGCCCTCCTTCAAATTCGATGATATTTATGGTGGGGACTGCCTGTTTCAATGATTTTAAAAATTCATCAAATTGGGTTTGCACCAAAATTTCATCTTTATTCCCGTAAACATACACCAGAGGTTTGTCGACAAAATGTGAAGGACTTACTACTTCCGAAATACCCTCCGAAAAATACCCAGACCAAAGAATGAGCCTTTGAAATGCTTCTGAGTGTACCTCAAACCATCTTGCAGCCGTGGCGCACCCCTGCGAAAAACCTAATAATTCGATCTCTACGTCAAAAGGATTCAAATCCATCAATAGGGTATCTAACAACTTATTGAGGTAGTTGAGATAGTCCAAAATTTCGGTATCTCTTGCCTCCTTGGTCATCCAAGTTGCCCCAACCCTACCAGAAAATCCATTAAGGTAAAACCTTGACAAGGCTTCAGGCGCAGCTATCAACGTATTCTCAGAGGCTAATTCTTTAAATTTTTGGATAAAAAACTCTCCTAATTGCCCGTAACCATGCAATACAAAAATAACCTTTCGAGTTTTTTCTGACCATTCGCCAATAGTATAATAACGAGCCGTTTTAGTTACTTGAATTTCGTGTAAAGGCATTATGTAATTAGTTTTGGAAAATTATTAATGCAAAATAAAATTGCATTAATACGCTTTAGGCTGTAAGCCGTAGGCGTTAGGCAAAAATGATATTCATGATTTTGTTAGAAATACTTTTTGCTTATGGCATATAGCTTAATGCCTATTGCGGGTAAAATTAATTTTATTTTGCCCGCTACCTTATTGATTCAACAACTTTGCTAATACCCCTTCCTTCAAAGCATACGTAGAAACTTTAATTTTCTGAATATCATATCTTTTCAAGATAAAATCTATCAAACAAACTCCCACCACAATCATATCTACACGTAACTCTATCATCCCAGGAATTTGCATTCGTTTTTCTCTATCTTGAGAAACCAAAGCTAAAAAAGATGTTTTGAATGATTCCAAAGGTAGCTCAAAACTCACTTGCTCGCGCGGTGGCCAATCGCCATGAAGCTGATGCCAGTACATATCCACTAAGGTCTCAAATGACCCTGCCGAGCCAATGATACATTCGGGAGCATATTGGTGAACCGCATTGGTCAATGGCAAAAGAGCATCCTCCAAATAATCTCGCATTAACCCTACCGAGCGAGGCGAAATAGGGTCGGTATTCATAAATTGATCCATCAAGCGCTGACCGCCTATTTCAAAACTTTGTTTCCAATAAACTTTGCTTGCATCACAAATGATAAACTCGACACTTCCTCCGCCAATATCAATAATCATTGATGGTGTTCGTCCGATTTGCGTTCCTAACCTAACGCCTTCATAAATCAAACCCGCTTCTTCATCTCCTGAAATAACCTGAATACTAATACCTGTTGCCTCAGCAATTTTTTCACAAAACTCCTGACCATTTGACGCATTGCGTACCGCACTGGTTGCCATAGCCTTTACATTTGCCAAGGAAACGCCTTCTTTTTCCAAAATGGTTCTGAAATAATTCAGCCCTACAATAGCTCGCTCGATTCCTTCTTGAGTGATAATACCTTTCGAAATACCACCTTGTCCAATTTTGGCGGCATAACTGTCTTCATGTATAATCTGAAAATTATGCTCCTCTTGTTCAACTACCAAAAGTTGAAAAGTATTCGTTCCTAAATCAATAATTGCTTTTCTCATGTTTGCTATCGCTGTTTTTCCACTCGGAGAGAATTACAAAGAAACGGGATTCTTCTCCTACAAACGAACTTTCACCGAAAAACTTCGTGTTCTTTGTCTGTAAAAAACTCTTAGGTTATCTTTACAGTATGGTATTAATAACAGGTATTACAGGATTAGTTGGAAGCTTTGTTGCCAAGCAATTTTTGGACAAAGGGCACCAAGTAGCAGGACTTCGCAGAGCAAGCAGTGATTTGTCACTGCTTGCTGATATTCAAACTCAAATTCATTGGATTGAGGGTGATGTATTGGATGTTTTGTCATTGGAAAAAGCCTTGGTAGGTATTGACATCGTTGTGCATGCCGCAGCAGTAGTCTCCTTTGCCCCTAAAGATGCCGAGTTGATGAACAAAGTCAACATTGAAGGTACAGCCAATGTAGTAAATGCTTGTTTGGATGCAGCAGTTTCCAAAATGTGTTTTATTAGTTCGGTAGCAGCTTTGGGTCGCAAATTACCTCAGGAGTATGTGCAAGGACAACAAGTAACCCTCAACGAAAAATCTACTTGGGAAGAAGACCCGCTCAATTCTACGTACGCCAAAAGTAAGTATTTAGCAGAAATGGAAGTATGGCGTGGTGTGGCAGAAGGACTCAATGCTGTTATTGTGAACCCATCAGTCATTTTGGGCGAGGCCGACTGGAACAAAAGTTCAACACAACTTTTTAAATATGCCGCTGGCGAACCCACTTATTACCCCAAAGGCACAATCAACTACATCGATATCTTAGACCTTTCAGCATGTGTTTATCAATTAGCCACTTCTGATATTGCTGGCGAAAGATTTATTTTGAATGCAGGCGTTATTCCATACCAAAATTTCTTCGCACAAATTGCAAATGCTTTGGGCAAAAAAGCGCCTAATAAGGTTGTGTCAGAGACCATGTCCGAAATACTTTGGAGAATCGAAGCGCTCAGAAGTTGGATTACAGGTAGTACGCCTATTTTGACCAAAGAAACGGCTCGCTCTTCGAAGTTTAATTTTTATTTTGACAATACAAAAATCAAGAAACAGTTGAATTTTGACTTTAGAAGTTTTGAGGATACTATTACCAGAGTGACTCAAAATTTATCAAAGAAACAGCCATAAGCAGGTACACAGCACTAATTTAAAGTTTAGCTAAAATAGCCATTTTTTTGAACCCATCCCCTACAGAATCAAGTCCTGAACCATGAATGTAATACCCAATTTGATACAACTATTTGAGCGAGATTTACAAAAACTCAAAGCTGAAATTGTCCAATATTCTGAGGAAGAAAATATCTGGACAGTAGTTCCAGAAATCAATAACTCTGCGGGCAATTTGGTTCTTCATTTAGTAGGCAACTTGAATACCTATATCGGTGCAGAAATTGGCAAAACTGGCTATGTTAGAAACCGCCCTTTAGAGTTTTCTCAGAAAGGATTATCAAAAAAAGAACTCGTTGGCAAAATCAGTGACACACTCGACGTAATCAAAGAAAGTCTCAATACTTTACCAGAAGAGGCTTTGGAGGAAATATATCCTCAATTAGTGTTCGAACAAAAAACATCAACAGGCTATTTATTGATTCATCTTACCACTCACCTTACCTATCACCTCGGACAAATCAACTATCACCGTCGTTTGTTAGATAAGGCGTAAATAAGACTAATTACTCTTGCCATTATACATATACTAATCAACTTTCAATCAAACAATTAAGTAGAGATACAGGACAATATAAAACAGAGTCATATTAGAAAAATACAAAACTGGCCCGAACTATTTAAGATAGGTTTTCGGCAAAAATCTCGTTTGCGATTTTGAAAATAAAATCTTATCTTAGCAATAAGTCGTTTTGTAAAAAATAATTGTGGAAGATTGTTCCCCTATTAATAACCTCTTATCATTTCTAGCTTTAAGAAATGATAAGATTCAAAAACGTTATTTCACCTCGTATTAATTGTATCTTATCCAATTAGAACCATTATGGAACAAGACTTTGAAGACCGTCATGAAGATGTTCTCCAATCGGTAAAACGTTTTGAATCTATGTTAAAACGTGCCGAGAGCTCTTTTTTCGACTTAGATACTTTTGAGCAAATCGTAGAGCATTATATGGAGGAAGGAAAATTCGAAGAGGCTTCTCAAGCTTGCGAAATCGCACTTGAGCAATATCCTTATTCGGTTGAGTTGATGCTGTGCAAAGCCGAACTCAGTTCCAGCCTTGGTGAGTATGATGAAGCCCTAGAAATTTTGGCTCGTGCCGAGTTATTTAATCCATCCGATAACGATATTACCTTTTTAAAAGGAACCGTTTACAGCCTCAAAGGCGACTATCAAGCAGCCATTGAGATTCTGACAGAAACCCTCGAAAATGCAGAAGACAAAGATGAGGTGTATTACCATATTGGTTTAGCGTACCAGAGTTGGGAGCGTCATCATAATGCCGTAGCGGCTTTCAAACAAGCGATTGAAGTAAATCCTAATAACGAAAATGCGCTGTATGAACTTGCCAATAGCTTAGAGATAACTGGTAAATTAGAAGAAAGTCTTCCTTACTACGAAAGCTTTATTGACAACGACCCGTACTCTCAAAATGCTTGGTATAACATCGGTATTGCCTATTCTAAGTTAGGACGATTTGAAGAGGCAGCCAATGCCTACGAATATGCCGTGGCTATTCAGGACGATTTTGCGTCTGCTTATTTCAATTTGGGAAATGCCTACATGAATTTAGTCAATTGGACTAAAGCTGAAGAATGTTATCGTTATTGTTTAGAGCACGAAGAAAAAAGCCCTGAGGTGTATTGTTGCCTTGGAGCAAGTATCGAGCGACAAGAACGCTTTGATGAAGCAATGCACTATTACAAAGAGTCTATTAAATTAGACCCTCTTTGGGATGATGGCTATTTTGGCGTGGGTATTTGTTTGTGCGAGAAAAAGAAATGGTTTGAAGCCATTCATTTTCTTAAAAAAGCACTTGAGCTCAACAAACACAATACTTATTATTGGTTGGCATTGGCAGACGCCGAGGCCAATTTGGGAAGTTTAGTATCTGCTTTGGAAGCTTACCAAAAAGCTGCTGAGTTAGACCCACAAAATACCGAAGCTTGGATTAAATGGTCGGTATTGAATCATGAACAAGGCAATTATGACGATGCCGCCAACTTGATGCTAAGTGCTATCGACGAATTACCAGAAGAATCAGAATTGTATTATCGAGCTTCGATTTATTTGATTAAGGCAGGAAAATATAGAGAGGCTTTTAATTACTTGGAAACAGGACTAATTCTCAATTTTGATGGTCATGAAATCATGTTTGAATATTTCAAAAATTTAGAAACTCAAAAGGCGATTTATCGAATTATTGAACAATATCAGAAAAAGTAAAATTCTTTTGTAACAAAAAATCCCCAAAGTCAGACTTTGGGGATTTTTTGTTTTGGTTAATCAACGATTAACAAAACTCTTCGAATACCATTTCAAGGTGTGCCGCAATCATTTCAGCTGAACGGCCTTCGATGTGGTGACGCTCAACAAAATGAACTAAATCACCATCTTTGAAAAGCGCAATTGATGGAGATGATGGAGCGTAAGGCAATGAGTACTCACGTACTTTAGCCGTAGCATCTTGGTCAACACCAGCGAAAACTGTGTATAAATGATCTGGTTTTTTAGCAGCATTCCAAACCGCTTCTTTCACGCCTGGACGAGCAGTACGAGCAGAGCAACCACAAACTGAGTTGATAAACACCAAAGTAGTGCCTTTTTCTGTCATTACTGAATCTACTTCACCTGCTGATTTCAATTCTTTGAAACCACCTTCTACGATATCAGCTCTCATTGGAGCCACTAAATGTTCTGGATACATAATTACTTATAAACAAATTTAAAAATTTGGAATTTCTTTAATACAAAAGTAGTTGAGCGATAATTTATAGGCTTATAGCGTATTGCCTAAAGCCATCGACTACATAAACCCTAACTCAAGCTTTGCCACTTCTGACATCATATCTTGTGAATATGGTGGGTCAAAAGTAAGCTCAACACTTACGTCAGAAACACCCTCAATTTCTCTAACTTTTTGCTCGATTTCAACAGGAATTTGCTCTGCTGATGGGCAAGAAGGTGACGTCAAAGTCATGAGAATGTAGATGTTGTTTACGGGAAAAACCTTAATGTCATAAATCAACCCCAACTCATATACATCTACAGGAATTTCGGGGTCATATACCTTTTTAAGTGCCCCAATAACTTCTTCTTTTAATTCTTCCTCAGTCATTGTTTTGTAAAAAACTTGTTAAGTGGTTTATAAAAAGATAGTCTATTTCTTTAATATCTTTTTTTTACACTAATTGATAAGCGATAGCGTAATTTTTCATTTGCTTTACCATCGACACCAAACCATTTGAACGTGTTTGAGCCAAATGCTGACTCATACCAATTTGGTCAATGAAATAAAGTTCTGATTCTGCGATTTCTTTGGGTGAATGCCCCGACAAAACTCTAATCAACATACTCACCAATCCTTTTACAATTACTGCTTCAGAATCAGCTTCAAATACCAAGTTTTCACCATCTTTATGAGCGTTTAACCACACTCTACTTTGGCAACCCTTGATAATATTGTCTTCTGTTTTTTGGTCTTCAGGCAAGCCTTTCAGCTTTTTCCCCATGTCAATAATATACTCGTATTTATCTGCCCAATCATCAAATAATGCAAACTCTTCGATGATTTCGTCTTGTATCTCGTTGATTGTCATTGATTTTATGTCATTTAGTGACTTGTGAATGCGTGGTTAGTAAATTGAACAAACTAAATCACTCACAAATTTATTCACTTTCTCAAACTCGTGGTATTAAGCAAGCATTTTCTTCACACGGTGAAGTCCCGCGATTAAACGATCGACTTCCTCAATTGTATTATAAACCGCAAAAGAGGCTCTTGTAGTTCCAAGAATATTAAAACGTTTCATCAAAGGTTGTGTACAATGGTGACCTGTACGTACGGCAACCCCCAAATTGTCCAACAAAACACCTATGTCCTGCGGGTGAATACCCTCAATCACAAAACTGGCTACTGAAACTTTATTTTTTGCCTCGCCAATCATTCTTAAACCTTCGATTTGTAATAATTGCTCGGTAGCGTATTGTAAAAGCATATCTTCGTGAGCCGCAATTTTATCACGACCAATCGAATCCATATACTCTAAGGCAGCTTTGAGCGCTACTACATCAGCGATATTGGGTGTACCTGCTTCGAATTTGTAAGGAAGTTCGTTATAAGTAGTTTTTTCAAAAGTCACTTCTTTAATCATCTCACCACCACCCATATATGGAGGCATAGCTTCTAATAAAGCTTTTTTGCCATACAAAGCCCCAACACCTGTTGGACCATACAATTTATGTGCTGAAAACGCATAAAAATCTGCGTCTAAATCTTGTACATCAATGTCCAAGTGAGAAGTTGCCTGTGCACCGTCTATCATCACTACCGCTCCTACTGCATGTGCTTTGGCTATAATTTCTTTTACTGGGTTAATCGTTCCTAAAGCATTTGAAACATGGTTTACTGATACCAATTTTACTTTTTCAGAAAGCAATTGGTCATACACCTCCATATCCAACTCGCCACGGTCATTTACAGGAATAACCTTAAGGTTAATCCCCTTTTCTTCGCAAAGCATTTGCCAAGGCACAATATTAGAATGGTGCTCTAGTCCTGAGATAATGATTTCGTCACCCTCTTTAATAAACTTACGTCCGTAAGTACTAGCTACTAGGTTGATACCATTGGTAGTACCAGAGGTAAAGATAATTTCTTCGGTCGAAGCGGCTCCCAAAAATTTACGTACTGCTTCACGCGTAGCTTCAAAATCACGCGTAGCACGTTCGGCTAAAGTGTGAATCCCACGGTGAATATTAGCATTATCAAATTCATAATAATGCTTCAGTGCATTGATAACTGCGATAGGCTTTTGAGTTGTGGCCGCATTATCAAAATACACTAATTTTTTCCCATTGATTTCTTGATCTAGTACAGGAAAGTCTGCTCTGATTTTTTGAATATCTACAATTTCGGTGAGTGTCATGGCAGTTACGTGTTTTTGGGAAGTTCTAAAATAAAATGGTGACTAGCAATTTTGAATTTCTTTTGAAGATACAAACGATGCGCATCGTGTCGCTGGTGACCCGAATCGAGGTGAATGGCATCACAGCCTAATTCGATAGCAAATTGTTTGACAAAATCTAAGAGTTGACTGGCTCGACCTTTTCCACGGGCTTGGGGCAATGTACTGAGGTCATCGATATAGATAATTTTGCCAGCATAAAACAGATTCATACATCGGAATCCTACAGCTGACCAAATTTCGTGATTTGGTTCTTCGACAAAAGCGATTTGATAGGACTCCTTTTGCATTTGCTCATACATTTCCACAAAACGCTCTACGGTAAGATGTGGTCGTAGCTCGTGTATGACAGGAAAGCATCGAAGCAAATCTTCATGTGATTGAACCAGTTTGATTTGCATAGTACCTGAATAAGTAGGAGTTATGAATTAGTGCTGAATGATGAGTTGTGAATGTAAAATTTTAATTATTAATATCTTACATTTTCAATTGATTAAATCATATTTATCATGACTACTTTTTCAAGTAACTAATAACCAATCACTTGCCTCAAAAGCACATTAATTTTGTACCACTACTTAAAATAAATATGTCGGGTAATAAGTTTTGAAATATGAATGTAGAGTTTGTGAATTATGAATAAAAATCTTTAATCATAGATAATTAAAAACTTACATTTACAACTCATAATTCAACACTCACACCTACTTAATACCCGACACAGTTTTGATTTTTCTTTAAGATCAATCTTACGCTTGATATATTTTTTCAACAATAAGTCCTTCCAAGTATTCTTTAATAGCTGGAATTTCCATTTTGTCGATTACTTCTTGCGCAAATGCTAACATCAACAAAGCACGAGCAGAATCTTTAGAGATACCACGCGCTTGCATATAAAACAAAGCATCATCGTTTAATTGACCAGTTGTTGTTCCGTGTGAACACTTCACATCATCTGCCCAAATTTCCAACTGAGGCTTTGTATTCATCGTCGCATCGTTTGAAATCAACACATTTTTGCAAGACTGGAATGCATTTGTTTTCTGTGCATCTTGTCTTACATAAATTTTACCGTTGAATACCCCTGTTGACTTATCTTTCAAGATACCTTTATATAATTCGTTTGAGTTCGAATTAGGTTTGGCATGGTCAACAGCTGTGTGGTTATCTACATGTTGTTTTCCGTTTGGAATATACAAACCAAACATGTTAGCTTCGGCATATTCACCATCAATTTTGATATTGAGGTTGTTACGCACAAAACCACCATTGGCTGTCACTGTATTTGCAGTAAATACCGAACGACCTTCTTGATAAACAGCAGTAGTACCGATGTTATAAGATTGGTCAGTTTCGTTTTGTACTTTATAGTAGTGTACGTTTGCTTCTTCTGCTACGTAAACTTCGGTAACAGCATTGGTAAACGATACATTTTCACCAAAAGAACGAAACGCTTCAGCTACTTTCACCTCAGCACGTTTGCCAGCTACAATCAAGTTACGTGGTTGTGCAGCTACGTTGGTTTCACGAGCATCAGCAATAAAACGCAAGATGATAGGTTGTTCTACTACTTTTTTCTCTGGTACATAAATAAATACACCATTTTTAGCAAAAGCAGTATTTACAGCTGTAAAAGCATTGTCGGCAGAATCAGCATATTGGTTGAAATATTTTTCAATCACATCAGCATGCGACTTGATAGCTTCCGCTAATGGAAGAATTACCACCTCGTCTGTAGGGCTTACAATGGTACTTAAAGATTCGTTGTAAACACCGTTGATAAAATACAAAATATTGCCATCCAAGTTTGGAATAGCCATTTGCTCTACATCAGCAGCACTAAAGTCGGAAGGGGCATTAAACGCAAACGATTGGCTTACCAAGTTTTTTACGTTAGAATACTTCCATTCTTCATGCTTGATTGTTGGGAAACCCAATTGATCGAAGGTTTGCAAAGCCTGCTGACGTACCAAATGAATCGGGCTTTTGGCCTCGCCATTC
Organism: Flectobacillus rivi; assembly: GCF_030056655.1. NCBI lineage: Bacteria > Pseudomonadati > Bacteroidota > Cytophagia > Cytophagales > Flectobacillaceae > Flectobacillus > Flectobacillus rivi. Next base: position 105,161 of record NZ_JASHIE010000002.1, read on the forward strand.
ATTTTGCCCTCAGCATCTTTAAAGTCAGCAATTAATTGTGCCTTCAAATCAGTATTACTATTCATTTTGTTCGATGATTTGATAATTGGTAGATTGTTACAGTACTACCTTTGAGTAAAACGCCTCAAAGATTACCGAAAATTAAGCGCTTACTTCAGCAGCGTCAACTTCAGCTTTAATCCAATCGTAACCTCTTTCTTCAAGTTCAAGCGCTAATTCTTTTGTACCTGATTTTACGATTCTACCTTTATACAATACGTGTACGTAGTCTGGAACGATATAATCCAACAAACGTTGGTAGTGAGTAACCACGATAGTTGCGTTGTCTGGTGATTTCAATTTGTTTACACCTTCAGCTACAATACGAAGTGCATCGATATCCAAACCTGAGTCAGTTTCGTCAAGGATTGCCAACTTTGGCTCTAATACTGCCATTTGGAAAATCTCATTACGTTTTTTCTCACCACCAGAGAAACCTTCGTTCAACGCACGGTTCAACAAAGACTGGTCGATATTTACGTAAGACATTTTTTGCTTGAACATTTTCAAAAACTGAACTGCATCCAATGGTTCTTCGCCACGGTACTTTCTGATTTCGTTTACAGCAGTTTTCAAAAAGTTAGTTGTCGAAACACCTGGGATTTCGACAGGATATTGAAATGCAAGGAAGATACCTTCAGCAGCACGTTCTTCTGGAGCCAAATCCAAAAGGTCTTTGCCAAAGAAATCTACCGAACCTCCTGTAACTTCATAATCTTCGCGACCTGCCAAAACAGAAGCTAAAGTACTTTTACCTGAACCGTTTGGTCCCATGATAGCGTGAACTTCACCAGCTTTAACTTCTAAGTTGATTCCTTTCAGAATTTCTTTTTCACCAATTTTGGCTTGTAAGTTATTTATCTTTAACATTTTCTTGGTAGTGATATTTGACCTATGACAAACGTTGTAGGATTGGCCTCCTCAATCAAAACTTACTGATTATCATTTGAAAGTACACTTTCATCTGTCAGGAGACAACACCTATTTAATTTAGGCACAAAATTAATTATTGGATTTTTCAAATACTATACTTTATTTAGAACAACTCTAAACAAATTGAAAAAGTTTATATTTATCCACATTTTTCTTAAAAAAAATGACGAAAGTCAGTGATTTTCTTTCTGGAATTTTTAAGACTGACATCGGGAGGGCATGAGTGACACAGGCACAGTGGCTCGAAGGGGCAAAGGGACAGAGGCACAAAGGCTCAAAGTGAATGTCTTGTTCTCTCAGTCAAACTTTGTGCCTTTGCGCCTGTTCACTCTACCACTAAAAAAAACTCTTTGCCTAATGCCTCCCTTGCCTATCCCCTATTTACTGAACCACCACTTTTATCCTATCCACAGGTATTCCACTGAGGCGATAGTCGAGGATATAAACTCCTTGGGGAAGTAGTTTATTGAATGGTGCTTGATATTCTCCTACAGATTGATTTTCGTTGACTACTTCATGTACTTTTTTTCCTGACAAATCGTAAAGATTAATTTCTACTTGACCTTTTAATAATACTTCATATTTGACCTGACTTTGAGAAGATATAGGGTTGGGAAAAATGGTTAAACTTTGTTTAGGCTCAAAAAAGGCTTCTGTTCCAAGTACAAGCGACTTACTTTGAAATTGTCCATCCAGCCATAAACATCTCGAACGAATCCAATCTTTCATAAAATTTAATTCATCTTGAAAAGTTGTTCCAACGTAATAGTTAGGCCATACTTTTGTTCCTAAAACTCCTGGCCATCTTTTAAAATTACGTGCTACCGCAGGAGCAATAATCGTAGCCGTTGAGTCGACCCATTGATTGATACGGTCGGTGGATAAAATAGATTTTCGAAGTTCCCCCCAACGAGTAGAAGCTTTGGTTCTAAAATCTTCATCTTGCACGAGTTTTGACCACCAAAAAGGAGACAAATAAATGTCGCCCGTTGGAGATGCCAATGCGTTGATTTGATATTGCCAACCTGTAGTTTTGTATCCTTCATAATAATCGGCATTGCCATACGCCAAGTTGTAGTCCCAAGCTGGTCCCATTTTTAGGCGAGCATCTTTACTATCTTTATCCTTGTAGAAATACGTACTGAGTCGATAACCATCAATATTTTTGGTTAGCTCCGTCAAGATAAAATAGTCTATAAAAGAATCCATATCTATCATATTGCGCCAAGCAGCGTCTTTGTCAAGCGCAGTATTGGCATAAAGTTCTTTTTCAAAAGTTGTCATCCAGCCTTTGATATAGGTCAATTGTTTGGAGGTTAAATCGGCATACTTGGGATATTCTACCTGAAAAAGTACACTTGGTGTCCCAATCGTATTTTTCCAAGACCAAGCAGGCGAACCATTAACCTTATCAATTTTAAGGATATACCCACCCGTAAGCGCGTCGCCAGTACTATCGGTGGTTTTGATGCTAGAAATATTGACTCTATTTTTATCTCTTTTGATTTTTTCCATGACCAAATACAACCCATCATAACGACCATTCAAGGTAATTTCACAATAACGAGTACGCGTGGCATATCTACCCATACGATTCGAAATATCATAGGTCAAAGCATCTCGCATAAAGGTTTTATCATTGTAGCTGGCATTGAGTACCCAGTCAGATTCTTCGGGCATTCCTAGAAAAGCTATTTTCTGACTTTTTCCTGTTGTGTCTGCCCAAAGTTCAAAGCCATAAGGTTTTTTAGGAAAAAAGTCTTTGGAGGTCGACCCTCTTAATTCTATTCCCAAATACCCATCATAACCTGTAGGCGTATCGTTGGGAGTATTTACTCGTCCGTTGCCATTATTAATGAGTTGTAATGTGCCCAAAATTTTAGGCTCATCGGGGATGGTTGCGCCATTTTTCGTCGTAATTTTCAGAATAGGTAAATTAGATTGGTCGAGGGTTTGTGCAAGAACAAAATGATGACATAATATACCAATGAAGGTTAGAAGGAATAATTTTTTCATAGTTTGAATAGAATAGTTATCCACAAATATAGTCAATATTTTAGCCGAATAGTGATAATCTATCCTGTAGCATATATTATCTATTAAATATATTTTTAGCAGAATAAAGTTAGCTTTTTTAGGCAAAAAATCGTTTACCCCTGCGCCAAAACCACTTTTTTTATTTTTTCAAAAATAAAAGATGACAAAAGGCTTGTATTTAACTAAAAAAACAAGCTAAATTTAAAACCGAACTTTTACCCTAGTGTTGAACTTTATCTATGAACTATTTAACTGACGAGCAAGTTGCTCAACTTGCTCCAGACGCTTCTTCTTTAAAAGCAGGACGAGACTTATCACATGAACCCAAATGGCTCAATTTTCAATCCAATGAACGAGTATTGTGGGGAGAAGTCCAAGGGAGTGGTAAAAACCCTTATCAAACTCAAATTGATTTAACCAATACCGCCTTCAAATGCTCATGCCCAAGTCGCAAATTTCCTTGTAAACATGGTTTAGGTTTATTGTTTTTGGTTGCCAAAAAAAATGGCGAAATCTCTTCAGCCATCGAGGAACCTTCGTGGGTTAGCGAATGGATGAATAAAAGGAGCGCAAAAGTTAATAAACCAGAAGTATCTACCGAAGAAGAAATATCACCTGAAGTGCTATTAGCACAAGCCGAAAAACAAGCACAAGCAAAAGCCAAACGACAAGAAGAACGCTATCTGAAAGTTCAGAATGGCATTGCAGAACTAGAACTTTGGCTTAAAGATTTAGTACAAGCAGGTCTATTGACGGTTCCTCAAAAAGGTGCGCATTATTTTGAGCGCATGGCTGCTCGATTAGTTGACTCGCAGGCTACAGGACTTGCAGGATTGGTCAAGTCTTTTAATAAGTTAGATTTCTTTAAAAATGACGACTGGCAAAAAGAATCATTAGAACTCATCTCTAAAATATACTTATTGATTGAAGCATTCAATCGACTAGATCAACTTCCTCCACTGGTTCAAGAAGAAGTAAAAGCAAGAATTGGCTGGAATATCCAAACCAAAGAATTATTGGAGCGTAACGATATAGAAACCATCAAAGATCATTGGTTGGTAATAGGTCGACAAACCACTATAGAAGAAGGTCTGACCATGCAAAAGAACTGGCTTTGGGGGCTCAAAAGTCAAAAAAATGCCCTAGTGCTAAATTTTGCCTTTGGCGGGATGGCCATAGAAACACCCATTTTACCTGGTAGTATTGCACACGCAGATCTGGCTTTTTATCCTAGTAATACACCTTTGAGAGCTACAGTAAAAAACTATATCTCGACTGTAGACTATCTACCTGAACCTATCTCTGGACTCAGCTCTTGGAACGAAGCTCACGCGAAAGCAATAGATATTTTGGCACAAAACCCTTGGACAGATACCGTTCCTTTACTGATTGAGCAAGTATGTATCGTTTTTCATCAAGGAAAATATTACCTACAAGATGCACACGAGACCATTCTGAAGATTGATTCGACAGTAAGTAACGAGCAAATCTGGAAACTATTGGCTATCACTGGTGGTAATGCTGTATCACTAATGGTACTTTATCAGTTTGATTCTGTTAGGCCATTGGGTTTAGTTCAAAATTATGAATATCTATTATTGGACTAGCCCAACAGCTTAGAATTATACTTTAAAAATCAACCTTCGACCAACAATATACCGCTATCGATATTATGTATTGGAGTCACCTAAAAAAAACGGCATTATTGGGCACTACCAAAATGCCATTACAGCTTGAGCCATTGCCAGAACCCATACAAAAAGCCCTTGCTGAAGAAAAAAACACAGAGGATCTATTTCTAAAAGCTTCTGCCATGACGCTTTTGTACGAAAAAGCTGGCACTATGCATGAGAAGGTAACATTTCCTAATCAGGCATTTTCGGAGACTGAAACCTCTGAGTATAGTTCCAAAAACATTCATGCTATCTGGAAAGGCTTTTTGAACGAAGATAAAGTCAACTATTATCTGGTAGAGTATTTACTTCTCCAATGTACACAAAATCAGTTGATTGTACAGGATAATCTAATTGTTCCGATTCTGAACAAATTTTTCACAAAATTCAAATCAAAACTATATCCTGTTATTGGCAAAAAAGGACTTTGGCTGACACAATTCAATCCTGATTGGCAAGATAAGCTTATAGTTGATAATGTATGGACAGAAGGAAAACCCTCTGCTCGAAAGTTATACTTTAGTAAGTTAAGAAAAGAAAAGCCCAACGAAGCACTGGCGCTTTTGGAGGCTTCGTGGAGTTCAGAAACAGGAAAAGACCTTAAAGATTTTCTAAATGAATTCTTTCATCGTTTATCTAGTCAAGACCTTGATTTTTTGAATAAAGTACACGAAGAGTTAGCCCAAATCAAAAAGCCTAAGGATATTACTTTCGATACGATTAAAATCATTCTTCGCCTAAAGCTAGGTATTTATGGGTGCGACTGGGCCAATAGCGTTGCTAAGCACATCGTAGATTTGCTTCCTAAGTACTTGGATTCAGAGAAAAAACCTGTAGAAATAGCTACATTCTGGGAAGAATCTAAGCTGAGAGAAACCCTCGGAATGCAGCCAATAAGCCCCTACAGAGGCGTTTCTGATGAATTGTATTGGATTTCTGAGACCTTAACTTATCTACATCCACAATACATATTCGATTATTTTGACAACGATATCCAAAAGCTTATTCAAAAGTTTGTAGATACTCACGAGTCACTATTGCTCAATGCTTTTTCACAAAGCATGGAACTTGCTACGCCTGAGCAAATTGATCTTTTCTTATCAAGTTGTGACTTTTCAAAATATGCTTGGCATGATTTAATACAATTCCTCAATTGGGAACGACAAGAAGTTCTTTTGATGAAAAATGATTCTATTGATCTTGCGATACTTAAAGATTTCGTCTTATTAAATCCGCATCAAGAATATTCCACAAAATTTTCAACGTACATTTTATCAGTTTTAGCCTCTGTAATTGTTAATCCGCAAACCTTTTACACGTTAATGTACGAGCATGATTTAATGAGTACTCTAGGAAGATGTTTTTCAACTCAGCTTCTAAAACAACTTGATAATTACCCTGAACAAATCCAAACCGAGCCGCACAGAAACATGTGGGAACGCTCCGTAGTAGTTCCTCTAAAATCTTCATTGTATTACAAAAAGATGATTCAAGCGGAATTTTTACAAAAACTATAGCCAATACCAAATTATAACACATAGTTAGATTATAAACCTTCAACACCATGAACGTATTACGTCAACACGCAGAAGAGCAGTTTGCTCATGAATTAGAAGAAATTAGTAAACAAGATAAAAATGCCCGTCCAACCAGTTGGAATCTTTCACCTCAGGCGGTTGTACACTACTTAATAGGTGGCAAACTACCGAATGGATTTGAGGTATCGCCCAAATATATCGGTAATCGTCGCTTGATGGAAATCGCTGTAGCCACCCTTACCACCGACCGAGCGCTACTATTATATGGATTGCCCGGAACAGCCAAGTCATGGGTAGCAGAGCATTTGGCAGCAGCGATTTCGGGAAATTCAACATTGCTCGTACAAGGTACGGCTGGAACCAGCGAAGAAGCCATTCGTTATGGTTGGAATTATGCCAAATTGTTGGCAGAAGGACCAAGCGAAAATGCCTTGGTAACTACTCCAATGATGCAGGCGATGCGCACGGGAAAAATTGCCAGAATTGAGGAATTAACACGTATCACTGCCGATGTTCAGGATACTTTGATTACTATTTTATCTGAAAAAACACTCCCTATTCCAGAGCTAAATATGGAAGTGCAAGCAGTAAGGGGATTTAATGTGATTGCCACAGCCAACAACCGTGACAAAGGAGTAAACGAATTGTCAGGTGCCCTAAAACGCCGTTTCAATACAGTAATTTTACCTGTTCCTGAAACGATGAAGGAAGAGATAGCAATTGTACAACATCGTGTATCTAGCTTACAAAAAGCCCTAGAGCTTCCTGCTGAGGCACCTGCTCTAAAGGAAATTCAACGAATTGTAACTATTTTCCGTGAGTTACGTGCTGGCGTAACTGCCGATGGTAAAACCAAAATCAAAACGCCATCCAGTACCATGAGTACTGCCGAAGCTATTTCGGTAGTAAATAATGGTTTAGCCTTGGCTGCTCATTTTGGTGATGGTCGTCTCAATGCCGAAGATTTGGCTGCTGGTTTGGTTGGTGCTGTGGTAAAAGACCCTATTCAAGATAAAGTCGTTTGGAATGAATATTTGGAAACAGTCATCAAAACACGTGAAGACTGGAAAGACGTGTATCGTGCCTGCAAAGAGATTGTATTGTAACATGTACAATATCTATTCATGACAAACTGAATCTTTAACGCTTAAATCTGCACGCAAAATATGCCCTTAACAATTTTGGGAATACGACATCATGGGGTAGGTTCGACCCAAAATGTAATCGAAATGTTGGAGCAAATCCAACCAGATATGGTACTGGTTGAAGGCGCTCCAGAACTAGATTCGATTATTTCTTGGATTGGTAATGAACAGCTCAGACCTCCCGTGGCTGTACTTGGTTACAACGTAGACGAACCCCAACAGGCTACCTTCTACCCTTTTGCAGAATTTTCGCCTGAGTGGCAAGCTATTCTTTACGCCAACAAACGCCAAATTCCAGTAAGAATGTTGGACCTACCTTTAGCCATAGGTTTTCAACAAAAGAAGAATGAACAAGAAAAGGAAAATGATATTGCAGAAGAAACTGATATTGAAGATAACAATATTGAAGATTCCAAGCCATTAGAGCCCCTGCATATTCATCAAGACCCTATTTCTTACTTTGCAGAAATAGCAGGTTATGACAACTCGGAACTTTGGTGGGAGCATCACTTCGAACATAACTACATAGCAAATAGTGCCAAAGAGCATTTTGATGCCGTAATGCTCATGATGACGGAACTTCGTCGTGCCAATATTCCATCGGTATTGGATGAAGAAAATATTGCCCGTGAAGCCTATATGCGTGAGATTATCCGAAAAGCTCAAAACGAACTGTACGACAATATTGTAGTCGTTTGTGGTGCTTGGCATGCTCCTGCGCTGCTCGATGTGGACAGTACCGCCAAAGCGGATACGAAACTCTTAAAGTCTTTACCCAAAACTAAAATCAAAGTAGCCACCACTTGGATTCCATGGACAAACGGGCGTTTATCCATGTACTCAGGATATGGTGCAGGTATTACCTCGCCAGGTTGGTATGACTTTTTGTGGAAAAAAGGCAAAAGAAAAGATTTTGCCATAGAATGGCTCAGCCTTGTAGCGAGACTTTTCCGAAAAAAGCAAATTGATATATCTACAGCGCACGTTATTGAGGCATTTCGTTTGGCTGAGACCTTAACTAGTTTACGTGGACTTTCTCGTATTGGCTTACTCGAGCTCAACGAAGCTACCCAAACAGTCATGTGTATGGGCGATACAGTTTTATTGAGTTTGGTCAAAGATAAGCTTATCGTGGCCAATCGCTTGGGCGAAGTTCCCGACGAATTACCGAAAGTTCCTCTCCAGCTTGATTTCGAAAAGTTAGCTAAAAGTAACCGTTTGGCACTTACAGCCGAAAAGAAAGATTATGAATTAGACCTTCGAAAAGAGCTAGATCTCAATCGAAGTAAAATGATTCACCGACTGGATATTTTGGAAATCAATTGGGGACAAAAAGTCTATGCCCGTAGCAAAGGCACTTTTAAAGAAGCATGGACCTTGTCATGGAAACCCGAAATGTATTTGGCTTTGATTGATAAAGCAGTTTGGGGCAACACGCTTGAAGATACTTGTACAAAATACTTGATTGACACTAGTCAAAAATCACAAAATATTGGAAAAATTGCTGAGAACATCCAAAAAGCAATACCTGCCGAGCTGTTTGTAGCAATTGAATTTTTGCTTAAAAAAATTGACGAAGTTGCTGCCATTTCTGCCGATATATTGGACTTAATGACCGCGCTTAAGCCTATGGTGGAAATCAGCAGATATGGAAACGTTCGCAAAACTGATTTAGGTGCAATTCGTCAGATTGTGGATGCTCTCCTCACCCGTATATGTATAGGTTTGCCAAATGCCTGCTACGGACTCGATGATGACAATTCGAGAAAAGTATTTGAGCATATCAAACAAGTAAATGAAGCAACTAAGCTAATCGAAAATGAAGATTTGACCCAGTTATGGTTTGATACGCTTAAAAAACTTTTGACGAAAGATGGCGTTCATGGTATCATTCAAGGCTGTACTTGTCGCTTATTACTTGATGTTCAAGAAATTAATACCGAAGAAACCGCAGAGCGATTTGCTTGGGCTTTGTCACAAGGACAAGAACCAAGTTTTTCGGCAGGTTGGCTCGAAGGATTCCTCAAAGGAAGTGGTATGATTTTAATATACGACCATGTCTTATGGAACCTCCTCTACAAATGGGTAGCTGAGCTACCTCAGGAATACTTTACGGAGCTATTACCCATTTTACGACGTACTTTTTCACAATTTGAACCTAACGAACGAAAACAACTAGGAGAAAAAGCCAAAGCTGGCACTATTATTCAATCACTAGAATTTACCACTATTAACGAAAATTTTAACCCTCAATTCGCCGAAAGCGTACTGCCTATGTTAGAAACGCTTTTGGGTATTACTCGACTATGAAAAATTTAGAGAAATTAGAAATCTTTATCGAAAATCTAAAAAAATCAGTTCATGCATACGCCCGTGTTGAAGCTGATAGCTGCATCGAATATCTGAGAAGTGACGACCCTACGATTCCAGTACCTCCTATACAAAACTACTGGGTAATCACAGGGTTTGAGCAGTTATTGGGCAATGTAGACGAATGGGATGAATGGGAAGAAAAAATCATGGCATTGATGACTCAACCTTCCAATTGGAATGAACCTCAGGCATTGGGATTTTCCACCTATGGTGGCTTTCGTGATTTTACTGATTGGGTCAGCAAACAAATACTACGTAGCAAGAATAATCTTGACATAACCAAAATCCTCCAATTAGCAAGTCGTTTTATTACCGATGAAGCATTCCTAATTTACTTTTTAAATACAAAGACATTTTTTGTTGATGGAAACCAAAATTTGACAAAATGGGGTAATTATCTTTTGCTCAATAATCAACACTATAATCCAATTTTGTTGAATACCAGTATAGAGGCTAATGAGAAAACCCTCCTAGTAATGTTTCTTTTATCCTCTAAGCAAAATGAATTTTTATCGTCAACAATCGACTCATTGATTGTTGATGATAATATTTTGAATATCACCGATTTGCTACTTAATGAGGATTCAACAAAATATGAACCACTCATCTTCACCAAATGGCAAAACCTAAAGAATAGTTATATATTCATTAAACTGTATGAATTTTTGGCGAACAAGTTTCCCGAAAAATATAACCCACTTGAATTAGAAGCCATTCAAAAAACACTTACCATCGAATTGAATTGGTGTAGTACCAACTATGCCAGTCTTTATTGTTATGGGCCTGAGCCAATCACTGTGTTAGCGCACTGCTTTAATTTTTTGGTAAAAAAAGAAACTCAGGAAACTAAAAAACGATTCCAAAGTGAACTACAAAATATCTACTCAATACCTGTTGACCTTTTGGTAGCGGTAGCAAACGAATTGAAAGAAGACGGTTTAGATATTTTAATAGAAGCCCTACATCAAGACCCGAATAATCTTTACTGGAATGATAAAGATTTCTTCAAAAAATACTTCAAAATCGTTGAAGCACTTGATTTCCGCTCACACCAAGAATATTTCTGGGATTTGAGTAAAAACAAATCGAAAGAGTTACGAAGATTAGGTGCTGGTCTATTGAGTAAATTAGGCAATGAAGCCATTCCAAACGCTTCTGAATTAACAAAGTCTAAAAAGTTGGAGGCTAGACAAATGGGCTTTCTGATTTTATCCCTTATCAATACCGATGAATCAAAAGTCATTTTGGTTGAACTTTTGGAACAAGAAAAGAATGATGAGGCTCGTGATATTATTCTGGAATCATTGCGTCACTTAGTTAGTAAACAAAATTCTTTAGCAGAAATTAATACCAAAATAGCATTTGCTCAAAAAAGAGCTAAGCTCAATGCTCCATTAACGCCATGGCTCGACGAAAAGGTGCTTCCTCCACTATACTTCAAAGATGGTACCCAGCTAAGCGTTGAGGCGTTTCGTTTCTTACATTATCGTATGAGTCGTGCCAAAGAAATTCGCCTCGATATAGAAGCAAAATTACTTATTGAGCATTTGGATACTGACAAAAACTACGAATATGCCGCTAGTTTATTGGATGCCTATTTTGTCAATGGAGCACTAGCTAATTTCAAATTCTGTTTGACGCTCGCTAGTATTTTTGGAGATACTACTGTCATCCGTCAATTGCGTAATAAGGTGCAAGAATTTGCCGATAACAATCGTGGTAAAATGGCGGAATATGTTGTAAAAGCATTAGCGCTCAATGGCGGAACACAGGCATTGCGTCATGTGGAGTACTTTTCTAGAAAATATAAAAACAAAAATAAAAACGTTGGCGCTGCCGCAACCGAGTCGTTTACCATTGTTGCCGAAGAACTGGGAATATCTCCATACGATCTAGCCGACCAAATCATTCCTGATTTTGGGTTTGAAGGATTGTTTAAAACCTTTGAAGTTGAAGGACAAGAATATCGTGCCTTTGTGAATCAAGATTTTAAAATCCTTTTCTTAAATGAAGATAACAAAACGCTAAAAGCGCTTCCTAAAGGAACGCCAGTGGATTTACAAGAGGAATTTAAAGAGATAGGAAAGGAAATCAAAGACATCGTAAAATCTCAAACACCTCGTTTGGAGCAATACCTCATTATTCAGCGTCAATGGGATACTGAAAAATGGCAGAGCCTTTTCCTAAATAACCCCATTATGTTTGTCTATGCAACGAGGTTAATTTGGGGTGCTTTCAACGACCAAAAGCAATTGTTATTTACCTTCAAAGTGCAAGAAGATCAAACGTGTATCAACCAAGATGGAGACGAGGTAGCGTTTGAAGAAGGACAAATGATTCGAATGGTGCATCCACTAATTCTTGAGACGGAGACCATCAACTATTGGTCAGAAGTATTAAAGGATGAAGGGCTATCACCTGCATTTTTACAACTCAATCGTGAGGTAGTCAATTTTGACCCTTCGGATAAAGGAACCCTTATTTCTTCAAAGTACAGAGGCATTGAAATGTCAGGATACACCTTCGTGTCTGTACTTGAAAAAAGAGGCTGGTTTAGAGGTTCGGTTGTCGATGCAGGCTTCATCAGCAATTATTACAAAAACTTCGCGGAAGAAGGTATCACAGCCATTATTACACAGGAAGGAGATATATGTGTAGGTTATCTGGACTCCATCGGAGGAATTGGCAACCTTATGTTTGTAAAATACGGTAGTGTCGACTTTGGAAGTTATACCTATGATGAACCAGGGCATACAAACGACCCAAGACTAATTCCTTTTGAACAAATCTCCCCTATTATGTACTCAGAGGTAATGGCAGATATGCAGTTTTTCAAAGAAAATGATACTAGACAAAACGGCGGTAATTAAGTACTATGACAGACGAAAAAGAATCACTCCGACGCTGGCGCCTTATGTTAGGAGGCGATGAAGCTGATGGCACACAATATCAACTGTCAGATTTAGACAGTCAGATTGATGTTGCCCTCTCGGCTCTGTATGACTTTGAAAGAAAACGAAGCTTCAATTATGGACAAAATGGAGGTGGTGCAGGAGGAAATGGTAGCTCCAGTCCTTCTGTGGCACGTTGGTTAGGGGATATTAATAAATATTTCCCTCAGTCGGTGGTGCAAGTGATGCAAGGTGACGCCTTAAAGCATCCTGAGTTACAGCAAAAGCTCATGCTAGAACCTGAAATTTTGGAAAAAGCTACGCCCAACGTGCATTTAGTTGCCAGTTTAATGGAACTAGGCAAACTAATTCCTTCCAAAACCAAAGAAACTGCTCGTAGAGTGGTGCAACAGGTAGTAGAGGAGTTAATATTAAAATTAGAGCAAAAAACGATACAAGCTATTACAGGCGCTATCAATCGAAGCGTTCGCAATAATCGACCTCGTTATAATGAGATAGATTGGAATACAACTATTCGGAAAAACCTCAAAAACTATTTGCCCGAATACAAAACCATTATTCCAGAAATTAGAGTAGGTTTTGGACGTAAAAACAAACGATCTTTAAAAGATATTGTTTTGTGCCTTGATCAAAGTGGTTCAATGGGCGCCTCTGTTGTCTATTCAGGCATCTTTGGTGCAGTTATGGCTTCGTTACCACAAGTAACAACCAAAATGGTGGTATTTGATACTGAAGTGGTTGATTTGACAGAAGATTTGAAAGACCCTGTAGACTTGCTCTTCGGAGTACAGCTTGGTGGAGGTACCGACATCAACAAAGCTCTCGGATATTGTCAAGAAATTATTACGAAGCCCGACGATACCATTCTGATTATGATTACGGATTTGTATGAAGGAGGTAATCAAGCACAGATGCGCAAACGTATAGTGGAGCTCAGTGAGTTGGGGATTCAAATAATTTGTCTGCTAGCTTTAGACGATTCGGGTGCACCTTCTTTTGACAAAGACAATGCTAAATTCCTCTCCAACGTAGGAGTTCCTGTCTTTGCTTGCACACCAGATTTGTTTCCAAATATGATGGCAGCTGCCATTAACCGACAAGATATGAGTGCATGGGCAAGCCAAAATGACGTAGTTTTGAAAGGATCAAACTCATAAGTAATAGTAACGCCACATACTTGATATGTGGCGTTATAAGCTAAAAATCAGCACTTTTAAGGATAGAGTTTTTCTCCATAATTAAGAGTGTCAACTTTAATATTTGAAGCCCTTTACCATCAAATAATTTCTACAAAAAAAAACATAGCAAAATACACTCTGGCACGGTTTTAGAGCAAATAGTCTAAAATTGCCGCACTTCAATTTCGTACTAATTTTAGTATGCTTATCCTCTATTATCCTCACTCATTCAAAACTCCTGCGTATAGTCATAATTTAAGCCTCAATGGCATAATTTTTGCTCCTTTTTAAGCAAGCAACCGCCAGTTGTATTCAAAAAATCAAAATTTCCTAAGTAGAAAACATCTCCGCCAACCAAAGAGCAATCTCTCGATTGTGACTTTGACTGTATTTCTATGTGGGCTGTAAAAGGTGTTTAATTCAATTAATTTTATGCTCATGAACAAGTTTACCCAAGTAGTTGTGGTACTGTGTATTTCTATGCTCAGTATCTTTCAAACACATGCGCAGGTGAAAACATTGGAGAATAATAAAATCCCAATGGATCCAATCGTTGGAACTGGCGTTACCATTAACTCCTCGCTATCTCTTACTGGTGGCGCAACAAACACTTCAAACGTCGTAAATGGCGACCTTCGTGATTTTGCTACAATCGATTTAACACTCTCTCTTCTAGGCGGTGGTGTTGGTCTAACCGTACAAGATGCTAAACAATACTATCCCGCTGGTAATGTTGTAGGTTTTGTGGTAGCTCCTGGAGCTGGTTTACTCTCAGCTTCCGTTTTATCAAACATCTCAATCAAAACATACCGAGATGGTACGCTTCAAGAAACAGCTACTTTATCAGGAGGTTTATTGAATGCTTCCGTACTAGGTGGTAGCATTGGAAAGCAAATTTTAAGTTTCACTACTACAAAAGACTTTGACCAAGTTCAATTGTTCTATAGTGGTGGTGCGGTTGGTTTATTCAATAGCTTAAATGTATATTATGCTTTTGAAGGCCCTGCGGCAACAACTAATTTAGATTGTGCTGACAAATGGGTGAATGGTGGAACAGGGAGTTATACTGTTAATGGAGCAACGACAAGTTCTATCCCTCTGGTTGGGGGTCTTACATGTGTTGGTGGCGTTTCTAACGAAAACAACGTAATTGATGCTAATACGACCAATAATGCAGATTTAACGATATTGGTTGGAGTTGCTTGTTCAAGCTATATTGAAGTAGCAAGCGCTACCGCAAGACCAGCAGGTAGTGAGGCAGGTTTTGTTATTTCAGATGGTAACACGCTTATTGACTTAAGCTTATTCAGTAATTTGAAAATTCAAACTTATAACGGCTCTATCCTTCAAGAAACTATTACTGGTAACAGTTCAACAATAAAGCTTGGTTTGCTTGGAAATTCTAACAAATATGAGTTCGGCTTTAAAACTACTAGAGCCTATGACAAAATTAGAATTACAGCAAATGGAGGATTATTGTCTGTAGCAACTAATCTAAAGGTATTTTATGCTTATTCTAAGCTTGATACGGATAATGACGGATTTGCAGATTGTATAGATAAGTGCCCTACAGGGCCTGACTATTTTGATGAAGATGGAGATGGTCGTCCAAACGGTGTACCTTGTGATAAAAATGAAATCAATGTTTCCATTGCAAAAACAAGTAGCAATAATGGAGCACCTGTTCCACTAGGTTCACAAGTTACTTACACAATAAAAGCGACAAAAGCTGCAGGATATGATGACCCTACGGGTTTAGAAATTACAGATTTACTTCCATCAACAGTAACGTATGTTTCTCACTCAGCTGAATCTGGAACGACCTATGATAAAACAACTGGAAAATGGTATATAGGTAGTTTATTAAGTGGCGATAAAACAGAAGTAACCCTTACTATTACAGTTACAGCAAATGCCGAGGGTATTACTTACAATACAGCAACTGTCACCGCAAGTGATAACAACGTGAACAAAGGTAAAAACTCAGATACAAATTGTTTCACAGTTCCTGCAAAACTTTGTACTGGAGAAACAATGACATTACGAGTACCTAAGACGTACACTAACTACCAATGGAAAAGAAACGGAGTAGAGATACCTGGTGAAACAAAAGATTCATTAGTAGTAAGAGAGGCTGGCGAGTATAGCGTTACATTAGATTTAGTTGCTGGTTGTTCGACCGGTAACTGTTGTCCAATCATCGTTGAAATGGCACCACTTCCAGAACTATTAGCTACAGCACAACCAGCTAAAGGTTATTGTACTGGAACAACTATCAATTTAGGTGTAACTACTACTAATACTGTTAGTCTTTCATGGGCTGGTCCAAATAATTTTACCTCTACCGTAGCGAATCCAACTATAAGCTCAGCAAGTGCTGTAAATGCAGGTGTATATACCATCACGGGTACATCATCTTTGGGTTGTACAGCAACAGCTACAGTTCAGGTAAATGTTAATCCTATTCCAACAGCTACAGCAAATGCTCCACTTCAAGTTTGTTTGAATGGTACAGCTAATCTTTCGGTAAGCAGTAATCCAGCTGGCGCAAGCTACTCATGGTCAGGTCCTGCAGGATTTACTTCTACAGCTGCCAACCCTACAATTGCATCTGTAACAAATGCTAATGTAGGAACTTATTCTGTAAGTGTAACTGATATCAACGGTTGTACAGCAACAACAACTACTTCAATCAGTCTATACTCTGCTCCAGATGTGAAAATTACTCCAACAGCATTGGCTGTCTGTGAGCAATCTCCTATTACTTTGACAGCTTCAGGTGCATCAACGTACTCTTGGACAGGTCCGAATGGATTTACTTCTACTTCGGCAAACCCAACAGTAACAGCAAGTGCTTCGATGACTCAACACGCAGGTGTCTATACTGTAACAGGTGTTAGTGGTGATAACTGTAGTGCTATTGCTACTGTAAACGTAATGGTGAATCCTAAACCAATGGTTACTGCAACTACAGTAGTAGCGGTTAACTGTTCGGGTGTACCACTTACTTTAAGTGCGACAACAGACGGAACAAGTCCTTCATATTCTTGGACAGGACCAAACAGCTTTACTTCAACAGCTGCAAGTCCAGTAGTTTCTGCAACTGCAACAGCTGCTATGAGTGGAACTTATACAGTTACAGTAACCGATAGCAAAGGTTGTATTGGTACGGCATCAGTTGCCGTAACTGTTAACCCTGCTCCTACTACGACAATCACAGGCGGTCCAACAATTACAGTATGTTCTACCACTCCAATTGCCTTTACGCTAGGTGGAAAACAAGCAGGCGAAACTTACGCTTGGTCTGGTCCTAACAGCTTTACTTCGACAGTAGCAGAACCAACAGTAACAGCTTCGGCAACGGCTGCTAACCAAGGTGTTTATACTGTTGTTGTAACTAGTCCATTGGGATGTAACCAAACAGCAACAGTTAGTGTAACTGTAAATGCAACTCCTGTTGGAACTACTGAAAACAAAGAAGTTTGTGCAGGTACTCCTGTGACATTGACTGCTACAGGTGGAACTTCATATCTGTGGGATACTGGTGAAACAACAGCATCGATTTCAGTGACTCCTATGTTCTCTACAACATATCGTGTAACTAAATCTTCAGCTCAAGGATGTTCTATCGAAGATACATTTAACGTGACTGTTAAAGCAGCTCCAATTTCAGCAGGGGTAGTTACAATTTGTAACGACAATGGTACTCCAGGAACTGGTGCAGATGATAAGTACACTCTCACATTAAACCCAACTGGCGGTAGTGGAACAACATATACAGTATCAGGTGGTATTACATCGGCTTCTCCACTAAATTATGGTGCTACATCAAGTGTATTTGGTCCATTCCAAATCAGTGATGGCCCTAAAACAATTACAATTACTGATGCAAATGGATGTTCGTTGAACAACGTGACGATCACGCCTCCAGCGGCATGTTCATCTTGTCCTCAGGTTTGTGTGCCGATTACAATTAAAAAAATGAGATAGTATAAATTTTATTTTGCGAGATAAATACAAAAGGGAGCCTGCATTGGGCTCCCTTTTTGTTATTTGAGTAAATAGGTAAGTATGAGTGCTGAATTGTGAGTGATGAGTTTTGAGTGTATTTTTTGATTACTAATATTTTATCTCATTAATTTCTTAAACTTAATTTTGCACGACTACGTAAAATATCCCTTAGTCTCAAAATGCTTCTCGGTATATGTGCTCCTTCTTATATGATTGCTTGAGCAAAAATGTTTCATCACTTTCAGATTATTTGAAAGCTAGAATTTCAACAGAATAATAACTTGGGGAAATATTTTTATAGAAGATATTAAGACAAGAAATAAATAGCAAAAGGGAGTTAAGTCTCGAATTGTAGTAAGGTTAAAAAAACATTCAATACCGTGCAATTAAACCGCCTAATTACTGCTTATTCGAATGCGTCATGAGCAAATGACTTATTACCATTAATACTATCAATCCAAGTAACTTCCCTCCCGTGCCTATATAGATACCTAAACTTACGAAAGAAATCACAAATTGGATTCAGCTTAAGTACTAGAATTTCTTACAAAAAGGATATCTCGCATGCACCTCTAAGCGTATTTTCTACGAATACCCTAGTATTATTTTCTTTTACACAGAAAAAACTTCGATTATATAATTTTCATATTTTGTCAAAGATTATAGGCCATTCTGAAAATCTATTCAGCTTTGAAATGAAAAATTCGTTATGTTTTTCTCTCGACTTGACTTTGTAGAAAAAAAATCGTTTATTGCGAAAAATGAGTTTTTTACCATTTTTTACCTAAAAAGCAACAAACTTCAAAGACAATCAAATTATGGAAAAGTCTATCAATGTTTCATCGGAAGTAGGAACGCTAAAGAGGTTATTGATTCATAGCCCAGACAGTGGATTAGGGAAGGTTATTCCTTCAAAAGCTCAAGATTGGCTCTTTGAAGATATAGTGCATCTGGACACGATGCGAAAAGATGAATATGATTACTACGTAAAAACATTACTTTACTTCCTCGACCCATCCAAAATTAAAGGTCGTTTGCACGAAATCGATGCCGATACCTCCAGAGAATTCTTCAAACCAGAAAGCCCACATTATTTCAAATCAGATAGAGTCATCGAAGTTCAAAGGCTATTGGCAGAAGTTTTAGACAACTCTATTATAAGGACACGACTTGTAGCTGCCGTTTGTGCGGTTGAACATTGTTCGTTTGCCATTCAAAATACGTTATTGAATTACCCTTCTACCGAACTGGCCAAAACGCTTATCTCAGGCATGACGCCCGAAAAAGAAATGCTTTTTGCGCCTATTCCCAACTTTATCTTCACTCGGGATATTGGGATTACCATCAACAACTATTTATTGCTTAATAAACCCGCCAAAATAGCGCGTACACGCGAAGCTTTGTTGATGCAATACGTTTTCTTCAATCATCAAATTTTTGAAGAAATACGCAACAATATCATCGAAATTCCGGACAATGAACATCAGTTCTTAATGCCCGATGACCAAAAGTCAGATACCATTGCCACTCTCGAAGGTGGCGATGTCATGATGGTGGCGCCTAACCACTTATTGATAGGTATTTCGGAAAGAACTACAGTGTACGCTGCCAAACAAGTCATAGAGGCTCTTTTTGAAAAGGATATAGTTGAGAAAATTACCTTGGTAAAAATTCCGAAAAAACGTGACTATATGCACATTGATACGGTTTTTACACAAGTCAAAAGAAATATTTGGGTATTACTCGGCTCGCTTGGAAAACAAGCTAAACAAGAAAATGAGATATTCGTAAAAGCTGGTTTAATCAAAGCTAAGGTGAAAGACGAATTACGCATTATACAATTCCGCAAAGATGCCAAAGAACCACGTGTAATTGACTATTTGGAAGATTTGTTGACAGAAATTTCAGTAAATGATTTAGGCTGTATGCCTCTCGATGTACAATTTGTATATTCTGGTAATAACGAGTTCCCTTACGGTGACCGCGAGCAGTGGACAGATTCTTGTAATTTGTTGGCACTCAAAGAAGGAGTCGTAATCGGTTATGATAGAAACGACAAAACCCTTGAAGCCTTTAAGGCATTAGGCTTTGAAGCTATCAAAGCAGCTGATTTGATTCAAGAATTTGAGAGTGGTCGCAAGTCGCCAGATAATATGCAGAATACTTTTATTCTACTTCCTTCAGCAGAATTATCGCGTGCTCGTGGTGGTTCACACTGTATGTCAATGCCAATTCTGAGAGAGGGATTTTAGGTCTTGGCAATCAGCAATCGGAGGTTACTAAAGAAGTGGTAGAAACATCTTTCCTGAATGCCGATAGCTCATTGCCGAAAGCCCAAAGGGCAATCTTTTTTGCATGCTAACGGCTACACTACTTACAAATAAACTACTTTGCAACAAACAAAACGAATCAAACTATGCGCTCACAAACAACTTCAAATATCTTGATGATTCGTCCTGTGCGATTTGGCTTTAACGAACAAACAGCCGAGTCAAATGCATTTCAGGATAAAGCTTTTGGTCAACAAACGCAAGATACTGCCCAAGCCCAAGCGTTAGGTGAATTTGATGAAATGGTGGCTCGCCTCCGCAAACATGGTGTCAATGTCATTGTAGTCGAAGACACACCTGAGCCGCATACACCTGATTCGATTTTTCCTAATAATTGGGTTTCATTTCACAATAACGGTACGGTCATCGAGTATCCAATGCAGGCTCCCAATCGCCGATTGGAAAGACGTCAAGACATAGTTAACCTGCTGGAAAAAGATTTTTATATCAACCGAAAAATTGATTTATCCTATTTTGAAGAAAAAGGCGAATACCTAGAAGGAACAGGCTCGATGGTACTAGACCGAAAATTCAAAATAGCGTATGCGTGTTTGTCGCCAAGAACTAATGAAGCGGTTTTAACTGAATTCTCAATTCAGATGAATTACGAAATCGTAAAATTCACCGCAGTAGATGGCGCAGGAAAGCAAATTTACCATACCAATGTCTTGATGTGCATCGGCGATATGTTTGCCGTGATTTGTCTTGAAGCAATACCTGATTTGGATGAACGTTTGATGGTTAGAAATTCACTAGAAAGCAGTGGAAAGCAGGTGATTGAAATTACCCTAGATCAAATGAATCAGTTTGCAGGCAATATGCTTGAAATTCGTAGCGAAAAAGGAGACCGATACTTGGTTATGTCAGATGCCGCTTATTACTCGCTTACACCAGCACAAACCAAAATTCTAGGCGACTATTGTACTATTCTACACTTCGATTTGAGTATGATTGAAGGTAATGGAGGAGGTTCGGCACGCTGTATGATGGCTGAGGTTCATTTGCCAATGAAATAGATTTTCGGAACTTTTCGATTACTTTTGTGGTTCAAAAATCATAACAACTTGTTTTTCCTAAAATAGATATAGCATCATGGTAACAGTAACAGATATAGCAGCAGAAAAAATCAAAGAATTGCGTGATAAAGAAGGTTTAAGCAACAACTACAACGTACGCGTAGCCGTACAAGGCGGTGGTTGCTCAGGCTTGATGTACGACCTCGACTTTGCTTCTGAACCACAAGCCAATGATATGGTATTTGAAGACAAAGGAGTAAAAATCATGATTGACAAAAAATCCATTCTTTATCTTGCAGGTACAGAATTAGATTTTTCTGACGGTTTAAATGGTAAAGGTTTTCAATTCAAAAACCCTAATGCAACTCGTACTTGTGGTTGCGGCGAAAGTTTTGCAGTATAGCATTTAGTGAATTGTGATTGAGTGAATGAGTGATTATTTTTAATATAATTTTCACTTGTATAGACGCAATGCTTTGTATTTTAAAAGGTATTTTCTGAAATATAGTAACAAAAAAGGGTGCGAAAATTAATTTTCGTACCCTTTTTTTATGAAGTTAATTAAACTCTTTCGTCAGGGATGAATAAATTCACCCGCTAAGTGGAATAAGTAGTCGATATTTATGAGAACATAAATCAAATCCTATCGCTCTGGTATACTATTTTTCTGGAACAAGCATCGTTAAAACTAAGGCATCGAAAATCCTACAAAAAAACCTATGATGCTCAAAGCAGGTAAAGTAAAGACCCATTTAGCTGCTGAATAATGTCCATGTCGAAACAACCACCAAGCCGCAATAATCGAAATCAAAGCTAGGATTGGGAAAGCAACAATAGAGAAGAAAGTTACCCAACGCCCTTTTGTGGCGCCAGCATCAAACAAAAAAGGGCTCATCATAATCGGAAAGAATGACCCAACAATCAATATCCCATAAAGAATACTGAGAATCCAAAGAATGGTTTTAGTGGTATCTGCACTCATAGTTTCATAGTTTAGTTAAGATGAATAGTAACAAATATAGGGAACAGCAGCAAAGTCCCCAAAAATTCTACTTTTTATCAAAAAAACATTGGTATCGTACAATGCGAACTTACCTAAAAATTGTATATTTACCCTACATACATTTAATAAAAAATATGATGACTGACCTAGAATTAATGAAACAAGAACTAGCAAAATGGGCAGATAGTACATCTAATTTGTACCATGATTTAGCTAAAAAAGAACCTATTTTTGACAAAGCATTTTACACTCAATCTAACTTAAATGATCTTGAGCAACGACCAGAACTATTGATTTTGGCAATTAACCCTGGTTCGGGAGGAAGTTATACTGACCAAGTGTCTAAAACTTTTTGGACAGATTGGGGGCTGGATGGCAAAATGGATGGGGCTACCTTATTGAAAGGAAATCCTGATTGGTATAAAAGGGATACTTGGCGATTTTGGCAAAGGTTAAAGAGTATTTTGAGAAGAGGGAAAATAGAGTCAATTCTTCAAGATAAATCAAAATTTGTTCTTACTAATCTAACGCTATTTTCCTCTGTCCAAGCAAAGGACTTACCAAAGCTCCCATCTGAATGTATCCAAAAAACTATTGAGTTAATTAACATATTACAACCAAAAAAAATTCTATGTCTCGGTATTGAAGATTGCATTGACCCGTTGAAAAAAGAAGGTAAATTTACTACTGAATTACTATTGCCTAATAAGCTTCTGAGCCATGGCAAATACCAACATATCCCTATTTCCTCTATCAAACATCCTTCAAGTCGCCTTACTACTGAAGAAATGAATCTTGTAGGGAAATGTTTAAAATACCTATTTGATAATCCTAATGATACTGAAATCAAAGCCCAAATAGAAAAGATTTTTTCTGGTGAAATCGACGAGGTCAAAAATAAAAAAGGTAATCTTAATGATGTAAGTAGAGATTTTCCGCAAATTAAAACAGAAGTACAAAAAAATATATCAGAAAAACTCAAAATAGAAGGTATTTGTACCTTTGATGACAAGCATCCTGAAAGATATAAGATTTCAGAAGACATTATGGTTTCTGTCACGAAAACAGGCGTAGGATATGTGGGTATTCGGCACAAAAACTACTCCTTGAATTACAAAGTAAAAGAATATCCGCATCAAGAAAAATTAATGGGCTTTTTACAAAAAGAGATGGGATTTATTAACGATACCAATGATGCATGGCTTGGAGTAAAGAACTTTTCTAACTATGGTTGTACAACTGAAGAGATAGTATCAATGATTGTAGAAGATATAAAAATAATAAAGACTGAGTTTGAAAAAATCATGAGTGAATAAAGGGATTTCATTTTACTCAAAATCATTCATATCATTATGCTGTAGCGGCAACCGCAAGGGTTGCCGCTACAGCAATTTTATTTTAAAGATAAGTCCAAACTTTCGAATAGGAATTGCTAAGGGGATTTTAGATATATTGCTGATTTCAGTCAGAATATCCTATCCGTACATCCCGAAATCAAAAATCCCAAATCCCCAATCGAACTATTGTTTAATCATTTTTAGCACCTGATTACGTTGTGCGTCTTGGATATGAATCAAATACAGTCCTTCTTTTAGGTCGGTGATAGATATATCTGTGTTTGTCTCTTCTACTTTTCCTTGTTTTACCATTTTTCCATAAAAATCGTACATTTCGTAATGCGTATCTCCTTTTCTGAAAGTTGGAACCGACAAGCGTACCATGTTTGTAGCTGGATTAGGGAATAATTTCACAGCTGTAGCCTCCTCTTCGATTCCTGTAATCACTAATGCCGAAGGTACTTTCCAAGGAACGATATCGGCTTCAGGTTTTGGGAATGGTTTTGTTGAAAAGATATGAAACTCCCCTGGCTCTAGGAATAAAGGCAAATCTAAATCACCTACATCGATACTACTTCCTGTAAAATAATCATACCATTTACCTGTAGATGGGAAGAGACGAGTCATACCTTTTGCTTGAATATCAAAATTACCCACTACCAAAACTGTATTATCGCTTGAACGAAGCGTCACTTTTTTCTGCATACCTGTCAAGTCGATACTAAAATCTGTAGTTTTAAATATTGATTGCGAGGTTTTCAACTGAACCATGGCGGCATAGGCTTTGTATAATTTCAAACGACGAGCATCAGTAAGGTATTCCCACTTCAAAGGTTTTTGTCCAGTACGACCATTAAAATCAATATTTACGTCATAGCCTAGCTCTCCAAATTGCCAAATCATTTTTGGACCGGGAACCGCCATAAATACCGCCACATTTGCTTTCTCACGTTCTAGGGCTGTCGCTAAATCTCTAGTTGAGTAAGAGTTAGCCGTTTTTCCATTCTGTACTGCATCATAAATCAAACGCTCTTCGTCATGGCTTTCCATGTAACTTACTACACCCGGTGTAGTCATTCCTCTCGATTGATAAGAAAGACGTGTCAAATCGACGGTTTCACCTTTCATCATACCTCTAAAATCGTAGTTATGATTTCCCCAAACCATCATGCCCATATTGGTGAAAGTTCTTTCTTCTAAATCCTCAGAAAAAAGCTCCAAAATCACGAAAGCAGAAGCATCTACCTTGCGAATATTGTCGTAGTATCCTTTCCAAATATCAACTCTAGATTGATCATAAAGTCTAAATTGTGCATCGTTTGAGGTCTGTTTTTGGGTAAAACCTTTAGCTAAGTCAAATCTAAAACCATCAATCTTATATTCTTGCAACCAAAAAGCATTCGCACGATTTACGTAGGCTTTGGTGGCTAAACTTTCATGATTAAAGTCAAAAAATACGCCAAATGGATGTCGGTCTGTTTGGTTAAACATCGGAGAATCTGCCGAAGGTTTTGAGCCGTCCCAATACATTTTCACATAAGGAAACTCATAGTCAGCTTGGTTAAATACCATATCCATCAGTACCGCAATACCCAATTCGTGGCATTTGTCAATGAAACGCTTCAATTCGTCCTTTGTACCATAAGCCTTGTCTGGAGCGAAATAGAAAATTGGGTTGTAGCCCCATGAATCATTTCCTGTAAATTCCTGCACTGGCATTAACTCAATGGCATTGACGCCAAGCTTCTTGAGATACGACAACGTATCAATCACTGCTTGATAGTTTTTATTGGCTACAAAATCCCTCACATGTAATTCATACACTACTAAATCTTCTTTAGCTGGGCGTTTGAAAGCAGTATTTTTCCAAACATAAGCCGCTTGTCCAGTCTGAAATACCGAGGCAATTGTTTTTACGCTCGAAGGTAGAGTCTTCAAATTAGGATACGTTGCCGACGGGATATATTGGTCATTATTGGGATCAAGAATTTTTTCAGCGTAAGGGTCTGCCACAGCTACAGTTCCATTAATCAAATACTGAAAAGCATATTCTTTTGCCTTTTCGATACCGTCTAGCTGTATCCAATAGCGTTCAGCAGAAGTATTTCTTTTCAACAAATAGTTATTATTGGTTTCCCAATTATTAAAATCTCCTATCACATGAACAAAGTCCTTATTGGGTGCATATAGTACTAAACCGACACTGGTTTCAGACAAATAGTTGATGCCATCTTTCCATCCAGCTGGTACTTCGGCTGTAGTAATCTGAGGTGGTACCAATACCGCCAATTGTGCGGTAGCTGTTCCTAACTTTGCTTTTGCCTGAACTTTCATCGTAATAGTGGAAGATTTATCATTGATTAGTTTAGCCAATGAATTATAAGGTATTGTGGTTGTAAAAGTATCTGTACTATCAGTTGAAAAATTAAGGATTGTGTTGTTTATCAATGTATTTCCAACACTTATTTCAGCTGAAAAAATAGCTTTAGCAGATGCTTTTAAGCTAATTGGTAAGTCTTGCCCAGACTTTAACACGATGGTACTCTCGGTTGGTGACAAAAATGCGAGGCTAAAAGCGGCATCGTACATAGTAACAAAAAAGTCCTCCGTTTGAGCCGTTCCATTTCCATTTTTCAACAAAACCCCGAGTCTTTTAATAGACTTACTAGTAGGTACATTATAGAATGTTCGAGGAGTAATTTTGATACTCCAAACATCATTGCCCAATGAGGTCATTTTTCCATTAGTAAAAGGTTCAGCAAAGTTACTCTGCCCCGTCGGAACGTACTCAAAGGCATTGCCTGTGGCAGTAGTCCCAGCTCCAGACCAAAGATATACATCGGAGGTTTTGCCTAATAAACCTTTCGTGCGCGAGTCTTTGGATTGTTTTAGGTCAAAAATAAGTGTTACTTCTTTATCGCCTGTTGGCAGAAGAGGGTCAGTTGTTACAGCCTGACCAATAATAGGATAGCAACTCACCCAAAGTAGGGCAAGCAGAAGAGATAATTTTTTCATAAAATGTTTATAAACTTGGTTAATGGAAGTACGAAGATAGAGGCTTTCTTAGTTAAGTACAATAAAATACAAAGCAAAGACAGATATATCCTGATTTTACAAGTCCACCTAGTAGCTCAAAGTCTACGGCTTGGACTTACTTTTTCTCAAGGACTATGACTTGGTTATTTAAAAACTTAAAATTTCTCAGTGCTACAGATTGATTTATAGTTTGAAAACTATAAAAAAAACTGGTCCAAGTCTAAGACTTGAACCAGTTAGAGTTGTAAGCTTGCAAGAATAAAACTACAATCTCACACTTTCAATCATATAAGAAATTTCTTCTACGGCAGCTTCGTCAGAACCCTCGAAACCAATCAATTTGTAACGAATGTTTCCTTTTCCATCAATGATAAATTTCGTTGGAATACCTACGATACCAAACTTGTCCACCACTTTCGTGTTTTTATCGTCAAGCAATACAGAGAATGTATATTTATTTTCTGTAATAAATGATTGAACTGCTTTTTTAGGTTCAGGAATACGTTCCCAAGTATCAATAAACAAAAAGCGCACGTTTGGATCTGCTTTGTATTTATCTAATGCCTTTTGCATAGCAGGAAATGACTTTTTGCAAGGTCCACACCAAGTAGCCCAAAAATCCAAGATAACTACTTTACCTTTTAATTCAGCCAATGATACTTTATTGCCTTCCAAGTCCACAAGCGAAAATGCAGGCGCTGGTTGAGAAATCAATTCTTTTGCCAATTTTGCTTGAATACTTTTTTTCATGTCGGTATGCAATGAACTCAAGTATTTTTCAAAACCATCACTTTTTCCATTGGTTTGAATATAGGCTTCTTTTATCGCCGCAGCAACCTCATTGCTACCCTTACCTGTCTTTACAAGTTCAGCTAGCATTGGTAAAGCTTCTTTGCCTTTGCCAGTTCCTGTCAAGATAAGCGCATAAATCTCATTGGTTTGGTTTACCTTATTTCCTTCAAGATTGCTACGAAGTTCGTTGATGTATTTCAGTGCTTCATCATACTTTTTGATTTTATACAACAAACCCGCATAGTTTTGTAAGTAATAGTAATAATCACCTTTGGCATTCGGGTTGGGATTATTTTCCAAGGAAGCTTTAGAGTTTTGAAGTCCTTCAAATGCCAATTTTTCAGCCGTTGCAAAATCACCTTTTTGCAAAAACATTTGCGAATTAGAAGCCTGAGCTATCCCTTTATAGGATTGAGTTTTTATTTTGGACAGCCACAAAGCATTATTTATGGCATCGCCTGCTTTGGCGTATGTAGAAGCAATTTCAGAACGTGCGTAGTCATAAACAATGTCAGACTTTTCAGCAGGTTCTGGAAACTTCTTCAGAAATGTTTCATAAGCATCCAACTTGGCTTTTATTTCCTGTGGTGCTTGAATGACCAAATTATAAGCTGCCATTAATGCCGCTTTTCCTGTTGGGAATTTCTGAACTGCCAACTTGTTAATAGAATCAGCCAAAGAGCTTTGTTTAATAGAATAGGCTACACGAACGGCAAAAGTAAAATCCTTTTCTTCGGAGGATTTTAGCAAACGAGCAATTTCAGTATCTACTTTTTTCAGCTCGATGGCATCGCCCGTATCAGCAATTTTTCGGTAAACTTTGAGGAGACTATCTTCTTTTGAAAGAGGCTTTTGTGTTTGAGCCAAGCCCACTAGGGAGATACTAAGCAAAAAGCTTAGTGCAAATAGTTTTTTGAACATAATAAATGAAATAAGTTTGAGATAAAGAAAAATGGAACTTCATAAAGGTAAGGAGATTTTCTCCTCTATCTGTGAAGTACACAAAGTATTGATTTACACCTAGTCTTAAAGTTTTTTTTTTGAAGAAAGGATATTTGGGTTTATCAAAAGGTCTCTCGAATTTTGAAATCATCAATATGAGTCATCCCGAATTTAGTGAGTTGTGAATGAGTGATTATTTTAAAATTTGTATTCTAGCAGTAGAGACGCAATGATTGCGTCTTAATCCGAGTCATATCTAGCATGGTAGTACCAAAAAGCGGTTGGAAAATATTTTCCAACCGCTTTTTGGTGAAAACTTGGAGAATAATCCCAATCTTAAAATTTGGGATGACTCATATTTTCTGATACTAAACTTCAGAATGAAACCTTTTTAGGCGCAAAGCATTGCATCTCTACGGTTAAGTGTATTTTACTTATTCACAAATCTAGCTTTTGCCCAAGCTTTTCTTTCTTCTTCAGAAAAATATGTCCAAACCAAAATTCGGCTTATTTTTTGTCCATGCGACATTTCAATAATGCGATAATTGGTAACATCTGTTTTATCAAGAGCTTTATACAAGCTTTTTAAGTTATCTTTTTTCGAAACCAAAGAAGAAAACCAAAGGCAGTTTTTAGCAAAAACTTTACTTTCTTGAATCATTTGCCAAATAAACTTCAGTTCACCACCTTCACACCACAATTCACGACTTTGTCCACCAAAGTTGAGTGAAGCATTTTGTACTTTTTTGCCCGTAAGATTCTGTTGCTTACGAATAGAGCTTGCCGATGCTTCTTCAGCGGAAGCGTGGAAGGGAGGATTACAAATCACTAAATCGAATAACTCTTGGGTACGGATAATACCTTCAAGAATCTGGTCGGGGCGATTTTGTAAACGAACATCTACATTGTTTTTAAGATTCGAATTAGTAATAACAATGTTCTGTGCCGATTTCATAGCAGTTTTATCTACCTCCGAACCCACAAAACGCCAGCCATATTCGGCATGACCAATGATAGGATAAACGCAGTTAGCCCCTACCCCAACATCCAAAATTCTGATATCCTTACCTGTAGGAATTTGACTATTGTTGGATTCTGCCAATAAATCGGCGGTGTAATGCAAATAATCTGCACGTCCTGGAATCGGTGGACACAGATAATGCAATGGTATATCCCAATATTCGATTTTGTAAAAAGCTTTTAGAATAGCTTTATTCAACAACTTTACCGCAGCTGGATTGGCAAAATCAATGGTTTGACTACCGTATTGGTTAATAAAGACAAAAGGTTTTAACTCTGGCGACACCTTCATAAGTGCCTCCATATCATATCTTTCTTGATGTTTATTTCTTGAATGAAGCATGTGTTCTATTGGTAATTGAGTAGTTGAGTGAGTTATGAATAGTGAATTTTATTTCCTTTTACTCATTCACAATTCACTAAATTTCTTGAGCGCATCGTACACGAGATGTACAGGTAAGCCCATGACTGTAAAATATGACCCTTCGATGCGAGGAATACCCACCATTCCTACAAAATCTTGTACGCCATAGCTTCCCGCCTTGTCGAAAGGTTTGCAGTTTTCAATATAATAATCAATTTCAGCGTCCGTTAATTCTCTGAAAAATACGTCTGTCGTATCGCTGTAACTTTCCATGGAATCTTTGGTCATCACACAAACCCCTGTAATTACTTGGTGTTTACGTCCCGAAAGTTTTTGTAACATCCACTTGGCTTCAGCTTTGTCTTGTGGTTTATTCAAAATCAAACCATCGACTACCACAATTGTGTCAGCCGTTAGTATAATTTGATTTTCGATTTCATGCTGAAATGCCAATGCTTTCTTTTTTGCCAAAAATACAGGAACTTCAGGCGCAGGCATCGTATCAGGAAAATCCTCATCTGTTGGTTTTACCTTGACACTAAATTCAAAGCCCGCATCTTTAAGTAATTGTTGTCGACGTGGCGAATTTGAAGCTAAAACAAGTGGATAATTTAATGTTAGCATTCTGAGAGTTTTCGTATTTTTGTTTAGATATGATATGCAAATTTCTACAAAATAAGCCAATTATACCCACAAAACCTTGTAGGAACATGAGCCTGAGTGAAATTGTCGCACTGGTTACAATGACCTTTTGGCTATTATTTGCGCCAATATCGGCCCACGCCCAACAAAAAGATTCCACTCAAGCCTTTATTCCTGAAGATTATCAAGTAAAGAAAAATAAAGAAGATAGTTTGCTTTACTCTAATTTAAAAAAGCGGTTTTCAAAAAATCGGGTTCTCAACGAAATTTATCATGCCCTCTTCAAGGATGTGTATAATCAAAACTCAGCGGGTCAGGAGGTTGTGAAAATTGACGAAAATCCCTTTCAGGAATATGAAGGTCGAGTTGTGCGTAAAATCTATGTCAAAACACTCCGAGTTTTTGGAGAAAGTGTCAATGATACTGCTCGTAAAGCACAGGGTTTTGAAAAGTTTTTTAGCGCTCTACACACCAATACCCGAGAGAGTATCATCCGAAAATCCTTCCTATTATTCCACACGGGCGATATCATCGATGCCGACCGACTTCGTGACAACGAGCGTGTGATGCGTAATAGTACCATTTTGCACGATGCTCGTATTTTGGTAGTTCCTGATGAACAATATCCCAACTTGGTGGATTTGTTGGTCATTACGCAAGATATTTGGTCATTGATTCCTGATGTCAATTTTGGAGGTTTTGATCGTTATGATTTGAGTATCAACCAAGTAAACTTTCGAGGACTAGGTCATTCCTGGAGAAACACCTTTTATATCAATCAAAAAGAATCACCCAAACTCGAATACGCCACCACCTATACCATTCCGTATATTGGCCGCTCCTTTATTACAGGCCAATTGGATTTGTCGTTTCGTAGGCAAACCAATCGCTATGCTTTGCGTTTTTTTAGACCATTTCTAACGCCAGAAATGAAAATGGCAGGAGGTTTTGAAATGAGTCACGACCGTGATTTGCGCGTGACTACAAGAGGATATGATGCACGCACACTCATGCAAAATGACACCTTGCCGTTGTATTTTCCAACAGTGAGAAATTATGTAGATTTTTGGCTAGCTCGTTCTTACAAACTTCCTTTTTTAAGTCCTGAAAATCAAGCTCGTACCCGCTTTATCGTCGGACTAAGATTTACCAGTATCAATTACACTCAGCGCCCTGTTGTAACTGCTGACACCAACCAGCTTTTTCGTAACCAAGAACAATATTTAGTTGGTATTGGCTTTTCGAATAGACGCTACAAACGGGATTTTTTGATTTATGGCTTCGGGATTACTGAAGACGTTCCCTACGGTTATCTGGCTACTTTTGTGGCGGGAAAAGAATATTCGGATGCTTTTGGCAGTCGCTTTTATTCGGGGATAAAACTGGCAAGAGGACAGTATCTTAACAATTCAGGCTATTTGTATGCTTTACTCAATGCAGGTGCCTACACCAATGGTACGGCAGGGGTAAGTATCGAATCTAATTATTTTTCGAGGTTATATACATTGCCCAAAGCCAAATTACGTCATTTTATCAATCTCAAATATGCCTTTGGCGTACAACGCTACACGGGTGAATATCTCAATATCAATGGTGAGAATGGTATTTTAGGCATCAATAGCGATCAACTTTGGGGTAGTAAAAAACTAGCCCTAGGCTACCAAGCCGTTTGGTTTTCGAAAGTCAACTTTGTCGGCTTTCGCTTAGCGCCATTTTTTCAGCTAGATATGGCTTTTGTAACACCAAGAAATCAATTTTTATTTACCAAATATCCCTACACTGGGATAGGTTTGGGAGTAAGATTACGAAACGAAAATCTGACATTTAATACTTTCCAACTCAAGTTTACCTATTTCCCCAACTTGCCCAATATAGGAGTGCTCAATGCCTCTTTTAGTGATACATACAATTATCGCCTCAAAGACTTTGATATTTCGGCACCAGAAATCGTGCCCTTCCGATAATTGAGTATATTTGCAAACAATTAACCACCTCCTTTTAATACTTCTCTTAACTTGATGTAAAGCTCTGGCTTCTTGCAGAAAAGATACCATTTATAATTGTACAAAATCCACATTAATGGACATTATCGGAAGAGTATTCGTTACTCTTGTTAAAACCTTGTATCATTATAATCTTCGCAAATCTAGGTCTGTACACATTAAATTTAAAATTATGTCCATTGAAAAAGATATAAAGCAAAAATCTTTTGCTAATCCTTATCAGAAACTAACCGTAAATATCATGTTTACCAACAACTGGTTAGTGTCTGAATTTAGTCAGATTATAAAACCCTATTCTCTTAGCGAGCAGCAATATAGTGTTCTCAAAATTTTGCAACTTTCTCATCCTACCCCACTCTGTATCAACACGATTATCGACAGTATGAGAGATCAAATGTCAAATGTTTCGAGATTGGTAGATAAACTTGAGCAAAAAGGATTTGTCGAAAGAAAAAAATCCCCTAATGATAGAAGAGTAGTAGAGGTACTTATTACGGAAGAAGGCTTACAAGTAACCCATGAGCTCAATGAGCTGATTGAGGTTTGGGAGTCGCAAAGTATTCAAATGAGTCAATCCGAACTTGAGCAATTGGATACACTACTTCAAAAACTCCAAGAAGATGCTTCATAATCAGCCAAAGCCATAGACAATGAGCGATAGATATGCGTCATCTTTGATCGATTCAATAACGATTTTAGTAAAACTTGTTAACAAAATCTCTATATTTTATTTAATTAAGGAAATTTTACAAAATACAAGCCATTGATTTTCAGACTACTAATTAACATTAACAAAAAATTAACATTTTAATGTATTGACATCAAATGTTTTTACATTAAATTTGTATCATCAAATTATGAGTATCGAACAAGACATACAGCAAAAAGCATTCAAATCACCTTACACTAAGGCCGTTGTGAATATTATGTTCACAAACAACTGGCTTTGTACATTACAGAGTGATTTACTGAAACGTTATGATGTAACGTTGCAGCAATATAATGTTTTGAGAATTCTGAGAGGGCAGCATCCAAATCCTATTACAGTATGCGGAATAATTGAGCGTATGCTCGATAAAATGTCAAATGCCTCAAGATTAGTTGACAAGCTTATTCTGAAAGATTTAGTAATCCGTAAAGAGTGTCCACACGACCGTCGTCAAGTAGATGTTATCATCACAGACAAAGGTTTGGACTTGTTGGCAGAACTAGATAACCAACAATCAGAATGGGAAACGGCACTTCACAAGCTAAGTCCTGAAGAAGCCCTCACACTAAGTCATCTTTTAGACAAACTCAGAGGCTCGACTGAATAATTGGTATTTTCTGAATTGTATTAAAAACTCCTTATTATTCATATTCACTAAAATTATTTTTCAATCAAATGAAAGCAATTAAGTTCATCGCAAGTTTATTTGTATCTGCAACAGTATTGAGTTCAGCTATCGCTGGTAACGCTCCTAAGAAAGCTGCTGAAGGTTTGGCAGTAGATACTAAAGGTTCTAAAATCCACTGGTTGGCTAAAAAAGTAACTGGTCAACACGAAGGATTTATCAGCATCAGCAACGGTAACCTTTCAGTAGCTAAAGGTAAAGTAACAGGTGGTACTTTCACAATCGATATGAAATCTATCGTTTGTACTGACATCACTGACGCTGGTTACAACCAAAAATTCATCAGCCACATCACTACAGGTGATTTCTTTGAAGTAGAAAAATTCCCAACTGCTACTTTCAAAATCACTAAAGTTGCTGGTTCAAACATCACTGGTGATTTGACTTTGCACGGTATCACAAAAACTATCACTTTCCCTGCTACAATTACTTCTGCTGCTGGTAAAGTAACTGCAACTGCTAAAATCCCAGTTGACCGTACAGATTTCAACATCAAATATGGTTCTAAGAAATTCTTCGAATCAATCGGTGACAAAGCTATCGACGATGTATTCAACTTGGACGTAACTTTGGTAGCTGGTAAATAATCCACCCAAAGTGCTCTGAGCACTATATAAAAGCCCTGCAAATGATTGCAGGGCTTTTTTTATGGTTTTGCTCCATTTTCTCTACTCCTTTACCCTTCCCCTAATTAACTTCTCAATCCTTTCTTCTTTGATTCTTTTAACTTTTTCAAAAATTCTCAATTAGTATGCTTGCATAATAATTTTATTTATCCCAAATTGCTTTACAATAGAACTTTACTTTTAAAAAGTATAGTAAAATAAAGTCATAAAGGAGAGATAAAATATAGCATAAGGTATTTTAATCACCTGTTTTGCTTTTAAATCTTTAAACTAAAAAGCTATGTTTAACCAACCAATGCTAAGAGACGGAGCCTTACAAGGTAAGACCATTGTAGTGACAGGAGGAGGTACTGGACTAGGAAAATCTATGTCGAAATACTTTCTAGAATTAGGAGCAAATGTAGTTATTGCCTCCCGCAAACTCCCTGTATTGGAAGCCACAGCCAAAGAATTAGAAGAACTCACTGGTGGAAAAATCCTTCCAGTAGCCTGTGATGCACGTAACTACGACGAGGTAGAAAATGTTCTTAAAACAGCAGTAGAGCACTTTGGTAGTGTGGAAGGCTTGGTCAATAATGCCGCAGGAAATTTTATTAGTCCAACCGAGCGACTTACTCACAAAGCCTTTGATGTGGTAGTAGACATTGTGTTGAAGGGTACTTATAACTTTAGCTTGGCATTTGGTAAATATTGGATAGAAAATAACATCAAAGGAACCGTCATGAGTATTGTGACAACTTATTCTTGGACTGGTTCTGGTTATGTTGTTCCATCAGCGACAGCCAAAGCAGGTGTGCTTGCTTTAACACGCTCCTTGGCGGTTGAATGGGGCTACAAATATGGTATCCGCTTCAATGCCATCGCTCCAGGTCCATTTCCAACAGAAGGAGCATGGGAAAGGCTATTTCCTGCCGAAGCTATGGGACATGACCTTGCTAAAAAGTTTGACCCAGCAAGCCGTATTCCTCTCAAGCGAGTGGGTGATCATCAAGAATTGGCTAATTTGGCAGCGTTCTTAATGTCAGATTTTTCATCATATATCAATGGTGAAGTCATTACGATTGATGGTGGTGAGTGGCTGATGGGCGCTGGTGAGTTTTCGGCCTTGAACGAAGTACCAGACGAAAAATGGGATATGATTGCTCGTGCGGTGAGAGGTAAAAAATAAGATTAAAGTAAAAAGAATTATGAGTTAGGACTTTCTAACTATTGTGGATTTCGGATTTCTGATTGCGGAAATATAAAAGCACATGTTTCCGAAATCAGAAATCCCAAATAAACAGTTTTATAATCCTTCGTACACTACAAATTCATCACTCAAAACTCTAACCACTTACTTCATTATCAGCACTTTGCTAAATATGATTTGATTGTTTGGTAATTGAAGTCTTAAGAAATAAGCGCCATTTTGAATCGTTTCAGGAAACTCTACCCAATATTCTTCTCCTACTCTATTTGATTTAATATCCATAATCTCTTGTCCATTACTGGAAAATATTTGTAGTTGCCTCATGTCATTTACTCCCTGAATCGTAAGGTAAGTACTTGCTGGATTCGGAAAGATTTTTACTGATACACTAGGGTTTTCGATACCTAAGACTTGTGAGTAATCAATCACCAATTTTGTATCAGTGTACACAACTGACCCGTCGGCTAGTGTCAATTTTAGTCTGTAATAAGCAAATACTTCCTTCGGGCGAATTACTGCCCATTTTCCTTCCAAAGTACTATTGGCATTTTCGGTGTACACATCTGTAAAATTTTGCTGATTAGTACTGTACTGAACCGTGATTTTAGTAGGCGAATAAGCTTCTACATACGACCAACTCAAATGCAGAGAGTCTGATTTTTCAACCAATGTAAATAGATTTAAAGGAGTCCAACTACCAGACAAAGTAAACGTATTGGAAAGTGTACTTTGTAAAAAAGGTGCTTCAGAAACAATTCTGAGACGATACACCTCAAGAGGTGATACATTCTGAATATTGATAGTTACAGGGCTATTTGTTCCTTGTCCGACCTGCGCCACAAATTTTCCATCTTTATCCAAAAGCTCTACTCGATAGGTCTTATTTTGACTTGTAACTCCTTGAAAATAAACGGCAAAATTTCGCCCGAATGGTAGATGTGTTGGTAATAACCTAGGCACTAAAGTAGTTTGAGGTTGATACGGAATTGCTTTTTTGAAAAACGTCGTATCCATTGTACGCATCCATGCTGTGGCAGCTAATGTTAGTCCTTGAATACCATTTTTGACATTTTCCAAATGCCCGTGCGCAATAGGCCTAGGATTTTGAATAGTATCTGTTTCGGGTCCAGCAAAGGTATTGGGTACATTTTTGAGAATTGCATTCTGTCCTTTTATCACCAAATCTGCCCATTCATTACGGCTCGAAACTGTTGAGCGGGCAATTGACCAAGGCATATTATAACCAAAAACTTGACGAGACTTTTCAATCAAATTCTTTACATTAGCTTCATAATTTTGTGCAGAAGTCTGATTATGAGCAGCATCCGATTCTCCTTGCATCCACAAAACCGCTCGAAGCCCTGTATGCGAAGCCAAATATTGTAAGGTATTTTTGAGGTTTGCATAAGGCTGCTGATTAGGCCAATACTTACTAACATACTGATTATAAGCCAACTCTCCGTTGGCAGATTTACTCCAGTTTTCGGAGGTAGCTGCCGCCCAACCACAGTTAAGCAGAAAAACAGGAACTTGATATTTCTGAACAATTTTGTCTGCTAACTCGCCCCATAGCCACGCAGATTCTCCTGATGGATACATATTGGTATTGGCTAAAGCCCTTTCCATTTTGTGTAAACGCATAGGTTCATTAGGAGCAATAGTGAGGTTGTCTTTCTCATCCAAATATTTATCCAAATCATTAATCACAATTACTTTTTCGGAAGCGTCTTTCGAGCCCAAACCCTGTACACCCATGGCATTAGATTGTCCAGCAATCAAGAATACCTCTCCTACCCCAATCTGCTCAATAATTTTTTCGTCGATAATCGTATTATTGACCCAAGCACGTACATACAAGTCATAAAAACCTGCATTTACTTTTACTTTTCCTGAAAATTCACGATTTAAAACATTACTTGCGAGCGTCTGCCAGCCCTTGGCAGGTTTACCTATTTCAACTAATTGATACTCAATTTTAGTAGCAGCAGCATTGGTATATCCAGTAATCGCTAAATCAGCTTGATTGGAAAGATTTCGTTGTAGAATCAAACGATTGATAGGATGTAAAATAGTCATTTGCCCCCAAACATAGCAGGGGAATGATAGTAAAAGCAAGAATATCCACAATCTGGAGGTCTTCATTATGCAAGAAGTTTAATACCGTGGCTTAAAATTCAGAAGATTCAAGGATTTGTTCGAATGAACGACGTGTGGAAGTGAAATACGGTAATGGAATATAAAATAGCTTTAGGCAAAATGGTTGAGATTGCCTAAAGCTTGTAATCAATACTACAATTTAGGAGTCAAACCTAGTTTACGTCCTTCTTCAATAATGAATGGCATACCTGACTCCATGGTATTTTCTATTTGCCCTTCGATAATAGCTTCTCGAACAGCAATTTTGATAATACCTACTTCCTTAGAAGGAGTCAGCCCAAACGTTTCCATAATAATTTCGCCTGTAATCACAGGCTGAAAATTACGAAGCCTATCATTTTCCTCAACCTCTTTGAGCTTCTCTTCAACTATATCAAAATTACGCAGGTAGCGCTTTACTTTTTCACCATTTTTGGAAGTAATATCGGCACGACACAAAATCATGAGACCCTCCAAATTTTCACCTGCTTCAAAAAGTAGCCTCCTCAAAGCCGAATCGGTAATAGTTTCTTTAGACAAGGCAATCGGACGTAAATGCAAGCGAACCAAACTTTTCACGTAACGCATTTTCTCATTGAGCGGCAAGCGCATATTGGTAAAAATTGGTTTTACCATTTTGGCACCCAACTCCTCATGCCCATGAAAAGTCCACCCTTTTTTCTTATCAAAACGCTTGGTAGCAGGTTTGGCTATATCGTGCAAAATAGCCGCCCAACGAGTCCACAAGTCGTCCGACTTTTTGGCGACATTATCCAATACTTGTAAAGTATGATAAAAATTGTCTTTATGCCCTTTACCCTCCTCTGTTTCTACTCCCTTTAATAGACAGAATTCAGGAAAAATGAGTTGCAGCAATCCGCAAGAATCTAGTAGTTTGAAACCGTAAGAAGGTACTTTTGAAAGAATAATCTTATTTAATTCTTCGGTAATCCGTTCTTTCGAGATAATCGAAATACGGTCTTTCATCGACAACAATGCATCGAAAGTATCAGGGTGAATATCAAAATTGAGTTGTGTGGCAAAACGTACCGCACGCATCATTCTTAGTGGATCATCAGAGAAAGTAATACCTGGCTCAAGTGGCGTTTTAACAATTTTTCTTCTCAAGTCAGAAACACCATCAAACGGGTCTAGCAATTGACCAAAATCGCTAACATTCAAAGAAATAGCCATGGCATTGATGGTAAAATCTCTACGATTTTGATCGTCTTCCAAAGTGCCATCCTCCACAATAGGTTTGCGGGAGTCGCTACGATATGACTCTTTTCTTGCTCCTACAAACTCGACCTCCCAATCATCAATACGAATCATTGCCGTTCCAAAATTTTTGAATACTGACAAATATGTATCATCTCGTCCAGAATTTTTGGCTACTAATTCAGCCAATTCAATTCCAGAACCTACGCACACAATATCAATGTCTTTTGAAGGACGATTTAAAATTAAATCACGTACAAACCCACCTACCACAAAAGCACGGACATTCAACTGTTGTGCCGAGTCCGCTACCAATTGGAAAATGGGGTTATTATTTAAAGTTTCTGTAAAATTCATACTATTGTTTTGTAAAAGACCCTGAAGCTACTGCCCCCTTCTTTTCATTCTCTGATGACATGCGAACAAAGTATTCGCTTTGAATCAATTGTCTATTGGGTATTTAGCGTTTCTATTACTTATACAACGCATAGAAAACGGCTAATACTAACAAATCACTATTTTCTGATAAACTCAAACTCTCCGTACATCCCAATTTTGACAATCTGAGACGGTTGGGCGTTTAGGTTTTCACCTTTAGGATTTTTAAGAATAAAATCTACGTTGTCGATAATTGACTGGTCAATGTCAGAAAATTGCGTCGGACTTGGTTGTCCTGAAATGTTCGCAGAAGTGGAAACAATCGCCCTTTCCATACGATGTACTAAGCCTTTACAGAATTCATCCTTTACCAAACGAATAGCCACGCTACCATCTGGTCCCATCAAGTTTGGCGCCAAGTTTTTACCTTTAGGATAAATGACCGTTAAGGGTTTTTCAGCAAACTCAACCAAATTCCAGGCAATTTCGGGTACTTCAACTAAATATTCTGAAAGCTGCTCAATTTTTGAAATAAGCACAATAAATGCCTTATTTTGAGGACGTTGCTTAATTGACAAGATTTTCTCTACAGCCTTTTCGTTACGTGCATCGCAACCTAATCCCCAGATTGTATCAGATGGGTAAAGCAAAGTATCACCTTTCTTCAAATGTGTCAATGCCTCTCTATATAGTTCTACCATTGTTTTAAATATTAGTCTTAGCAAAGAAATGATTGCTATTTGCACAAAGTATTTTCTGGAAAACCGTGTTCCAATACTTTTGTTTTTTCAATTTTCACGCAAAGATACAACATTCTATGCTTCTTCGAGGATTTTCACAAAAGGATACCGTAGATCATTTTTGACTCGTTGGACTAGATTGTTCTGGGGCGTAAGCCATTTTCCGAATATAAAGTACTTCAGAGCCTATGGCATTATCGCTTCTGGCAGGCACTTGGCGTGTGCCCCAAATCAAAAAATACTTATCGTACCATGCTGCTACTTCAGCCTCTTCATCAATACGACGGTTTTCTATATCTGACTTTATTTCAAACAACTCTTTGTCTGAAGAGCCTTTTCCATTGTGTAGGTTTTGAAGATTCAACTTTCCTTTATCCAAATAGGTAGCTATCCAATCGCCTTTATATTTGGACACTTGTACTTGTTCTACTAAACCACTTCCCTCAAGAGAACCTAATGAAACGGCATCGTCCCAGAGCACTTTTCCATCCTTGGTAAACTCACAAACAATAGCGTGAGTATAACGATAGCGCCCTGCTCTAGCTCGCATACGTTGTACTTGAGCGATACTTATAGGCGCATAATTATACACTCCCAAAGTATTGTTATTGTTGGGAGAAAAATAATAGACCTCCGCCAAGACCAATGCCCCTTTTTCAGTTTTTATTAAATCATGTACTTGTAACAAATAACTAAAGTTGGTTTCCTTTCCTTCATTCTTTTTTCTAGCTATTTTTTCTTTTAGTTTCTGCTGACGCTTAGGTGATAAGTATCCAAAAAAGTTACTCAATTCCGAAAAATCTATCATGGTAGTTCCTGTCTGCTCGCCATTGTCAAAATGGGTTAAATACAAACCTCTCGAATAGTTGCTACAATTAGTAGAAAAATTGCCTACCAAAATTGTTTCTTGCTCTGATACAGGAAGGAGCCTTCCGCTGACAAAATTGACATTTTTATGGTCGGCTAATGGTACTTGGTTCGTTCTGAGCAAATCGCCCATGTAGGAATAAGACAATACAGACAAACTACAAATACCCTTTCTTCTTTCATTAATAACTACATTGACTTCGTTACGTATCTCATCAATCTCTAGGGTATTAATCGTTACATTTTTATCATATATTCCAGACAAAACTTTCGTAGTAGAGTTAAAAAAAGCAAATGATATCACCACTGGTTTATCAAAATAAGTACCTGCAAAATAGGCTGAATTTCCGAGCACCTTAAAATGACTGATTGTTCTTAAACCCACTAATTTCCCCTTAAACTCATCTATTTCTCCTAAACCCAAATTGACTCTCGTAATGACAAAA
The DNA here is from genome assembly GCF_030056655.1 of Flectobacillus rivi. Classification (NCBI taxonomy): domain Bacteria; kingdom Pseudomonadati; phylum Bacteroidota; class Cytophagia; order Cytophagales; family Flectobacillaceae; genus Flectobacillus; species Flectobacillus rivi. The sequence goes on from NZ_JASHIE010000002.1 coordinate 146,479, forward strand.
TCATCGGCATCAGCCTCGGCAAACAAGAAATACATATAGTCTGCGTTTGAGTAGGTCAGTAGGTTTTCCATTCTTACTGGCGGTGTATATTTGGCATTCCATAGCTCTTTCAGCGTGGAGTCTATTCTATAAAACTCCCATTGACTATTTCTCCCAAATATTTCAGCATTATCAAGCACTACGAGAGCGCCCTTTTCTTTGAGCGGAATTACCGACCAGTCCTTCGTTTTGCCATAGTCTTTGATATACTCTACTTCATTTACCTTATCCAATTGAGCCCAAACTGAAAAGTTTACTAAACAACAAAGCATACAAAGAAGCCCAACGCCAATACGCCAGAAATTCTCCCTAGCAATAGGAAAACCCCAAAAAAAAGAAAGGAATATAGTAAGGTGTTTTTTCATAGTATTGGTAAAAGGTTTATGATAGCATTAAACGGACAATTGGTTCATTTCTAATAGAAAACAAACATTATATCAGATTGTTATCTCTCGAGATCTCTTCTACAATTTACACATTTCAAAGAATCTGAAAAAGAAAAAGCACAGAGGTTTTCTTATTCCGATATGGTTATCGAAGGGATTTTGGCTAATTTTGCACTTCGGTAGAAGGTACACTTCGTCAAATACGATTTTTTGCCATATTTAATGGTCTCCACTTTCTTCCTTTTAGTAAACACTGGAAAATTTTCCTAGCGCAATGAATATCGAAAAAATACTACAAGACAGTATTCAAGCTGCCCTTTTGGCCGAGTTTGAAGTTTCCGAACCAACTATAGCCCTTCAACCTACTCGTAAGGATTTTGAAGGATTTTACACATTTGTGGTTTTCCCCTATGTCAAAGCTCTTCGCAAGTCTCCAGTAGAAATTGGAAATGCCATCGGAAATTACTTGGTCAGCAATACTACTGTTGTTAGTACCTTCAATGTAGTACAAGGCTTTTTGAATATTTCTATTGCTGATACTGCTTGGAAGGATACTTTCAATCACCTTAGAAGTGAAGCTTCGTTTGGTCAGCTCGCTGCCAAAAACGAAACTGTTATGGTAGAATATTCTTCTCCCAACACCAACAAGCCTCTTCACTTAGGGCACCTTCGTAACAACTTTTTGGGATACTCTGTAGCTCAAATCTTGGATGCCAACGGATATGATGTTATCAAAGCCAATCTCGTAAACGATCGTGGTATTCATATTTGTAAGTCGATGCTGGCTTACCAGAAATTTGGTCAGAACGAAACGCCAGCCTCTGCTGACATGAAGGGCGACCACTTGGTAGGTAAATATTATGTGGAATTTGACAAACACTATAAAGTAGAAGTAGAAGCCCTAAAAGCCGAAGGGTTGTCGGAAGACGATGCCAAAAAGCAAGCGCCTTTGATGAAAGAAGCTCAAGAGATGCTTTTGAAATGGGAACAAGGCGATGAAGAAGTAGTAGCTCTTTGGCAAAAAATGAATGATTGGGTATTTGATGGCTTCAATCAAACGTATGAAACCATGGGTGTGAGCTTCGACAAAATCTACAAAGAATCTAATACTTATCTTTTAGGAAAAGAGACCGTTGAGGAAGGTTTAGCTTCAGGAGTTTTCTTCCAAAAAGAAGATGGTTCGGTATGGATTGACCTTGCAGATGAAGGACTTGACCAAAAATTAGTACTTCGTAAAGATGGTACTTCGGTGTATATCACTCAAGATATGGGAACAGCCGATTTGAAATACAAAGATTTCGGCATGTCAAAATCACTTTATGTGGTAGGTAACGAGCAAGATTATCACTTTGAGGTATTGTTCAAAATTTTGAAAAAATTAGGTCGTCCTTACGCTGAAGGTTGCTACCATTTGAGTTATGGCATGGTTGACTTACCTTCAGGAAAAATGAAGTCGAGAGAAGGTACCGTAGTAGATGCCGACGACTTGATGCAAGAAATGAAGGATACCGCTCGTGAGCGCACCAACGAATTAGGGAAAATCGATGGATTTACACCTGAAGAAGCCGAAGAATTATACAGTACATTGGCAATGGGTGCCTTAAAATACTTCTTATTGAAAGTGGATCCTAAGAAGCGTATGCTTTTCAACCCAGCCGAATCTATTGATTTCCAAGGCAATACAGGACCATTCATTCAATACACGCATGCACGTATTTGTTCGATTTTGAAAAAAGCTGAAAGCCAAAGCATCAATATCGTAGAAGCAAGCTCATACACTAGTTTGCATGAGGTAGAGCGTGAAATCATTTTTGCATTGAGCGAATATCCAAGAAAAGTTGCCGATGCAGGACGTGAATATTCACCAGCTTTAATTGCACAATATGTATACGATTTGGCAAAATCATATAACCGATTATTTGCAGAATTGAGCATTTTTAGTGCTGAAAGCCCAGAGGCTATGCAGTTCAGAGTACAGCTTTCAAAAGCAGTTGGCGAAACAATTAAGAAGGCAATGGCGTTATTAGGTATAAAAGTACCAACAAGAATGTAATCCGTTCGTCGAATATTCAGACTGTAACCAGTTTTTCGTTTGAATGGATTAGCAATATTGGATAACTTTCAGCTTTAGTTTTTATGAAAAAGCCCTTGTTTATCATCCTTTCAACAATCGTAACTGTCATGATTCTTAAACTTTTGAAAGTAGGAAGCTTGCTAGGTGCATTAGCACTTCCTTTTACCAAAAACACTATCGAAAACAGACCTGTGAACACTGAATTTGCAGCTAAAAAAACGCTTTATGATTTCAAAATGAAATCATTAGATGGCAAAGATGTAAATCTTGCAGATTATAAGGGTAAAAAAGTGATTATCCTAAATACTGCTTCAAAATGTGGTTATACGCCACAGTACGCTGATTGGGAAGCTTTCTATCAAGCTAACAAAGCGAAAGTAGTAGTATTAGGTTTTCCAGCTAACGAATTTGGTGGACAAGAGCCTGGCTCAAATAGTGAAATTGCTTCTTTCTGTCAAAAAAACTACGGCGTTTCATTCCCAATGTTTGAAAAAGTTGTAGTAAAAGGCGAAGGCAAATGTGATTTGTACAAATGGCTTACTACAAAAGAATTAAACGGTTGGAACGACAAAGAACCAAGTTGGAACTTCTGTAAATACTTGATTAACGAAAAAGGAGAGTTAACAAACTTTTTTGCTTCAGGCGTAAAACCAAACAGCAAAGAATTCCAAGATGCGTTGAACAAGTAATCATGAATCTTTTTTGATAACTTAAAATACGCTTTAGGCAGTAAGCCGTAGGCATTAGGCAAAAATTGTATTCATGATTTTGTTAGAAATACTTTTTACTTACGGCATATAGTTTAATGCCTATTGCAGGTAAAATTAATTTTATTTTACCCGCTAACTTATTTCAAGTAAAAACATCTAAATACCGAATGTACAGGTTATTTTTGTAGCTGTATATTCGGTATTTTTATTGGATAAAGGTTTGTCGTCTAGCGTATGGCTAGCGATACTTTTCCACTTCTTTTCGTTTTATTTTATACTTTAAAGACTTTATATAAAACATGAAAAATTGGATTCTGGCGGCTCGTCCTCGTACATTGCCTTTGGCACTGGCGAGTATTTTGATGGGAAGCTTCTTGGCAGCAGGTCATGATGCTTTTTCTTGGAAAATCTTTTGGTTGGCAGTGCTTACTACCACTTTTTTACAAGTTCTTTCCAACTTTGCGAATGATTACGGCGATACCGTAAGTGGTGTGGATAGTGTAGAAAGAACAGTAGCAACACGTGCCGTACAAACGGGCGCCATTACCAGAGAGCAAATGACCAGAGCAATGATTATCATGTCTGTATTATCATTAGCATCGGGTTCTTTATTAATTTATGAAGGGCTAAAAGACACAGATTTGCAAACGATTCTTGGTTTCTTTGGACTTGGTATTTTATCGATTATTGCAGCTATTACCTATACCGTTGGCAAACGTCCTTATGGTTATATGGGCTTAGGAGATATTTCGGTATTGATATTTTTTGGATGGGTTGGTGTGCTAGGAACGTACTTTTTACATACTCACAACTTTGATTGGTTAAACTTTTTACCAGCAAGTTCATGTGGCTTATTTGCGGTTGGTGTATTGAATATCAATAATATTCGAGATATAGAATCGGATACAAAAACAGGAAAAAATTCAATACCAGTGAGATTAGGAAAAGAAAAGGCGGTTATTTATCACTGGTTACTTTTAATTGTGGGATTTTTGTGTGCAGTAATTTATACACTTTTGAGTGAATCAGGCAACAACTGGATTCATTGGTTATTTGTTGTTACGCTTCCTTTATTAATTAAGATTGGTCGTGGCATTTCTCAAGGACAAACACCTGCTCAAATCGACCCATTTTTGAAAAGAATGGCTTTAACAACCCTTCTTTTTGTACTTACTTTCGGGCTAAGCCAAATTTTGTAATAACATTGTCGGACTAGAGTATAGGAATCTTTAAGACTGTACTCTGGTCTGTTTAATTCGTACCTGCTACACGCATTTCTGTTGAAATTTTGTCGAACAAGCTTTTGTGAGGCATAATAAACACCTCCACACGGCGATTCATACGCTGTCCGTCTACAATATCATTACTTGCTACAGGATTACGCTTCCCATACCATAATGCTTTAAGACGATTGGGGGCTACCCCACTCAATACCAACCAATTGGCTACTTGGGCTACTCTTTTAAAAGACAATCGATCATTATAAGCATCAGTACCATTAGCATCGGTGTAGCTTTCCATAATGACTGCGGTATGAGGATACGACAACAACACACGAGAAAGACTTGCCATATTCATTTTACCAAACTCGGAAGGTATATCTGAGTTGCCAATAAAATAGGAGTCCGTATCAAAACGTATGTGAATAAGCTTGGTGTTGACACGAGTCACAGGGCTCACTTTGACTTGCTTTCGGAGTTCACCTAATTGCTGATCAAAATATTGAGCCACTCTTTCGTCAGCTGTTAGCAAAGATGTCGTTTTATCGCTAACTGCCCGACTGCTAGTAGTTGACGACTGTTGGACTGTCTGCCATCTTTCATCGGTATAGATACGATTTTTATTAATTACCCGACAACCATCCAAGCTTACAGTTGTCCCGAGCACAAGCCCAAGCAATATTTTTTTTCTACTCTTTAGAAAGGCAAATTTCATGACAGTTTATCTTTTATCTTTTGGCTGTAAGGTATTTTTTCAGTAATTTGGCTGAAACTTTGGCAATTACAAAGTTATAAAACAAATCTAAAGGTTAATCTATCTATTTACTTCATTTTTGATAGTTAACCAATCACTAAAACTTATTTTTTCAAATTTAACCCTATGAAAAAGAGTTTTTATTCTGCTCTGCTGTCTATATCTCTGCTTAGTTTTACTGGATATTCACAACAAACCCCTGTGCCCACACAAACTTTTCAAGAATTGATGGACCTAGGTGTAGTTCAGAGTCGTCAGGGCAACTATCCACTAGCTCAAAATTACTTCACACAAGCTATCCAGCTTCAACCAGATAATGCTGTAGCCTATTATAGCCGTGGTGTTACAAAGTCAAACCTTAAAGATAACCGTGGTGCTATCAATGATTTTGACAAAGCTATCGAATTAAATCCAAGATATTCGGACGCTTACATCGGTCGTGGAACTAGTAAAGCAAGACAAGAAGACCATAAAGGTGCTCTGCAAGACTACAACCGTGGTATTGATTTAAATCCTGTTGATGCCAACGCATATTTTAGCCGTGGCTACAGTAAATCAAAACTGGAAAACTACAAAGGCGCTCTTTCTGACTACAACAAATCTTTGGATTTGACACCCGACAATGCGTTAGGTTATGCTGCTAGAGGCGTAGTTAAGCAAAAACTAGAAGATTACAAAGGTAGTTTGGAAGATTTTTCAAAAGCAATTGAATTAAGTCCAAAACGTCCTTCATCTTATTCTGGTCGTGCTTACAGTAAAATGAAAATGGGTGATTATAAAGGTGCCATTGCTGATTACGGTAAAGCCCTTGAAATCAGCCCTGAAGATGCTGAATCTTTGTACTTTCGTGGTTATTGTAAAAGCCAAACAGAGGACTTTGCTGGCGCACAAATCGACTTTGACCGTGCTTTGAGCCAAGACCCAGAAAACGCTCCTGCGTATTATGGTCGTGGTTTTGCCAAAAATAAACTTGGTCGTACCAAAGAAGCTATTGATGATTTCAACAAAGCAATTGCCATTGGCAACATCGAAGCCAAAAAGGTTCTTTACGCAGGTCCTATTACCAAACAAGTATTGGATGAGTTGCGTAGCGGTGTGAGCGAGCGTTTGAAAATGGCAGAAATGACTGCTGAGCGCTCAGAAGTATATTATAACCGAGGTTTGTCAAAAGCAAAAACTGGTGATACCAAATCTGCTATTGAAGACTACAACAAAGCTATCGCCCTTAATCCAACTTTTGCTGAAGCTTACTTCACAAGAGGAATGGTGAAATCTCAAATTGGTGATCAGCGTGGTGCTATTCAAGATTGTACAAATGCCCTTAAGTTGAATCCCAAATATGCAGAAGCCTACTACGTTCGTGGTATTATTCGTCATGCATTGGGTGATACCGACGGATGCAATGACTTAAGCAAAGCTGGCGAATTGGGCTACACAGCAGCGTATGCCGTAATTCGTGACTACTGTAACTAGTAGTATGTTTAAAATTTTATTTGGCATGTATCGGAAATACAATATTTCCTTTTGACACTCCTTACTTTTCTTGTCTTGACACAAGAAAAGTAACCGCGCGGCGGCCGCAAAAGAAAGTCAAGAAATCCTAATCGGAGTGGCGACCCACCTCGCCTGCGGCTCAAACAACAGGATTTCAGAAAAATAAATACCTTTTTTTATTTTAATGACTTACAAAATTTAAACATGCTTTAACATAGATCAATAAAAAAAACCTGCCTCATCAGCAGGTTTTTTTATTCCTTATTCAAATCTTAAATGCTTCACCGATTCACCTGACATAGCAAGTTCTTCGAGAGAATCAATACCAATTTGAAGGTGTTTTTCTACATAATTAGCGGTGATTTTCTTATCACTTTCTTCTGTTTTTACACCGTCTGGTGTCATTGGGTTATCCGAAACCAATAACAAAGCTCCATGAGGTATCTTATTAGCAAAACCTACCGTAAAGATAGTCGCAGTTTCCATATCGATACCCATCGCACGAATATCTGTCAAATATTGCTTGAATTCCTCATCATGTTCCCAAACACGGCGGTTAGTTGTATATACCAAACCAGTCCAGTAATCTAGTTCATGTTTTTTAATCATGGAAGAAACCGCTCTTTGCAAACGGAATGAAGGAAGTGCTGGAACTTCTTTCGGCATATACTCATCCGAAGTACCCTCTCCTCTTACCGCTGCGATAGGCAAAATCAAATCTCCAAGACCAAGGTTCTTTTTCAACCCCCCACATTTTCCTAAAAATAATACTGCTTTCGGAGAAATAGCAGTCAAAATATCCATTACAGTAGCAGCCATTGGCGAACCCATACCAAAATTGATAATAGTGATATTGTTGGCTGTGGCAGTTTGCATAGGTCTGTCGATACCATTAATTGGTACATCAAACTGCTCCGCAAACATATCTACATAATTTTTGAAGTTTGTCAACAAAATATATTGACCAAAGTCTTCGATGGCTGTGCCAGTATATCGTGGCAACCAGTTTGTCACAATTTCTTCTTTTGTTTTCATACCTGATGAAGTCGTGGTTTTGTTTAAAAGTTAATTAATTTGGAAAAGGGAGACAGGTCTCAGTGATGAGTTGTGAGTGGTAAATTAGTACTGTACGAACGATTTCCAACTATTTCAGATTGGGGATTTCTGATTTCGAAAATAAAGTAAAATACCTTTATTTTTTACAAGAAGCTTAACTTCCGAAATCCAACATCCAATATCCGAAATAAACAGTTTTATAATCCTTTGTACACTTGTAATGGTAAATCGTGATAATTAAAAATTTACATTCACAATTCACAATTCATCACTAATATTTATCTATAGCCCTTTAAAATAAGGTGTGCTGAAACAGGTACGCTATTTTTAAAAATGCGTAAATTATTAAAACACAAAAACGAATGTTAATTTAACAGGCTAATACTACGATGGTATTTTCCGAGAAACAAGAATAAGTTATGATTTAAACGAATCTTAAACTTGTTTTAACTAATAGTGTCTAACTTTTATTGCTATTTTCTGTTAGACCAGAAGTCTTGCCTTTTTGAGGCTAACTGATAGGCTACGAGTCTGTTAGAGTATATTAAATTTTCACAACAAACTGTGCAGTAGAAATAATGGAATTATTGAATCTTCCTACATTTGACTACAAGTTACAAAAAAAAGATGGAAAATTATACATTTTCGATCAGCTTCGTAAAAAGTATTTGTTTCTGACTCCTGAAGAATGGGTTCGACAACACTTCGTCAACTATCTTATTACTCATTTGGCTTACCCCAAAAGTCTTATCAAACTAGAATCAGGACTTTCTTACAACAATGTCCAAAAACGTACTGATATTCAAGTATTTGATAGAAATGGACAGCTTTTTATGATTATCGAATGTAAGGCTCCTTACATTGCACTTACCCAAACAGTGTTTGAGCAAGTGGCCCAATATAATCATACTTTGCGTAGTCCTTATATTGTTATTACCAATGGCATGAGTCAATATTGTTGTAAAACCAACTGGGAAACTTTCCAAATTGACTTTTTGGAAAATCTGCCCCTATTCCCATAATTTCATAAATTCATAACTACAAAGCCGTACTATCATTGCTCTATGATTATGTATCTTTGTCAAAAAACTACCTTCATTATGAACAAAAAACTCATAACACTGTTTGCTGGACTTTGTGCAGTTGTAACAGATTTATCTGCTCAGACTTCCATAAAGAGTACCTCTAAAGCCAATACAGCAGTTGTAAAAACAGTTCCTAGTAAACCGAAATTGGTCATTGGTATCGTTGTAGATCAAATGAGATATGACTATCTGTACCGTTATAGCAATAAATATACAGCAGGAGGCTTCAAACGCTTGATGGGTGAAGGCTACAACTGCCGTAACCACCATTATGACTATGTACCAACAGTTACAGCTGCTGGTCACGCAGCCATCTTTACAGGATCAGTACCTGCTGTAGACGGCATTATCGGAAACGAATGGTTTGATACCAAATCAGGACGCACGGTTTATTGTGTAGAAGATTCAACGGTAAAAACGGTAGGAGCCGCAACCTCAGCTGGTTTGATGTCCCCAAAAAATTTATTGGTTTCAACTATTACAGACCAAGTAAAAATTGCTCAAAATCACCAAAGTAAAACTATTGGGATTGCTTTGAAAGACCGTGGAGCTATTTTACCAGCTGGTCATACAGCCAATGCAGCTTATTGGTTTGATTCGAAAGACGGGTTCTGGATTTCATCTTCGTTTTATATGAATGAACTACCAAGCTGGGTAAAAGAATTTAACGCTCAGAAAAACCCTCAAAAATATGTAGCAAAAGGTTGGAATACCCTATTACCAATCGAGCAATACACTGAAAGTACCCCTGATGATCAACCATTTGAAGGAAAATTGAGTGGTGAACAAAAACCAGTATTTCCTCATGAACTTGCAGCACAAGCAGGTGTCAATCTTTTGGAGGTAATTCGTTCGACGCCGTATGGTAACTCTTTAACTAAAGATTTTGCTGTTACGGCTATACAAAACGAACAGTTAGGAAAAGGGGCAAGCACCGATTTCTTAACGGTAAGTTTTTCATCAACAGATTATGTAGGTCACGCATTTGGACCAAACTCAATTGAAGCAGAAGATACCTACATTCGCTTGGATAGAGATATTGCTTCATTATTGAGCTTCTTAGATACTTATTTGGGCAAGGACAATGTACTAGTATTCTTGAGTGCCGACCATGGTGTGGCGGACGTGCCTGGCTATTGGCAATCTAAGAAACTTCCTGCAGGTACAACCGACGGACTTACACTCACGAATACTGTTAAAGATGCCTTAAAAACCTCTTTCGGTGACGGTGATTATGTAAGAGCTGACGAAAACAATCAAATTTATTTGAATCATGAAACATTAAAAACAAGAAATGTTTCTCGTTCTCAAGCTTTCGAAGTCATCAAAACAGCACTTTTGAAAAGACCAGAAGTTGCCAATGTCATCGACCTTCAGAATCTTGCCAATGCCACTGTTCCAGAATATCAAATTGGCTACATTAAAAACGGCTATAATGTAAAACGTAGTGGCGATATTCTTTACTTCTTGAACCCAGGATGGTTTACAGGACGTAAAACAGGGACTACGCATGGTTCGGTATATCGTTATGATACACATATTCCATTGTTGTGGTATGGCTGGAAAATTAAGCATGGCGAAACCTCTAAGCGTACTAATATTTCGGACATTGCTCCTACTGTAGCAGATTTATTGGATGTCTTAGAGCCTAATGGAACCGTTGGTAATATTATTACTGATGTAGTAAAATAATGCAAACACTTGTTCCTTTTACTAAAAGAGACCTAATTAAGATTAGGTCTCTTTTACTTTTCTAAGGAAAATAACTTATTTTTGAAGAATAACTAGTTTGGTATGATTCATGCAGGAAATAGTGCAAATTCAAACAGAATTTTTAACGCTTAACCCGCATTTTATATTTTCCCAACTTTAATCGAAATTATCGTCTGAATTTATGAAAATCGCTGTAATTGGAACGGGCTACGTGGGTCTTGTAACAGGGACTTGCTTCGCCGAGACAGGAAACCAAGTAACCTGTGTGGATATCGACGAAAAGAAAGTCGAAAAAATGAAGAATGGCATCATCCCTATCTATGAGCCAGGATTGGACGTATTGTTCAATCGTAATACTGCTGAAGGGAGATTGAAATTCACGACCAATTTGGCGGAAGGTATCAAAGATGCTAAGGTAATCTTTTTGGCATTGCCAACCCCTCCAGGTGAAGATGGCTCAGCAGATTTAAAATATATCTTGAAAGTTGCTGATGATTTAGGTCCAATCCTAGACCAATATGTAGTGGTTATTGATAAAAGTACTGTGCCAGTAGGTACAGCCGAAAAAGTACACGCTGCGATTGCTAAAAATGCTTCAGAAGAGCTTTTTGATGTAGTATCCAATCCTGAGTTTTTGCGTGAAGGTGTGGCTGTAGAGGATTTTATGAAGCCTGACCGCGTGGTAATTGGTACTCGTTCTGAGAAAGCAAAAGCTGTGATGAACAAGTTGTATGCTCCATTGGTTCGTCAGGGTAATCCTGTTATCTTCATGGATGAGCGTTCGGCTGAAATGACTAAATATGCTGCAAATGCGTTCTTGGCTACTAAAATCACGTTTATGAACGAGATTGCTAACCTTTGCGAAAAAGTAGGTGCTAATGTAGACGATATTCGTCGTGGTATTGGTACAGACTCACGTATCGGGAAACGTTTCTTGTTTGCGGGTATTGGTTATGGCGGTAGTTGTTTCCCTAAAGACGTTCAGGCTTTAGCAAAAACTTCTTCTGACAACCAATATGACTTCCAGATTTTGAAGGCTGTCATGAACGTAAATGAAGGTCAAAAGACGAAGTTAATCCCAACAATCAAAGAACACTTCGGTGGCGATTTGAAAGGCAAAGTATTTGCGATGTGGGGCTTAGCTTTCAAACCATATACTGATGATATTCGTGAAGCTCCAGCCTTGTACAATATCGAAGAATTATTGGCAGAGGGCGTAACTATCAAGGCATTTGACCCTGAGGCTATGGAAAATGTGAAGGGTATTATTGGCGACAAAATTACCTACACAAAAGGTCCTTATGAAGCAATCAAAGATGCGGATGCAGTATTGATTATGACAGAATGGCCACAATTCCGTACCCCAGAGTTTGAGGTGATGGATGTGTTGTTGAAAAACAAAGTAATCTTCGATGGTCGTAACTTGTATGAATTAGACCAAATGAAAGAACTTGGCTATACTTACTACTCAATAGGTAGAGACGCAGTTAAATAATGGTGAATTGTGATTTAGTGAATGAGTAAATTATAGAGATATTCGTTCACTAAATCGCGAAATCTAAACAATATGAAACGAGTATTAATCACAGGTGGGGCAGGCTTTTTAGGCTCTCACCTTTGCGATAGATTTATCAAGGAAGGTTATCACGTTATTGCAATGGATAACCTCATCACAGGTGACTTAAAGAACATTGAGCACTTGTTCAAATTACCCAACTTCGAGTTTTATCACCACGATGTATCGAAGTTTATCCACGTTCCAGGCGAATTAGATTATATTCTTCACTTTGCTTCACCAGCCTCTCCAATTGACTACTTGAAGATTCCAATTCAGACCTTGAAAGTAGGTTCATTGGGTATCCACAACTGTTTGGGATTGGCTCGTGTTAAGAATGCAAGAGTATTGATTGCTTCTACTTCGGAAGTTTATGGTGACCCAACGGTACACCCACAAACAGAGGAATATTGGGGTAATGTAAACCCAGTAGGTCCACGTGGAGTATATGACGAGGCAAAACGTTTCCAAGAAGCAATGACGATGGCATACCATACGTATCATGGCTTAGAAACTCGTATTGTTCGAATCTTCAATACTTACGGACCTAGAATGCGATTGAACGACGGACGTGTATTGCCAGCATTCATTGGTCAAGCGTTGCGTGGAGAGGATTTAACGATGTTTGGTGACGGTTCACAAACACGTTCATTCTGTTTCGTTGACGATTTAGTTGAAGGTATCTATCGTTTGTTGTTGAGCGACTACGCTTATCCAGTAAACATTGGTAATCCAGATGAAATCACGATCAAAGAATTTGGTGAAGAAATTATCAAGTTGACAGGTACAAACCAAAAGTTGATTTCGTTACCATTACCAAAAGATGACCCAAAACAACGCCAACCAAATATTACAAAAGCACAGGAGCTTTTAGGTTGGGAACCAAAAGTAAATCGTGCAGAAGGTTTAAAAATCACTTACGAATACTTTAAGTCATTACCAAACGATGAGCTATACAAAATGGCAGATCACAGAGGTTTTGAAGATTACGAAAGAAAATAAAAGAAAACCCCAAGCCTTATATGCTTGGGGTTTTTCTTTTCTAAAAGGCAAGGCTATTTAGTCTATCTAAAAAACATTTTGCTCAATTTCATATAGATATTTAACCCTACTGCAAATAAAAATCCCGCCCTTATGAGGCGGGATTTTTTTGTATGTCTAAATCCTAATTAGGTATTAGTTGAAGATGTAACGAACACCCAATTGGATTTGGTAAAGGCTAGACAAAGAATAGTTTTTAACGAATCTGTCTTGCAACAATACTGATTTACCATTAACAACTTGAGTAGCCAATTTGTAAGTGATATTACCTTGAGCATCCAAACCAGTTGTCAATGGAGTAGCTGTAGTAGTTGAGTAACCAATACCAGCAGTATTAGAAATCAAGTTACCAGCATTCAAGATATCAGCTCTGAAACGTAAGATATTAGTTTTGCTACCAGTTTTCACGAAGAAGTCTTGCTCAACTGTAAAGTCAAAACGAGTCAACCAAGGGTAAGTTTGACCATTTCTTTCTACGTAATTTCCTCTACGAGAAGATAAGTAAGCATCACCGTCAACCCATGCATCAAATGCTGCTTGTTGTTGTGCAGCAGTAAATGAACCGTTAGTAATGAAATTCAAAGTAGAACCAGCTTTAGGAATATAAATCAAGTCGTTATTAGTCTGTCCATCACCGTTCAAGTCTGTTGAGTAAGTGTAAGACAATTTAGATCCTGAGTTAGATACCATACCCAAAGTGAAAGTAGTAGCACCACCAAATTTACCACCGTAGTTAATGCTATAGTTTACATAACCTACGAAACGGTGACGCAAGTCGTTATTTGAATAATCTAAACCTAAGTAGTTAACACCACGTACAGTTGGAGTAGTTGCATCTACTGTAGAACCTACTGAAGCTACATCTTTAGCTTTTGAGTAAGTGTAGGCAATCATACCACCTAGACCATTTTTAGCAGGTTTTTCTAATTTTGCTGTAAAGCTGTATGAATAACCTTGGTCAGTGTTAGTTAAGATATACGCACTGTTAGTCTTAGAGTTGATATAAAGTGAGTTAGCAGAAGAAACTGATCTTGGGTAACGGTCACGATTGTCATCACCAGCAAATGTAGTTGTTGGAGCTTTCAAGTTTACGTCGATATATTTCAACGCGTTGATGTTTTGATTGTAGATATATTCTAAAGTACCAATAAATCCGAATGGTAATTTGCGGTCAACAGCGATGTTCGATTTCCAGATTTGAGGGAATTTCAAATTCTCATCATTAGCATTCAACGTAAATGCAGGAATTGAGTTCAAATCTGTAGTTGAAGGAGTATATTTTGAAGGATTCAAAGTAAATGGATAAGCAGTGGTATTATTTACGGTTAATACAGCCGTGTTTACACCGTTGTTACCCAATTGGTTTGAAATCAACACGTATGGCATACGTGACAAGAATAAACCTGTACCACCACGAACCTGAGTTTTCTTATCGTTTTTAACATCCCAGTTAAAACCAAATCTTGGTGACAAATATACACGTCCTTTTGGCATTGCACCAGTGTTAACCTTGTAATCAGAACCATCTGGAGCTTTGTAAGTCAATGCAGCAACTGTTGAGTTTGTATAATCAATCTCAGTACCAATTGTAATGTAGTCAGCACGTAAACCTGCAGTTAATTTCAAGTTTTCTTTTGCTTGGTATTCATCTTGGATGTAAGCAGAAGCAGTAGAAACTTTAATTACTTGCCAAGGCTCTTGTCCGTCTGGCAACAATGAATAACGATAGTTGAAACGAGCTAATTGAACAGGAGAAGTAGTCAAGTTCGGATTAGCAATGTAAGCATTCATTGCTGTTTCAAAATCAGCCATTGATTTGTAAACATATACACCTTGAGATGCAGGGAAGAACAAGTTGTTTGACTTGAAGTATTCGTAAGAAAGACCAGCAGTTACAGTATGCTTACCAGCAAAATAAGTAAGGTTATCTGTAAAGTTCAATGTAGAGTAATCCAACTTATTGCTAGGAGTGAATGGATCCATACCAGCAGTCGTATAAGTAGACACAGTAGAAGGGTCTTGGATCTCGATCAATGGGAACAATGAAGTACGGTACTTACGGTCTTCGATCTGCTTGTTGTATGTAGCAATGAAGTTGTTCGCGATTCTTGAGTTGAATGTAGAGTTTAATTCTGCTACGATAGAACGCGTATTATCCATAATGATGTAACCTGTGTTCTGAGGAGACAATGACTGAGCATTATTTGCACGCGTACCAAAACCTGCTGTACCACTTGAGTTACTACCAGAAATCAACTGATCTGATTGAGAATCGTGATGTGAATAACGAACAGTTAATTTATGCTTATCATTGATGTTATAATCGATACGAGCTAAGAATTTCTTAGAGTTTGACAAACTGTTGAAACCGTCCAAAGCACCAGCATCCCATCCTAATTTGCTCATAATACTAGCAACTTTTTGCATATCAGCCAAAGTAGTTCTAGAAATATTAGCACCAGAAGTTCCTCTGTTTGCTGACCAGCTAAGCGCTGGAGTTGAGCTGTCGATAAACTCGCCGTTTACAAAGTAGAACAACTTGTTTTTGATGATTGCACCACCAACACGGAAACCAGTTGTTTTCTCGCTAAAGTTTGTAATCTTGATTGAAGTTGTATCAATCTTGTTACCTACTAATCCTTGGTTTTTCCAGAAGTGATAAACCGAACCAGTAGTTTCGTTAGTACCTGAACGTGTTACTGCGTTGATAGCAGCACCTGCAAAACCTGATTGACGAACATCAAATGGAGCAATGTTAATTTGCAATTGTTCAACAGCATCCAAAGAAATTGCACCATAGCCTGTTCTACCACCCGCCTGAGCTTCGTTACCAAGACCAAATCCGTTATTAAATACAGAACCGTCAATAGTAAAGTTGTTGAAACGAGAGTCTTGACCAGCAAAAGACGAACCGTTACTGTAAGCGTTGTATTTAGTAATTGAGTTAATTGTACGGCTCAAAGTTGGTAGAGTCGAAAGTGTTTGTCCAGAAAATGAAGCCGCAGCTCCAGTTCTTGAAGAACTAAACACATCATTTTTATCACCTTTTACAATTACTTCTGTAAGCTGTTTTCCTTCTTCTGACAACTTAATGTTCAAAGATGTCGCAACACCTAAGGTAGTATAAACTTCTGTGAATTCTTCTGTTTTATAGCCAACAAAAGAAACTGTAATCTTGAAAGGACCACCTACACGCACACTTGGCAATGTGAAGCGACCCGCTGAGTTTGTTGATGCTCCATAGCGTGAGCCTGATGGGGTGTGAATGGCAATTACAGAGGCTCCTGGAAGAGTTTCTCCCTTTGCATCTACTACACTACCAGTAATAGATGAAGATGTAACCTGTGCAAAAACCTGTACACTTGAAATAGTAGCAGCAATCGCAAAAAGCAATGTCAAAACTACGTTAGTGGTAAAGATTCTTTTCAACATAGTGAATTTGGAATTTAGTTAGAAACTGAATGGATGATTTGGCTACAAAATAACAACAAAAAATTAGTAACAACAAAATTCGAAAATTAACTGAATGTAAATTTCCTTACTGTAAGATACTGATTTATAAGTTTCGGCTATCAGACCTCTTAAAATAATACTAATTTTTATACAAACAGTTTAACTAAAGGAATTCTAAAGCAAGTAGATTTTGTTAATCTATAAGATTAGTATTTTTTAAAGATTCTTTAAAATTGATGTATATACCTATATTTCATGATAAAGGTTTTAAATTTGCTACTAGTCAAGTCAATTTTAAAGATGACCTAATCTAAATTTTATTTCATTTTCTACAGCTTCCTAAATCTTTTCAACAAACCCTTTTAAAAATCTTTTGAGGAATGAATACTGCTCGAAATTTTATTTTCCTGATTACTTCCATCATACTACTATTTAGTAGCATAAAAAGTTTTACACAGAATCTCAAAATCTGTGGACATCGTGGAGGATTTTATCAAAATATTCCTGAAAATAGTCCCACACTTTTTAACCATACTTATAAAAATACCAGTTCCTCCCCTATTATTCTTGAGTTAGACATTCGAGAAAGCCTCAATGGTTCTCTGTTTATCTTGCACGATACAAGTCTTGAGAGAACAACAACGGCAGCAGGACTCCTCAAAACATCTAGTGACTCGTTACTTTCAAAAACTTTTTTAAAAAATAGTCAAGGTGATATTACAAAAATACCTATCCCCACCTTCGATGAGATGTTGGTTTGGCTCAAAAATCATCCAAACGCTTGGTTAATGCTCGATGTAAAAGGTGGCTTGTGGAAAAAAGTGTACGATGCTGTACACCGATACAAACTCGAGGCGAGAGTACTTTTTCTTACTTTCAAACCCGAAGATACCAAAGAGGTTTTTCAACTTTCATCTACTACACATATATCTGCATTAATTAGAAATGAAGATGATTGGAACAGTATCCAAGCTTTTCAGCCTAATTTCAAACAGCTAATTGCCTATGTCAATCCTCAAACTCCTGTATCTGTTATTTCGGCACTAAAAGCTAAAGGTATTCGGCTTATAGCTGATTGTAGTGAAAACGCTAAGAATCACCCTAGTCCTTTTGAGCCTTCATTTTATCTAAATTTAGCTCAAACTATGCAATTAGATATAATGATTACTGATTACCCTGTCGAGGTAAGTCGTATCTTTGCAGAAAAAAACAAATAACATTCCTTCTTAGATTTTAGCAGATAAACGCTTTTTATTCGGAATGTACATTTAGTAGACAGCTCTCATATTCAAAAATGAAACTATATTATAGAAAAGCTGGCGAAACTGGCCAAGCAATTATTATTCTTCATGGTATTTTTGGTTCGTCGGACAACTGGCTTACCATCGGAAAAGTATTGGCCGATACATATCAGGTATATATGGTCGACCAGCGTAATCATGGTCAGTCACCAAGAAGTGACGAGTTCAATTACGAAGTAATGTCTGCCGACTTAAAAGAATTTATCGACGATCACCAAATCGAGAATCCAGTAATTATCGGTCACTCAATGGGTGGAAAAACTGTTATGCAGTTTGCGCTCAATTATCCAGATTCATTTTCAAAAATGATGGTAGTTGATATTGCACCCAAATTTTATCCAGTTCATCACCACATGATTTTGCAAGGGCTTGCCGCTGTTGATCTCCCGAATCTTACAAGCCGCACCGAAGCCAACGAAATATTAAAACGCTTTGAGGAAAAAGAAGGGGTTCGTCAGTTTTTGATTAAAAATCTTTGGAGAAATCCAGAAAAAGGAAATCAATTTGATTGGCGTATTAACGTCCCTGTTATCACCAAGAATATCGATGTAGTTGGACATGAGCTAAACAACGAGCACGTGGTAGACCAGCCTGCATTATTTGTTCGTGGCTCCGAATCGCACTATATCCAACCAGAAGATGAACGTCGTATTTGGGAAATTTTCCCAAATTATGAGTTAGTTACTGTAGAGGGTGCTGGTCACTGGATACAGGCAGACAATCCACAAGAATTTATCAGAATCACCAGAGAATTTGTACAATAGCGAGTATATGACCTTATATCTTATTCCAACTACGCTGGCACCCAATACCGCTCAGCAGGTATTGGCACCACAAATATTGGAGGTAGTCAAACAAACAAATTATTATTTTGTAGAAAATATCAGAACAGCTCGTAGATGTATCAGCGAACTCAAACTAGGTAAAGTCATTGATGAGCTAGTATTTTTCGAACTAGATAAAGATACCACTTCTGATAAAGTTCGTTCTTATTTTAAACAAATTCCAGCCGATGCCACAATTGGCGTAATGTCCGAGGCAGGCTGCCCTGGCGTAGCCGACCCTGGCGCTGTAGCAGTACAAATAGCACACGAATTAGGAATAAAAGTATGTCCATTAGTCGGACCATCCTCTATCCTATTGGGCTTGATGGCATCTGGTTTTTCAGGTCAATCTTTTATTTTCCATGGGTATTTGCCCATTGATAAAATTGAAAGACAGAAATCTTTAAAAAATCTAGAAAAAAGTGCTCAGAAACTCCAAACACAGATATTTATGGAAACACCATTCCGTAATAATCAATTTTTGGAAGATATTTTACAAACTTGTCAAGGCAATATCAAGCTTTGTATTGCGAGTAATGTGAGTGCAGCAGATGAGTTTATCCAGACCAAAACTATTTCGGAATGGAAAAAACAAAAGCCCGATTTGCACAAAAAACCAACCATGTTTTTGATGAGCGCTTGATGGATAGGTAAATAGGCAGTTCGGTATACTAGGTTCCACCACTATATTGCAACATTTACTATTCAGTAATTTTTATAACTTTGTCGATATAGACTTATTCTTACAAGAAAATGATTCAGATAGAAATATTTACATTTAATCCTTTCCAAGAAAACACCTACATTTTATGGGATGAAACCCAAGAATGTGTCATCATTGATCCAGGTTGTCACGTGTATGAGGAACGTAAGGCATTGACAGATTTTATTTCAGAGAAAAAGTTAAAACCAGTCAAGCTACTCAATACACATGCTCATATTGACCATATTTTGGGTAATGCTTTCATCAAAAGAAACTATAACATTAGCTACTTTTTACACGAAAAAGATCTTCCAGTATTAAACTCAGCACCTGATAGAGCAGCTTTCTGGGGGTTTCCTGCCTACGAACATTCTTCAGTAGATGAGTATTTGGAGGAAGGTAAAGACATAAGCTTTGGCAATAGTACCTTACAGGTTTTCTTTACGCCGGGACACGCGCCTGGGCATGTAGTGTTCTATGCCCAAGAGCAAAACTTTGTGATTGGGGGTGATGTATTATTTAAAGGTAGCGTAGGGCGTACTGACTTACCTTTATGTAGCTTCGCAGATTTAGAAAAAAGTATCAAAACAAAACTTTACACCCTTCCCGACCAAACCGTAGTTTACCCTGGCCATGGATCAAGTACGACAATTGGTTTTGAGAAAAAAAATAATCCATTTGTCAGACTTTAAGCACAACATAGCATGTTTTCAATCAAAAATCATATCCCTAATGCTCTCACATGTGGAAATTTACTTTGTGGAATTTTTGGGTTAAATATTGTTCTTTCCACGCCTGATTTTATTGATCAGCCCGATAAATTAATTTTGCCTTCAATCCTTATTGGGGTGGCATTAGTTTGTGACTGGCTCGATGGTTTTATCGCTCGCTTGGTCAATGCACAATCTCCTATCGGTAAGGAGTTAGACTCTTTAGCAGATATGGTAACTTTTGGTGTTTTGCCAGCCTTTATCATGCTCAAATTGATTGAAGGAAGTTGCACAACAGGTACTTGTACCGTAGGATTATTTGGTTTTTATAAACCCTATATCGCTTTTGCTCTAGCAGTGTTCTCGGCATTACGATTGGCCAAATTTAATGTTGATACCCGTCAAAGTCATTCGTTCATTGGAGTGCCTACGCCAGCCAATGGTATGGTAGTGGCGTCGTTGCCATTAATTTTGGTGTATCATCCCGAATACCGTGAATATGTACTCAATTACAATGTTTTGATTATTTATTCAATTGTAATGTCGTATTTATTGGTAGCCGAGCTACCGCTCTTTGCCTTGAAATTCAAGAACTTTGATTGGAAATCCAATCAGGTTAAATATATCTTCTTAATACTTTCATTAGCATTAATTTTGGTCTTTAAATTCGTTGCTATTCCGTTGGTTATCTTTATCTATATTTTGATTTCGATTGCTGATAATTTGATGGGAGAGAAAAAGTAACTATTTCCAAAATCATGAAAAGAGCTTCTTTTAAACAAAAGTTTGAAAGAAGCTCTTTATATTTTAGGTATGATGGATATCTGATACTTTTTGTTTAAACAAGCACTACCACTGAAAAAGGTAATTTTTTCATACTTTTACACAAAATATTAATAAAAATAGAGAAAATAAGATTTTCGAAATAAGAATACGCTCTTGCTATTTTTCATTCATATCAACAACTAACTAATTCACTTGGCAAAAATATGTATTATTCAAAAATTGTTGGACTAGGACATTATGTTCCTGAAAATATCATTTCAAATCAATATCTCGAAAGCATCATGGATACCAACGATGCTTGGATTACCGAACGAACTGGTATTAAAGAACGTCGCTATTTTACTTATGGAAAGGACACTAATGCCTCAATGGCTACCGAAGCCGCTAAAATTGCGATTGAACGAGCAGGATTGAAGCCTCAAGAAATTGATTTTATTGTTTACGCTACAATTACTCCCGACTACTATTTCCCAGGACCAGGCTTTGTATTGCAACGTAATTTGGGCATGCAAAACATTGGAGTCCTAGATATTCGTGATCAATGTTCGGGATTTATATATGCGCTTTCAACTGCTGACCAATTTATTCGTTCGGGAATGTACAAAAACATTTTGGTCATTGGTGCTGAAATACAATCTACCTTTCTTAATCATACCACCGAAGGAAGAGGCGTAGCTGTAATTTTTGGAGATGGTGCAGGTGCTGCGGTAGTACAAGCCACTACCGACTCATCGCATAGAATTCTTTCAACACACTTACATGCCGATGGAACGTATGCCGAAGATTTGTATGTAAAAGACCCAGGCAGTAGCCGTCCAAAGCGTTTTTATGATGATTTATTCGAAGATAAAAACACTGGAGAAGTCATTATGAATGGTAATATGGTATTCAAACACGCTGTAGTTCGTTTTCCAGAAGTAATTAAAGAGGCTTTGGAAAAAAATAATTTATCTCCTGAAGATATTGACCTATTAGTACCACATCAAGCCAATCTTCGTATTTCGGAATATGTGCGCCAACAAATGGGCTTGCCAGAGGAGAAAGTGATGAATAATATCCAAAAATATGGTAATACCACCGCAGCATCCATCCCAATTGCTTTAAGTGAAGCTTGGGAAATGGGGAAAATTAAAGATGGAAATCTGGTATGTCTAGCTGCCTTCGGAAGTGGATTCACATGGGGCTCTGCTTTAATTAAGTGGTAGTTATTTAATTTGAAGATTAGTTAATTTGAAGACTAATCAATTTGAAGATTTGCCAATTTGAAGATTTGAAAATGTTTCGTAGATAGAGAATAAGGTCGATAAATAGAGCTAAACAACCTCATATTTTTTATCAATCCTTTCAATTATCATTAAATTTCCCAATTAGCACATTTTCAAATCTTCAAATCTTCAAATTTTCAAATTAGTACTGTCCTGTTGAGAGTAATACCAAGGTACAAGCTTCTTCTACGTCTATTCCTTTACTTTGTGCCAAAGTCTCAAACTCAGGGTTTTCTGTACCAGGATTAAATACAATTCGTTTGGGATGCAAGCCCAGAATATAATCATAATATTCTGCCTGATGTTGTGGTCCGATATACATGGTAACTGTATCAATATTTTCCAATGCTGGAAAACCATTTTGGATAGGAATAGAAGCCACCTCTCCTTTTTTTATTCCTAAAAGCGCTACTTCGTGTCCGTGATTCAAAAGCATATTGGTTGCGATGTAGGCATATCTTGCAGTATTGGTCGTTGCGCCAATCACTAATGTTTTTTTTGCCATAAGTATTTATATATCATTTGCTTACTCTACTACTTAAAGTAATATCAAAGGCAAAAAATATGTAATTTTCAAGAATTTGTTTACTTTTAAAACAAATTTAAGAGAACTAATAGTTTCAGTATTGCTGACATTTGTTAGGTTCCATTATCCATTTTTATATTAATCTATGAACATCCCAGATACACATGATGGTTTTTGCCAGCTTTGGGCAAACAATCAGCAGCACTTAATTGCGCCCTATCTCAATGGGCAAAGCCAATTCATACCACATCTTTTGCCCGAATTGGCGGTTAAGATTCCAACCGCCCAAATAGCTTATTTGCTAGAACGAAAGCTAGGGCAAGCAACTTTCTATCAAGCCATTAACCCCAACAATACCGTAGATAGCCCAGTTAAATCATTACCCGATGGACAATGGCTCAAAACGGTAAATATGGTCGGTATCAATGTTCGAACGATTCAGAGTTTTTGGAATGTAGTAAAGTACTCTCTCACGCTGCCTGCTTCGCAATCTTCAATTCACTTGTTGCCAATTTGGGAATGCGGCGTGGTAGCAAGTTTGTATGGCATGGCTGGGTGGAATATTAATCCAGAATTTTATGATGTCGAATTAGCGAGCTACTATCCTCATTTGGATACCGTCGAAAAGCAATTGAAAGTGGTAGTAAACATACTTCATGCCTTGGGAAAAACAGTGGGTATGGATGTGATTCCGCATACTGACCGTTATTCAGAAATTGCTCTTGCCAATCCTCAGTATTTTGAATGGTTGCAACGAAAAGAATTTGAGATTTTAAACCATGAAGAAAATCTACATCTAAAAGTTCAAGAGCGTATTTTTGAGTTCTTACAACAAGTAGGAGCTTCGGTAGAAATGCCTTATCCAGACAATGTGGAGGCTTTTTTTGATAATTCTCAAATCAGTGAATCAGATAGAATTTTAGTATTATTTGGTCAGAAAAAAGACCTTTGGGGACGAAACGGACGCCGTAATCAGTTTATAAGCTATTTGTTTGAAGAAGGTTATGAGCCTGTGCCTGCCACTATGGCTCCACCCTATCGTGGTTTGGTAGTAGACCCACACGATGATGCAAAGACTGTTGATGAAGATGGTAGAGTATGGCGAGACTATGTGATTGCGAAACCACAAAATATGTCTCGTGTCTTTGGTCCGTTAGGTAGATTTAAACTTCATGAGGCTAAAAACAATAATGCTGACTGGGAAATTGATTTTGAAAAACCACGTGTAGAAGTTTGGGAGTATGTAGCTAATCGTTACTTATCTTTTGCACTCGATTTCAATTTTGATTTTATGCGTGGCGATATGTCACACGTGCAGATGCGTCCAGAAGGTACGCCTAGTAACCCTGATTTGTATTACGATATTCATAAATATATCAAACACTTTATTCGTCAACATAAACCTTCGTTTGGATATTTTGCCGAAAGCTTCTTGGCTCCGCCTAACGAAATGGCTTATGGCATCGAAGAAGAGCATTTGGAAGGCTCAGATACTGACTCTACCCTTGGCGACTTGCAGTCGATGGTCGTAGGCTCAGCACGATTTATTGCAGAATTTGCACGTTATCATGAATTGGCCCAAACTCGCAGTTTTGCGCCTAATTTTACCATCATGACCGCAGACAAAGACGATCCGCGTTTTGATGAATTTTATCTTAAAGGAAACGAGTTGCGTCTTTTTCTGGCATTCTTTTTAACAGATATGCCATCGTACATGAGCTTAGGTTATGAACAGCGCGACCCGCATCCTGTACCTGCTCCAAACGAAAATTATACCAAACTATATGTTTTCCAGCTCGATGAAGGACCAAAGGCGACCCATGGTCCATATATTTGGGGTAAAAATGGAGAATTATTCCATAATTTAGAGCAAATAAAAACAATCGCTGACCAACTAATGCCAGATATTCTTCATCAAAAAATACAGTGGTTGATTAGCCCATCAATAGAAAATCAACATAAGGTAATTGCTTGGAAAATTGAGGGAGATACCGACTACGTATTTCTTGCAAATCTAGATATTGAGCAAGATATTACAGCTATTGAGCTAAAAGGAGCATTAAACGGTACAGAACTCAAAAATATTTTTTCAACTTTTGCATCACCATTGCAAAATATTATGCAATCAAATGATGTGTTTATCGTTAATAGTCTATTGGCAGGAGAATGTAAGATTTTTAAATTATAAGTAATTTTTAATTCTCTTTTTAATATATTTACTCAAGCAGTTCGTTATATTTATGACGAATTGCTTGAAACAAAATCACTGATTTTATAGTTATCCTAAAGTGCTATATTTGATTAGACCTAACCCGATAAAATGACAAACTCTCGTAATCTTATTGTTGGATTGCTCGCTACAATAAATCAATTATCATTGACAATGTTTGATTTAAGGTTATTACATGAGGTTTACTAGTTGCACTAGATGAGTAGCATACACCCTAAGCTTCAAGAAGTTACCCTATAAATCATATTAATTACGTTACTTACTTTATAAAATTTAATTGATTAGAAACAAACCAATTACACAATAGGTTTAGTCCATGTTATTTGTATAATCCTTAATCTTTACACCCATGACAGAAAAGAAAACAGCGTTGAAAATCAACAAAATCAGTAGTTTCTGGAACGAGAAATGGGTGGATATTCCGTTCACTGAAGTAGAAAATCCTCCTCGTTATCAGGTATCCAACTATGGAAGACTTAAAAGTTTCCAAAATGACCCTGTAAATGGCGAAATTATTGCTGGCTCCAAAATACAAGGATATAAGTCTTTGAATATCAGAGCAAAAGGCAATAAGTCTTTAAATCGCTATGTACATAAACTTGTAGCTGAGTTCTTCTTGAAAAAAGACTCAGATGAAAAGAAATTTGTCGTCCACCTTGATCACGACAAGCTTAACAACCACTGGGAAAATTTGAAATGGGTAACACGTGATGAAATGACCATTCATAATCGTGATAATCCAGCCGTGAGAGACAAAGTTATTCCAAGAAGAACTAAGAACTATAAGCTCACAGAAAGTAAGGTTTTGATGATTAAAAAGATGCTTCGCTCAGACAAAAACCGTCTGAAAATGATTGCAAAGCAATTTGGCATCACTCACACCCAACTCAATCGCATTCGTTCTGGTGAAAACTGGGGCCATGTAAAGTTGGACGATGAAAAATAAAAAGCGGTCGGAGATTAACTCCGACCGCTTTTTATTTTTATGGATCGTATTATTGATTCAAAGGCAAGGTAAAGTAGAATGTTGAACCTGAACTAGTTTGCGTCTCGAACCAAATGCTACCTTTGGCATTATCAACAACCCATTTTGCCAAGGCAAGTCCTACACCAGAGCCTTGTTCCTTCGTACTAAAATCAAGCATAAAAATTTTACTACGGTCTTCTTCAGGGATACCTATACCGTTATCGGTTACACTAAACGTTATAGCCTCGATTCCTCTTATGAGACGTACCGTAATAATCGGACTACGGTGTGAAGGTACCGATTGAATCGCATTTACAATTAAATTTTTGATAATATTCCCCGTAAGATGTCTATCGCCTACCACGTAAATCGAATTGGCAGGAATATCCTTAATCAAGCGAATAGTTTTATCCTCTAAGAATAAATTAATCACCATGGTTGCTTCTGCTACTATGTCAAAGACTTCCTTCTTAGGAATAGGCATTCGAGCAAAATCTGAGAAAGAGTTGGCAATGTATGATAAATTATCTATCTGACCTGTTAATGAATCTATTTGGTCTTTTATTTGAACAGCATCAATCGTTACCCCACGTGAAAGCTTATGTTGCAATAATTGCAAAGATAACTTCATTGGCGTCAAAGGGTTCTTGATTTCGTGCGCTACCTGTTTTGCCATTTGTTGCCACGCCGACTGCTTATTTGAATCTGCCAAGGCAATTTTTGACTCCTCCAACTTGATAAGCATTTGATTATAAGCTTTTATCAAAACGCCTATCTCATCGTCCGAACGCCAACTTAATGCCTCATTGGTTTTACTCAAATCTATTTTCCGTAGTTTATTCGTAATAATCCGCAAAGGAACCGTAAGAGCATTCGAAGCAAAGAATGACAAGAGTAACAAGATTACAAAAATAGTAGTAAAGGCATTTAATAACGAACCTATTACAGCACTTACTTCTTTCTCATACCATACTTTTGAGTCATAAAAAGGAATACTGATAATACCTAATAAGCGACCTTCGTTGGAGCGCATACCTAGAAAGGAAGTGGTAAATGTTAGATTACCCAATTGTTCACTCAAACTTACTTTTAGTTCCTTTTCTTCTATCAACTTGGTATAAGCCAATGGATTCAAGTATTTTGAAACCATGTTAGTTTGATAGATTAAGTTTTTATTGGTTGCTAATAACTTTCCTGTTGTATCAAAAATACTGACGAACTTCTTACTATTCGAAACAATTTTTGTCAAGGTATCAGATAGAAACTCTTCACTCATTTTGCCTTGAGCATATTTTTCCACCGCTGGCCAAACGCTAATACTAACATTTTCGGTCTGACTCAAATATGACTGCGATTGACTTTCGGCCAATTTTGTTCCAATAATACTCAGGGTTATTCCTACCACTAATATCAGCGGAAGCAAAAACGCAACATTCAAATAAATTTGTATTTTAGTTGCCAAACTTACATTCATGCGGGTAAAACCATATCTAACCGAATACAGTAGCATCACACAAATAATAGTGACTACTAACACTAAAAACAAAAATGAAAAGTTAGAATATAACCCAGAAGGAGTCATTTCTTCGGAAGAAACAATAATCTTTCGATTGTTTTTACCTGTTACACCTAAGTGTTTGTAGCCGCTGTTGGTAAGTCCTTCGGTAAATAAGAGAGGGTTATTCAGGACAGATAAAGGCATTTTACGCTCATAATTATAGCCCTTTCCACCAGAATTGACGATATGTCCATTTTCATATACGGCAAAACTAAAATTACCTAGTTCCAACTGAGAACCATCAGACATCGTCAAATCAGAAAAGGCATCTTTTGTGATACCATCTCTTTCTCGAAGATCCAAAACGATATACCCTACTTTTTCATCAAAATTGGTTGCCAAAGGAATAAACTCAACATATTGCTTTACAAACCCATTGCGCGGTTCGTTGATAAAAAACAAGTCAGGATAATTGGTTTTATATTTAGGCTTGTTATACTCTTTTTCATACATAGCATAACTTGAAGAGCCATCTACGTTAGATAGTGAATTGCCTGATGGGTCAAATACGGATATTTCCACATCATAGTAGTCAAAATAGTTGTCTAACAAAGATTTTTTGAAGTAATTCTGCACTTCTTCTCGTGGCAAAACGGCTTTTCGTGCAATTTTCAATAGGGCTGTATCTTCTTTTACTTGGGTAATAAGTTTGCTCAATAGAAACTCACCTATCTCATCGTTTTCGGCCAAGTACTTTTTCCCTAATTGTTGTTTCATTACTAAGTCTCTCCGAATGGCTTGCTTATAGACTACATTGGTAGCCATAGCCGCACAAATAATCGATGCCGAAAAGAAATAAATCGTAGTTTGGTATCTAAAAGTATAGAGATAACGAGGAAACTGCATCCAACAAATCAGCCCAATATATAACGCATGCAAGCTCAATACACCTATTCCGATGTCCAATAGCAAAGCCCAAAACACCATACAAAGCAAGGATACCACAAACAATAAGCCCATGTAAATCAGTGGTTTTGTCAAACGCAAAAGCTTGATAAACAAATTTATGAGCACATGCGTTGCCAGAAAATACACTAAGCTCACCAGTAAAAAGATA
The DNA here is from genome assembly GCF_030056655.1 of Flectobacillus rivi. NCBI lineage: Bacteria > Pseudomonadati > Bacteroidota > Cytophagia > Cytophagales > Flectobacillaceae > Flectobacillus > Flectobacillus rivi. Next base: position 174,986 of record NZ_JASHIE010000002.1, read on the forward strand.
CCAATACAAGAAGTTTTGAGGGGTCTATCCCAAAAATCAATACTTAAGGATAGGTCTAGTCGGTACTGAGAAAAGATATATATATTGACTAAAACAAAATAGAGGCTTTTGTAAATATAGAAACTCAAAAAGACAAGAATGCTAGCAATGGTTATTTTTAGACTTTGCGAAACGTGCATTACCCAAAGATAAAATTTCATTTTGTAGTAATAATTCACCAAGTATAACAACAAGAAAAATACTACAATCAAATTGAGCATTAAATCTCCTAGAGAAGGTACAATAGCAGATGACGCATAAAATTTGGGATTGAACAAGTTACTTTCATAGAAAATAAACGGCAAGGAGTAAAACAACATTACCCCTCTCAAACCCAATAAAAAAACACCCAAAAGCACAAAGGCTTTTTCATATTGATGCTCGTGATTGAATACCCAAATCACACTCAACACAAATACTGTCAATAAAAACAGCCCTAATACACCAAGCACAATCACATTGACAGGAATGGATTGATTTTTTAAGCTATCCGCCTTAGGTGGCGTAACAACAAATAAGAAAATCTGATCTTCGGTATGAATATTTAAGTGTGAATTATTAGATTTTTCGACACTTAAATTTTGTGGGTCTATCGAAAAAATAGCAGGATTATACGTAGACTTCAGATGATTGGTCTCTGATTCGTATAAGCGAAATAGTTCTATCAATGAAAATATTTCATACTCTCCTGTCTGCCCATGATTTACCACAAATTTATTCCTGTCTATTTCAAAAGAACGAGCCGTATAAGTTCCTCTTACTTTTTCATATTCAGGGACAAATCTTGAGTCTGACCAATAAATCAGTTCGTGGTTCTTGAAAATAAAATACGGATGTGTCGCTTGAACAGCAAATTGAGAAAACTGAGGTTTAGGCCCTAGTGTTTGTAGTGTAGCGATTATTTTCCGTAAATCTTCCTGCGAAACATTTACCTCTTCCTGCACCTTTTGCTGAACGTCATACAGGTACTTATCCTCGGTGGCGCTTACGGGTCCTTTTTCACTTAAAAAATAGACTAAAAAGGCCAAGCCAAAAGTCAGCAAAGCCAGTCCAAGAAATATTTTTCTCTTTTGTACTATAAATCGTATGAAGGATTGTAAATGTATTACCATGTATGACAATTATCTCTTATATGAGTTTTGCAATTAATTTGGATTCTATTGTCTCAAAAATAAGCAAGTAACTTGGATTCTTTGAGTAATTCAGGATGAAACTGTTTAAATGGTTTTGAAAACAGCTTTTCTTTTATGAATTAGCGTTAAAAAAAAGAGGCAGGCTCCAAGAAGCCTACCTTTCCTTTAGTTTTTATTTGCTATTTTTAAAAAATTGCTTGAGCAATTTTTTGAGTACTTTCTGATTTTGACATGGTGTAAAAATGTAAAATCGGTGCACCAAAATCCATCAACTCTTTACATTGTTGAATACACCATTCGATACCCACTTGTTTGACATCTTTATCCGATTTACAGGCATTTACCGCATTCACTAAATCAATCGGAATATCCAAATGAAATATTCTCGGCAATACCGTCAACTGCTTACGAGTCGCTAACGGCTTGAGTCCTGGAATAATAGGAACGTTGATTCCTTCTTCACGGCATTTTTTCACAAAATCAAAATACTTTTGATTGTCAAAAAACATTTGAGTGACGATATAATCAGCTCCTAATGCAACTTTTCTTCTCAAATACTCAAAGTCGACTTGGAAATTGGGAGCTTCAAAATGTTTTTCGGGATAACCTGCCACACCAATACAAAAGTTTGTTGGCGCACTTTCGGTTTCTTCATGCAAAAGCTTTCCTTGATTCATACTTACAACTTGCTCAAGTAATTCACTAGCGTAAGCATGACCTCCTTTTTCTGGCACAAAGGCAGCATTGCCCTTCACAGGATCGCCACGTAGCACCAATACATTATCGATACCGATATAGTGTAAGTCAAACAAAAAGTCTTCGGTTTCTTCTTGCGTAAATCCTCCACAAATCACGTGTGGCACAGCATCTACCTTGAATCTGTTCATAATAGAAGCACAGATTCCGACCGTTCCCGGGCGTTTACGAGTAGGGATTTTCTCAATTCTTCCATTGATGACTTTCTCAATAAATTCCTCTCGGTGATAGGTAACTTCGATAAAAGGAGGCTGAAACTCCATCAAAGGCTCAATGTTATTCATCAATGTTTGAATACTTTCGCCTTTTACAGGTGGAATAATCTCAATTGAGAAAAGTGTTTTCCCTTTTGCTTCCTCTATATATTTGGTAATTTTCGTCATTTGTAAGTCGTAATTAAAAATTAAATCTATCGTTGTAGTTCAACCACTAAATTTTCCCATTCTTTTTCTAATGAATAGGACGGCATTTTGGACTTGGCACGTGAGTACCAATAGTTGGCATTCCAATTGTCGCCTTCCTTACGATGCAGATAGGCGTGTAAACGATCATAGGGTTGACTTCCTTCGTTTGACTGAGCTATTTCGTGTGCAGATTCCCAATCGCCTTTTGCATCATACCAAAGTGCTTTCAGAAATATATTACAATCTTGCGGAGGAAATTCTTCCGACAAGGTACTTTTCAAATAAGAGGCTGTAATCATTGTTGTGTATAGGATTCCATTTTGAAGCTGGAAAGTTACGCTATATGGTCAATTCAATAAAATATTTTTCAGAAAATCTGATTGCAACTATTAAATTTGGCATAAAAGGAATTCTATCCCTTCCTTGATTTTTGCACACTTTTTTGTACCTTGTTTATGAGACTTTCACACATAAACACGTCATAAGCTTACTAATTGACTTTTAAATTTATTTGAACCTTTAATATTCAATCCGAACCATGAAACACATTTTCCTAGCCTTTATTACACTTTTAGGCTTCGGAGGTTTTGCTCAGACAAATCCTTCTTTTTACGCTAAACAATTACAGTTTCCTCGTGTGCGAGAAGCTGTCAAACTCAAAGGAAAGGCTGTGGAGGATTTATTAAAATCAAAAGGTATCAATATACAAAAGTATGATATGTTTATTCGTGCATTTAAAAAAGAGCGAATCCTTGAAGTTTGGGTTAAAAACCAAGAAAGTGCACAGTACACTTTAGCTAAAACCTATGATTTTTGTGCCACTACAGGCGTATTAGGACCTAAACGCCGTTCTGGTGACAGACAAATGCCCGAAGGTTTTTATACCGTAAATGCGTTCAATCCTCAAAGCGAATATATTTTATCCTTTCGGGTAGGTTATCCTAATGCTTCTGACTTGAAATTTGCTGACCCTGTAAACCCAGGCGACAATATTTTCATTCATGGTTCTTGTTTGACCATTGGTTGTATTCCTGTCGGTGACGAGCTTATCAACGAACTATATTTGTTTGCGATTAAAGCAAAAAATAGCGGTAATGATATTCCTGTGCATATTTTTCCTACAAAATTGAGTGACGACAATTACAATGCTTTAAAACAAGAATTTAGTTCAAACAACGACTTAATCGAATTTTGGTCTTGGCTAAAACCAGGGTATCAGTACTTCGAAACTACTCATAAACTCCCTAAAGTGACTATTGCCTCAGATGGGAAATACGTAGTAAACTAAATTAAAAAGCCCAGAACTTAATATTTTCATAAACAACAGGAGGCACGATAAAAGCTCGTGCCTCCTGTTGTTTATAAGCGATATATCTCGTAATATTCGCAACTAATACCTTCATTCAAGCTCTGAATCAAATCATTTTATGAAAAATATTATATCTATTGACGCTATCAAAAAATTTGGATTTGAATTTCTATCTATCTTCATTGGTGTTTTTGCAGCCTTTGCACTCGATAGTTGGAACGAAACACGGAAAGATAAATATGTCGAAGTCAAGATTTTATCAGAAATCAATAATGGTTTAAAACAGGATATTCAAGATATAGAACTCAATGTGTTAGGACATAAGCAAGGAATTGAAGCTACCACTTTCTTTCAAAAAGCTATATTATCCCTACCTATCAATCATGATTCGACCAATGTTTACTACTTTAGATTGTTTCGTGATTTTATTTCAACCCAAAACTCTTCTGGTTATCAAACTCTTAAGTCGAAAGGATTAGAAATCATCGATAATGATTCTCTTAGGTCACAAATACTTTCTCTATATGAAAACGACTATAATTCTATTAGAAAATTAGAGGAGGAATATTCAGAATTACAATTTCATAAGAACTACTATTCTAAATTTAATGACTGCTTCGCAGAAAACTTGATTTTTGATACCAAAGGTGTAGTAAAAGGTATTAATAGCCCGATTGTTCTTACTACCAAACAAAAAAACATTCTACTTCTTGACCTTTACAGAATCAAAAGAAATAGAATGTTTGTGTTGAATATTTACGAAGATATCATTGCAAAAATCCAAGCTCTTCAACAAAGCATTGAGGAGGAATTACAATAAAGTACTTTGCTTTTTAAAACGTATATCTGAAAGATAAGGCAAACTCATCGCCCCAAAATCCAGAATAGTTGATAATGTTCACTGTAGGTTTCCAGTCTAAACTTATCGCCAAAGGGATTGTTCGTACTTTACCTTCCAAACCCAGAATACCATCTAAACCCAATACTGTACGTTTATCGCCAGTCAACCAGCTTGGTCTGTCATCGCCCCATGTGTAGACGTGACCACCGCCACCAATAAACCAGTTGAAATCTCTTGAATTAAAGGCTCTTCCATGAACCTCATACAAACCTGTTAGACCAAATCCACGATAGCGGAAAGTACCAATGGCTTCAAAGGCAGCATTTTTGTTTACAAATGTTTTGAAAGTGATACCATTGGCTGCTCCCAAACGCAAGCCCAAAGCTGACTTGTATAATTGTGCACTAGAGCGGTAACTAATTGTAGATACTAAGGCAAATACGAGAGCAAAAAATAAGAATTTAGTTTTCATAAAAGTAAGATGTTTAAGCAATAAAATTAAAAATGTACAAAAGCTAATCGAGTGGAACTGTATCTAAGTAAGGACTTCAACAACTCCACTTCTATAAAGGATAAACAATAGATATTAGTATATAAAATTGAGTATTCGGACAAAACTAACGTTTTAAAAGCTGTTGAAATTCTTTTTCTGAAACAGTCAAAAGCCCTACTTTAGGGAGTCTTTTAGTCATTTCTAACCAGTTAGTATCCTTTGCATAAATCTTTTTTAGCATCGCACTTGCTTTCAATGTTTGATGACTATTGGCCAGAGCTATAGCTGTCCAATATTGCATTTCTAAATTATTGGGAAACATTTTCATCGCTGCTCCGTACTCCTCCATCGCTTTTTTCATATCGTTTTTTTCCACTGCCAAATCTCCCTCATTCATGTGCTCATAAGCTCGTTGAACTTTCAACAATCGCGCTAACTCGACAAGTGGTAAAGCGTGGTCATCGACCCGTAAATCCACTTTATGGTTGTCATCCCAAGGCTTTCCTGTGTCTGTTGCGTTTACCACTAATAATGCAGCAGACTGTTTTCCACGGATATCTCCTCCTACAGCTTGAGCGGCTTCCATTGCTTTTAAAACTCTTTCAGCAAGCGGTAAATTAGCACTTGATTCAAAAGCCTTTGCCATGGCAGCGGGTACTTTATCTGTAAGCATCATATTACTTTGTACTGAAAACTGAGTCCCCTTTACATGACCTGCATAATCTACACAATTTTTGCCAGTATGTACAGCCACATTTCCTTTTTGATCAACAATTCCAACCTGACGTACTTCCTTCCCTGCGTCATCAGATAGTAGAATATCCAGTGTTTCTTGAGCTGTTTTTCCAGACTTCAGCAACGATAATCCTCTAATGCCAAAAGATTTGTTTACAAAACTTTGAGTAGCAATAGCTCCAACGCCTGCTTCAGCCCACGACACCGTTGTCCCTACACTGAACCAGTGACTTTGAACACCAACCGCCATATCACCCGTTTGAGGGTCGCGTGCAACTATCGAAAATGTATGTGCGAATGCTTCGTTCTGTTGCGTTTTTTGAGCTATACCCGCCCAACTTGTAAGGCAAAAGGTAATTAAGTAAAGTAGTTTTTTCATCGTTGTTTGTTATTTGAAGTTGATTTAAAATTTATACTGCAAAAAGAATTATTGGAATACACCTTATAAATGGTGAACACTGAAGCATAAAAAAGGTTATCAATACATTATTGATAACCTGAATTATACTACTTCTTAAGTCTTTCTACGGCCTCTTTTAAATCCGCAGGTACGTCGATTCCAAAGCTATCATACGGGGTAATAGCGACTTTGATTTTATATCCATGCGCTAGCCATCTCAATTGCTCTAAAGATTCGGCTTTTTCGAGAACAGCCATGGGAAGCGAGGTGATTTTACCTAAAATATCTTTTCTATAAGCATAGATACCAATATGTTTATAAAAATCATGAGCATTGAGCCATTCACTTTGTTCAATTCCACGCAAATGCGGAATAGTCTGACGTGAAAAATAGATAGCCTCATTCAACTCATTAAAAATCACCTTCGGAGTATTGATATTAAATAAGGTTATTTCATCTTCGATTTTTTTAATCAAGGTTGCTAATTCTGTATTCCCATCTAAACAACCCGCCAAAATTTCAATTTGCTTTGGTTGAATAAAGGGTTCATCGCCTTGTATATTAATCACATAATCAAACACTTCATTAAACTCTAGTTCTACTTTTTGTAAGGCTTCGAAACAACGGTCTGTACCACTAGGATGCTCTGTTGAGGTCATGACTACAGCCCCACCAAACGCCTGAACGTGCTCAAAAATACGTTCGTCATCGGTAGCTACAACCACTTTTGACAATACCTCTGCTGAACTTGCTTGCTCATAAACACGTTGAATCATTGATTTCCCTCCAATATCTACCAAAGGTTTAGCAGGGAATCGAGTAGAAGCATATCGCGCAGGAATTATTCCAAGAATTTTCATATCATTAGTTTTCAATAAAATGAGCTTAATTTTACATTTCTCTCCGTAATTAAACAAGAGTTTGACATATTTGTTGTTACTTAAAAGATACGCCTCGAGATGGAAGTATTATTTTAAATAAGATTTATTCAAACTCGAAGGTACTATACGTTTTTGGCATCAGAATTGATTATTAATTGATATTTGAGATGACCAAAAGCATTTTTCAATCAGGGCGTTAAATTTAAGGAAAGGGTATTGATAAATAAAGTACTTTGTTAGTAAAGTCTTAATTTTGTATGAAGATGATAGTACAACAAATCTTGAGTATTTGTCAAAAAAGCAGAAAAACAAACTGTCTCTCCAAAAATTAGGAGTACATTATTCATACCTAAAACCTTTTTTCTTCGTTAATCAATTACTTGTTTGTGAAAAAACTATTTGCGTTTACATTTCAAGAAAAAATCTGGAATATTCAACTTAGTGAGCACCATTTAGTTGCAGAGCTAAGAAATGAAACACTTCGAAAAGTGGAGCTCATCTGTATAGATTTAGTCAATGCAGCGCTCATCTGGAAGCAAGCCAGCCCTATCAATACATGGTGGCAAAGTCTTGGGAAACTTAATAATGACCTAGTGGAACTCATCGAGTTTTCGGAAGAAACTAAGCCACAAGTTACCCAAAAACATTATTTAAACATACAAACAGGCGAAATATCGGAGTACATACCTCAAATATCAGATAATTTTTCCAGCCAGTCTTATCGTCATTTGCAACCAATTCATTATACGGAGCAAAACGAGTATTTTCCAGCGATTCATCGATTCCTTTACCGTTTATTAAATGTAGATATTCAAAAAGGAGTAGATTATTTAGAATATAAAGACAAGATTATTATTTCTTATTATCTTTACCAAGAAAACAAACTCTGGAATTACCTTCTAGTGGTGAACAATCGTAAAGAAGTATTGCTCAACGAATTACTTACTGAATCAGAGGGATTAGGTCTCGGCACCTTCACTGTTAAACCAGAAATTTTACTATATGTTAAGAACAAAAGCCAATTACACGGTTATGAGCTCAATTAAAAAATCCATTAGTGAATTAACATTTACCTGCTTGGTTTTGACAGGTTCAGCCGTTGTTGCCGAAGCCAAAGAGGTAGTAAAAGATTCTTTGGGTTTGATTAGAGAAGGAGACAAAACTTTTGTTAAATATAAAGTGGATCCTAAGCAAACTTTGTTCTCAATCGTAAAGAGATTTGGTAGTAATGTGCCAGAATACAAGGCTGCAAACCCAGGGGCACCAGATGGTATTAAGGTAGGAGATATTCTGAAAATTCCATACAATAGAACTTTGCGTACTATGGGAAGCTCATCTACTGCATCGACACCTCCTGCACGTAAGCCTGATCCTGCACCACAGTATCCAACTACGCCACCTCAACAGCAAGTTCCTTCTAATACAAATGCTCCTAAAATGGTTACACACCTTGTAGAACCAGGACAGGGTTTGTATGGAATTGCAGCAAAATATCATATTGCGGTAGCTGATATTCGTAAATGGAATAGTCTTTCTTCTGACAATTTGGAAGTGGGTCAAGTATTGATTATTGATCCCGCTGAAGCCAATAAAAGAAACAATACAGAAGCACGAAATTTTATTCAAAAGGTAGATGTTCAGCCCAATTATCCAACTACGCCGGCTAACACTCAACCTACCTCTAGCACGCCAGTGAATACCTCAGAGCCAGAAGTAAAACTTTCTTCTGAAGTAAGTCGCTCTCAATCAGGATTTAAGAAAACCATAGAAACAGGCTTGGCTGAGCTTATAGATGTAGAAGATAAATCAGGAAAGTATCTAGCGTTACATCGTTCTGCTCCAGTGGGAACTTTAGTGAACGTCAAAAACGTTGCTAATGGACAAAGTATTTGGGTAAAAGTTATTGGTCGATTGCCAGACCTTGGTGCCGACAAAGTGGTGATTAAATTATCGCCTCGGGCTTTTGAAAAACTCAATCCCGTTGACAAACGAATCAAAGCAGAAATTAATTATATGACTCCTTAATTCGACCAAGGGATATTTACGGAAGTAACTATCCCTTGTTTGTTTTTATATTATGCCAAGACAAAAAAGACCACTGACAACTGGAGGAATCATTTTTAATATCCTCTACACATTAGCTTTTCCAGCTATTGCTACTTTTGCATTTTTATATACGGTATTGGTTTGGATTTTATCTATTCCATCTAAAATTATTGCCTTTGTGGCATCAAAAATCAAAAAATAGCAAGCCTTTTATTCCTATCGCCCTTATAATGAACTCATTTGTGATAGAACTCTTGGAAGAAAAATTCCAAGAGTTTAACCAACCTAATTTTATACCCAACGACCCTATCTGTATTCCTCACTCTTTTAGTCAAAAACAAGATATTGAAATTATGGGATTTTGGGCCTCAATACTTGCTTGGGGACAACGTAAAACCATTATCAATAAATGTAATGAACTTATTACTTTGATGGATGGAGCACCACATCAATTTATTACCCAACATCAATCTTCTGACCTAAAACGCTTCCTCAATTTTAAGCATCGAACCTTCAATGCTACCGATACCCTTTATTTTATCGAATGGTTTAAAGAATATTATGCAAAATATCACTCCCTAGAGGATGCTTTTGCACGATTTTTGCATGATACTGATCATACAACAGAAAATGCACTGATTGGCTTTCATCAACTATTTTTTAGCTTGGAAGACTATCCTCAAAGAACCCAAAAGCATATTGCAACGCCATTGCGAAAATCTACTTGTAAGAGAATTAATATGTTTTTGAGATGGATGGTTCGCCAAGATAACAAAGGTGTTGACTTTGGTATTTGGACTCGTATCAAACCTGCCCAACTGATTTGTCCTTGCGACGTTCATGTGGATCGTGTTGCACGAAAATTAGGCTTGATACAACGTCAAAAAACAGATTGGCTAACGGCATTAGAGCTTACCGAAAATTTAAGAACTCTTGACAAAAACGACCCTGTCAAGTACGACTTTGCTTTGTTTGGTCTCGGCGTAGAAAAAGAAATGTAGATTTCCGCCACAAAATCTGCACTACTTTTATCTTTTCATTGACTTTTTAACAACATTCCTAGTCTAAAGTTGTGCTAATTTCACAAATGCAACTTTTTCTAAACTAGGGCTGTACATTTTTATATTTCTATAGTGTATGCTATAGAAGCTTACTTCCTATTTTCAAGTAGTTTAACCATTAATTTTTATGACTGTAAATCCGAACTTATTAACTCCTCTGCTCCTCTATTTTGATACAACAGTGATGTATTCAGGCACATAGCGCCTATCCGTATTGATTAAAATAGCTTAAACCACACTTGTAGCATCTAACTTTAATACATGAAACTGATTACAGCGTTATTACTGTTTGGTTCGATGTATGCCAGTGCCCAAAGTATCCAACATGTTGATTATAAAATCGATAACGACCAAGTAGTTGTGGATTATGACCTTATGGATGGTGGTGCACAAAATATATCTCTCCAATATAGTATCAATAACTCCATCTGGAAAAGTGTTCCATTGCATGCATGTAATGGCGACCTTGGAGTTGTAGAAACTGGTAAAGGCAAACGCATTGTTTGGTTACCACTTACACACCTAGAAAATCTTTCGGGTCAATTAAAAGTAAGAGTCTACGGCACCAATCTCCCTCAAAGTATCAATACCTCCATGCTATTAGTCAAAGGAGGGTTATTTCTCATGGGTAATCTTCAAGGGAAAGAAGATGAAAAACCTATTCGATATGTAAAAATCAATAACTTCTACATTAGCAAATTTGAGGTAACCGTTAGCGATTTCCGTGCGTTTATCAATTCTACTGGCTATAAAACAGACGCTGAAAAAAAAGGAGGTAGCTATATTTTTAATGGCGAAAGATGGGAATTAAAAAAAGGGGTCAACTGGAAATTTGACCCATCAGGAAGTCCAAGAACTGACATGGAAGACAACCACCCAGTGGTTCACGTTAGTTGGAACGATGCCCAAGCCTATTGTAATTGGTTGAAGAATTCTACAGGCAAAGCCTACAGACTACCCACCGAAGCTGAGTGGGAATATGCGGCAGGAAATGCCGATAAACATACCAAATTTAGCTGGGGTAACTACCAGCCTTTTAATATTCGGGTGAGTAACCTTGCTGACGAAAATACCGCCAGCGTTTTGAAATGGACTAAAAGTAGTGATAGAATTTTTTGGGGTTATCAAGACGGTTTTGTGTTTACAGCACCAGTTGGTTCATATACACCCAATGACTTAGGGATTCACGACCTAACAGGTAATGTCGCCGAGTGGTGTTCAGATTGGTATTTACCAAACTATTATAATCAGAACCAAAAAGATAATCCACTAGGACCGCCAAAAGGACATGCCAAAATAGTGAGAGGAGGTAGCTGGGAATCCTCCCCAAAAGAGACCCTGACCTCAAGTCGAAGCTATCAACAGCCTGAATTTAGGTCATGTTTTATTGGATTTCGCATCTGTTATTCGGACTACTAATAGGTAAATTAGCAAGTAAAACAAAGGCCTTAACAATCGTATTTATCTGACAATAAACATAATAGCCTTAAAGATATTGCTCCAACACTATTACCTATTTCCTTGCTTTCAGTTTATTTTAGTATTATTCTAAATCATCCTTATCTCATGAGAATACTGATATGTTTACAAGTTTTATTCCTGCTCATACTAGGAAAATTTGACTCAGAGGCACAATATATCTCGATTCAGGGCATAAGTCCTGTTCATGCGGTTAATATTACAAAGAAAACCACTACCAATAAGCAAACTACGCCTGCCAATGCAGCTCCAGTAACGCTATTGCCTACTCCTGCTAGCCAAGTTGTAAGCTCAAATCCATATCTCAACAACACTCCTATGCCGAGCAGAGGGCGACGTATTGCGCTATTGATTGGTAATGGCACCTACAATTATGGAGGTAGTTTGGGCGAAAATCCCAAAAACGATGTTCAGGATTTGGGTAAAGCATTAACCGCTTTAGGTTTTGAAGTAAAAATTTTAGTTGATGCAAATTTGCTAAATGTCAAACAAGCCATTAAAACTTTTCAAGAAAAAATTACTGGTGCAGAAATGGCCACTTTTTTCTACGCAGGTCACGGAATGGAAATTGCAGGCAAGAAATATATTATTCCTGTAGATGCCCAACTTAAGCGCCCTGAAGATTTAGACGATTTTGCCTACAATATTGACTTTTTGTTTAGAAGACTTAAAACAGGTGGTGCCAAACATAACCTGATTGTATTAGACGCTTGTAGAAATGACCCATTTCAGATTCAAGCCAGAGCCAATATTGAAACAGAAAGAGCGTGGAAAGATGCTAATGTCTTTAGCCCTATCCAACTCAACAGATTTAATGCAGGTAACGTATATTTGGCTATGGCAACCGACTGGGGCAATAAAGCGAAAAACGGATACGGTCGAAACGGGGTTTACACAACACAACTATTGAAGTTTCTAAAATCTGGGGAGCGCCTTGAAAGAGTTTTTGACTTAACAGGTATTCAAGTAAAAAGAGAAACGCAAATGGAACAAAACCCTCAATTCTTCAAAGAAGTATCTATTGCAGATGAGTTCATTTTTTAGATTTTTTGATTATTTAAACGTTGTATTCTAGCCGTAGAGACGCAATACTTTGTGTCATAAGCCAAGTCAGACATAGCATAGTAGTATCAAAAAAGCGGTCGAAAAATCTTTTTCAACCGCTTTTTTGATGAATAATTGGGGTATAAACCTAATACTAAAATTCGAGATGAGACAAGCATATTCGGTCTACTTATTTCGAATTTCTTTAAAATATTCTTTCTTTTTGATTCCCTGTTGCATGAGTTTTAGGTCTACATTTGTGCGTAACGATTGCTACTATCGCCTTAAAAATCAGTGGATTTCTTGCATCGTTATTGCATAATTGTATTTTCATAAATTCTAAATCTCATGACTCAACATACACATACGTCACATGGTCACACCTGTTGCCATGATGACGAACAGGTTGAACATATCCATCATAATCACGAACATAACGAGCATGACCATGCAGGTCATTCGCATGATGGAGAAGTATCTTTTCTGCCTGCCATTATTTCTTTCATTTTATTGGGTATTGGTCTTACGCTCGACAATTGGCTACAACCTACATGGTTTACGGGTTGGATACGAATGACTTTATACTTGGTTGCCTACATCCCTGTGGGCTTGCCTGTTATTAAAGAAGCTTGGGAAAGTATATTGAAAAAAGATATTTTCTCTGAATTTCTCTTGATGAGTATTGCCACTGTTGGAGCTTTTGGCATTGGCGAATATCCTGAAGGGGTGGCAGTAATGCTGTTTTATGCTGTGGGGGAAAGTTTTCAGTCTTTGGCGGTAAAAAGAGCTAAATCAAATATTAAAAGCCTCCTCGACCAGCGCCCAGACACCGTGACAGTGGTGGAAAATAACCAGCCTATTGTAAAAAAAGCTATGACTGTTTCGGTTGGGGAAATTATCCAATTAAAAGCAGGCGAAAAATTAGCCCTAGACGGCGAACTAGTTTCCGAAACTTCTACCTTCAATACCTCCGCCTTGACTGGCGAAAGTAAGCCAGACACCAAGAGAAAAGGTGAACCCGTATTGGCTGGAATGCTCAATCTAAACTCGATTGCTTTGGTAAAAGTTACTACAGCGTATCAGGATAGTAAATTGAGTAAAATTTTGGATTTAGTTCAAAATGCCACCAAGCAAAAAGCGCCTACGGAGCTTTTTATTCGAAAATTCGCTAATATTTATACCCCAATTGTAGTTGGTTTGGCAGTAGCGATTACGCTCCTACCCTATCTATTGGTGTCAGAATATCATTTTCAAGAATGGCTATATCGAGCATTGATTTTTTTGGTTATTTCTTGTCCTTGTGCTTTGGTCATTTCTATTCCTCTAGGATATTTTGGCGGTATTGGTGCAGCCTCAAAAAATGGCATTTTGTTTAAAGGAAGTAATTTCTTGGATGTAATAGCCACCATTCAACATGTTGTAATGGACAAAACGGGCACACTCACTGAAGGAGTTTTCAAAGTACAAGAAGTAGTTATTAAAGATACCTTTGACAAAAATCATCTACTACAAATTGTAAATGCGTTGGAAAGTAAAAGTACACATCCTGTCGCTACAGCTATTCATGAATACGTTGGCAACATTGATTACAATATCGATTTACAAGATATAGAGGAAATTGCAGGATATGGGCTCAGCGCAACTGTAGAGGACAAAGAGATTCTTATTGGTAATTTTAAATTATTAGAAAAAAAGGGGATTACTTATGATATTGACCCATCTCAAATAGTTTATACTGTACTGGCTATTGCGTATTCAGGTCAGTTTGTGGGCTATATCACTATTGCAGATAGTATCAAATCTGATGCCTCTTTGGCCATTCAACAACTTCATAAGTTAGGGGTAAAAACAACCATGTTGAGTGGCGACAAAAATTCGGTTGTACAATATGTAGCCCAACAAATAGGCATTTCGAGAGCCTTTGGAGATTTGTTACCAGAAGATAAAGTCAATCAAGTAAAAGCGATTAAGACACAGCATGAAACAGTCGCATTTGTTGGCGATGGTGTAAACGACGCTCCGGTAATTGCCTTGAGCGATGCAGGTATTGCGATGGGTGGTTTGGGTAGCGATGCCACCATCGAGACCGCCGATATTGTGATTCAAGATGATCAACCTTCAAAAATAGCAACAGCTATTATCATCGGAAAAGAAACAAAACGTATCGTATGGCAAAATATCACGATGGCCTTTGTGGTAAAAGCCTTTGTACTTGTACTTGGTGCAGGAGGTTTAGCAACTATGTGGGAAGCGGTTTTTGCTGATGTAGGTGTGGCATTGTTGGCTATTTTGAACGCTATTAGGATTCAACGTATGAAGTTTTAATAGATTTGGTGCTTTAGAGTGACTATCTTAAATTTGCTTTCTGGTCTTGCACTTGACCAGAAAGCAAATTTTTACTTACCTTAAAGTAGGAACAGTATTCTTGAAGGATATAATCCATCGCCCCTGCTTACTAACTATTTCAAAAACTCTCATGAAAATCACCCAAAGTACCTTTGGACTATTCAATGAATATGTTCTTCAAAATCCTTCTACTAATGAAGCCGTACATATCTTACCTGAATTAGGAGGAATTATTCATCAATTAGTCTTAAAAACAGAGACTGGTTTACACAAAATCATCAACTGTGGCAATACCCCTGAAGAACTACTTTCGAGCCTGTTATCCTATCCTTCTACACATTTGTTTCCTTGGGGAAATCGTGTAAAAAGTGGTCAATATGAATTTGAAGGTACTAGTTATCAATTGCCACTCAATGAAGTAGGTTTACAAAATGCCCTTCATGGATTTGTGTACACGTCTCCTTTTAAAGTGTATGAAACTACCGAATCTGAAACTGAAGCAGTCTTAACGTTAGAATATCTATACAAGGGTGGTTATGTAGGTTATCCTTTTCCTTTTCAATTATTGATCAAGCATACCTTAAATGCAAAAGGATTAACACTTAGTTATACCATTAATAACATTGGTTCTGGAAATCTCCCAGTTAGCCTTGGCTGGCATCCGTACTTTAGTATTGAAGGCGAAACCAAAAATGATTGGACTGTTAGTTTCCCATCGACACACCAATACTTACTCGACGATCAAATGTGTCCAGTAGATAGAACGTCAAAGCATTATGCAGAAGGTTTTAATTTGGATGGGCAGATTTTAGATGCGGTTTTTGCCGTAGAAAAACAAGAAATTGTAGAGGTTATTCTCAAATCTAACAAACAAGATTTGTCGATAAAAGTATGGCAACAAGCAGGAGAGCAACAATTTAATTATAGCGTTGTATACACGCCACCAACAGGAGACCGCATTGCTATCGAGCCAATGACAGCCCCAACCAATGCACTTAACTCAAAAGAAAATTTGTTGGTAATCAGTGCAGGAGAATCTTACACTGTAGAATGTGGAGTAACGGTGTTTTAAATAATTGTGAGTTATGAATTGTGAATTGTGAGTGATTCACAATTCACAATTCATAACTCACAATTACCTTATTTGTCTCTCTTTCTATTCTGGATTTTTTCGTAGACCATCTGAATGATTCCATCTTTCAATCCTAAATCTGGTACGATAATACTTTTAGCTCCAGCCCATTTCATGGCGTTGAGATATATTTCGGCAGCTGGCACAATTACATCGGCACGGTCAGCATTCAAACGAAGTTTATTAATTCGTTCTTCATAAGTAAAACCAGCCACATATTCTTTAATCTTTGTCAACTCCTTCAAACTCATCGATGTTTCGGTATCGTGGTTCGAAGCAATATTAAAGAGTTTATTTATATTACCTCCTGTACCCACAGCAGTTACCTGAGATTTAGACGGGTCTACGTGCATCTCAATCCACTTACGCATTTTTTCCCAATCACCTTCACGCTCTTTGTGTTCAAGCAAACGTACAGAGCCAATTTTGAATGAACGAGAAGCTACTTTCTGACGATTCATGTAGATATTCAACTCTGTCGAACCACCACCTACATCGATATGCAAATAATTGCTATCATCTAAAGCCTGAACCACCACATCATTAATCAATTCAGCTTCTTTCGAACCATCGATGATATTGATTTTCATATCCAAAATTTTATGGATACGCGTGATAATAGCCTCAGCATTTCCAGCTTCACGCATGGCAGAAGTAGCACAAATCATGTAATCTTTTACTTCGTGCAAGTCCATCAATAATTTGTAGGCATTCAATAATTTGAAAATACGCACCTCTGATTCAGGGCTAATTTCTCCTTCATTAAATACATCGTGTCCAAGTCGAAGCGCAAAACGAACGTATTCTACCTTCTTAAAACTAATTTTTCCGTCATTCTCTAATACCTTCGAGATTTGCATTCGGGCGGCATTAGAGCCTATGTCAATCGCTGCAATTTTCATGCTTTCTTCTTTCTATGCAGTAGCTTTTTGCTTATTTATTAAACGTAAATCCATTTCCATCTTCCTCAAAATCAAGCTCTACGCCGATTAGGTACATAAGATGATGTTTGTTGATAATGAGTTGAATACCATCTATTTCGTATAACTCATCGTGATCCTCTTTTTTATCAAATCCAATCAGATAACTTGCACTACAGGCGCTTCCTCTCAAACCTACTCTCAAGTAATAATCCTCAGGAATTCCTTTGATGGTAAGTGCTTTTAGAATTTCTTGTTGAGCAATTTCAGTAATCGTAATTGGAATTATTGCTGGACTATTCATTATTCGTGTCTAAAAACAATTCGGTTGATATGACTGACTTTGTACACAATTTGCTTCTTCTCAAACGAAGCTATACAGTTCAGGGCG
Source organism: Flectobacillus rivi (assembly GCF_030056655.1). Lineage (NCBI taxonomy): Bacteria > Pseudomonadati > Bacteroidota > Cytophagia > Cytophagales > Flectobacillaceae > Flectobacillus > Flectobacillus rivi. The sequence goes on from NZ_JASHIE010000002.1 coordinate 192,396, forward strand.
AAAATACTTATTTTTGAAAGATTTTCCACAAAACAACGTTAATAACCCTACATTACAAAATGTATTTAATCATTTGTAAAACTGACAAAGCTCTTGGCAGAAAGTATTACAGATAAACCCCAACTTTATGGAAATAGTTGCCGATTTAATTAAAGTATTAGTACCTGCTAGTTTAGTCCTTTGGGCTATGTACTTGACATTGAGTTCTTTTTTGAGAAAAGAATTTACACAAAAAAATCTTGAACAGCGTTTTGAAGCTCAAAAAACGGTATTACCCATTCGCCTAGAGGCTTATGAACGTATCTGTTTATTACTAGAACGAATGTTACCCAACAATCTCCTCATTCGCTTGTCTAATCCCGAGTTCAATGTTGTGAGCTTTCAGCAAGTATTAGTTGCTGAAATCCGTGCAGAGCTAGCTCATAATTTTTCACAACAATTATATGTCAGTGACGACGCATGGTTGAGTGTAAAAAATGCCTTGAACGAAACCATTTCAATGATTAACCTCTCGGCTCAGGAATTAGACCCGAATGCTCCATCGATTGAATTATCTAAAAAAGTAATCGAAAAGGTCTTACAAAATCAACATTTCAGTACTGAGTCTGCTTTGGCATTTGTAAAAGACGAAGCTCGAAAATTATTTTAGCATATTGTACCGTCAGGTAAACTCACTCTTCCTTTGTAACTAGAAAAGGAATCACTAAATTACTATACTAAAAAGAGTAGTATTCAACTCGAGTTTCTCTTTATGAAAAACAACATATAATCAAGTCCCTAAACTATGCAACAAAATCTTTCTCAGAAAACCAACTTACAGCATCTTTTCAGTATTCCTGTGATTGTAGCCGCCTTGGGTTACTTTGTCGATATTTATGATCTTTTGCTTTTTGGCATTGTACGTGTACCAAGCTTACAAGATATGGGGCTTAGTAAGGAAGAAATCGGTGTTATTGGCAAAAATATTCTTAACTGGCAAATGGGCGGTTTATTATTGGGAGGTATCTTATGGGGTATCTTAGGTGATAAAAAAGGTCGTTTGTCGGTATTATTTGGTTCAATTCTTACTTATTCGTTGGCTAATATTGGTTGTGGTTTTGTCAAAGACCCTACCACTTATGCGCTACTACGTTTTGTGGCGGGCATTGGTTTGGCTGGCGAACTTGGCGCAGGTATCACCTTGGTATCAGAAGTATTACCCAAAGAACTTCGTGCTATTGGAACCTCTATTGTAGCTGGTGTGGGTTTGTTTGGCGCCGTGGCGGGGTATTTCACCGTAGAATTATTTGGTGGCTGGCGTACTGCTTACTTTGTAGGTGGGGGCTTAGGAGTGATTTTGCTATTACTTCGTATTAGTGTTTTCGAATCAGGTATGTTCGAAAATATTAAGCATCAAACAGGGGTAAAAAAAGGGAATTTCTTTGCACTTTTCACCAATGCCGACCGCTTGTCGCGTTACTTAAAGTGTATTGCGATTGGTATGCCAACGTGGTTTGTGATTGGTATTTTGGCAACATTTGCGAATGAGTTTGGGGAAAAATTAGGCATTGCTGAAGAAATCAAACCTGGGAAAGCTATTATGTTTTGTTATATAGGTTTGGCTATTGGTGACTTGGCAAGTGGTTTTATTTCTCAGTTTTTAAGCTCTCGTAAAAAGTCCGTTTCATTATTACTTGTACTTACCTTGATTTGTAGTATTTATTACCTCTACGCGGGTATGAACTCTGCACAGGAATTATATACCGTTTGTGTATTTGCAGGCTTTTCTGTTGGTTACTGGGCAATGTTTGTGACCATAGGAGCAGAACAATTTGGTACCAACCTCAGAGCCACAGCCGCTACAACGGTACCTAATATGGTTCGTGGAACGGTGATTGGGATGACTTCGCTTTACTCAGGACTAAAACCAAGTTTGGATGTATTCAACGCAGCAGCTATTGTGGGCATTATTTGTTTTGTACTAGCCTTCTATTCTATCCTAACTATTCCAGAAACACATAACAAAGATTTGGATTATCTGGAAGAGTAAAATAAGTGTAGAGTTTTGAGTTTTGAATGCGGAGTAAATGATTTAGTGAATGGTGGTTGAGTGAATGAGTGATTATTCTTTAAATCTACATTCCAGCAGTAGAGACGCAATGCTTTGCGTCTAAAAAAAGGCGTTCGAAATGAGTTTTTCGAACGCCTTTTTGATTGAATGTCAGGATATTTCTATGAAGGTAAACACCTGTTTGATGAATACACACTATTTAGACGCAAAGCATTGCGTCTCTACAAGCGAAAATCATGTAGAAAACAATCACTAAATCACTCAACCACCATTCACTAAATTCAAAAGGACTCATGGATAGGATAGCCGTGAATAATAAAACTCAGCATTCAAAATTCAAAACTCAGCACTTTCTATATTTCTAGTGCTGTTTTGGATTTTATTTCGCTCATCACGAAAGTGCTATGCGTACTGCCAATATTATCGAGAGAGGCGAGTCGATTCATCAAAAAGCTCTGATATTCACGCATATCTTTTACGACAATTTTCAACATAAAATCGTATTCGCCTGAGATATTGTAACATTCCATAACCTCCTCTAATTGAACCACATCACGCACAAATCTAGCACCAGCCTCTTGGGCGTGTTCTTTTAAACGAATATTACAGAATACCATCAAGTCTTTCTCCACTTTTTCTCTGTCGACCAACGCCACATATCCTTTAATGACTCCCTCTTTTTCAAGTCTTCTTACCCTTTCGTACACAGGTGTAGGCGACAAGTTGAGCCGATTCGAAAGTTCTTTGGTGGTAAGATGAGCATCTTCTTGTAGATTTCTAAGAATCGCTTTGTCAATTGAATCGAGTTTCATAGCCGTTATTTTTTCATTTTTCTAGTAAAAACACTTCAATATTTAGATAAACTCTCTAAAATATTTTTATTTAAAGATAATACATCTAATTTAAAAGAAGCAATAAACAAATATTATCTTTTGATGTAACTTTGTAGAAGTAGATTCGAGTTGTAGGCTTTTAGCTAGAAAAATGAAGTAATACAAGGGTACTATTTCAGTATGGTATAATCTAAAATAGTTATTCTTTTGGCTACTAGTCTATTTGAAAACACATTACCGATAAAATTATAATTAACCAGAAAACTGATGCGTCCGAACATCCGTGAAATCTTAAAAGATAGAATCCTTGTACTAGATGGTGCAATGGGTTCTTTGATCCAACAATATAAATTGACTGATGCTGATTACCGTGGTGAAAAATTCAAAGATTTTCCGCACGAGGTAAAAGGCAACAACGATATGCTTTCGATTACTCGTCCTGACGTAATCAAGGAAATTCATGCCATGTACTTTGAGGCTGGTGCTGATATTGCTGAAACAAACACGTTTTCGGCAACGTCTATCGCTATGGCTGATTATCACATGGAAGAATATGTGTATGAACTTAATTACTGCTCGGCCAAAATTGCTCGTGAAGTAGCGGATGAGTTTACGGCAAAAAATCCTACTAAACCTCGTTTTGTAACAGGTTCTATCGGACCAACTAACCGTACTTTATCTCTTTCACCTGACGTAAATGACCCTGGTTTTCGTGCAGTAACATTCGACGAATTAGTAGAAGCTTATACGGAACAAATTCGTGGTTTGGTAGATGGTGGTGCAGATGCATTATTGGTAGAAACAATTTTCGATACCTTAAATGCCAAAGCTGCCCTATTCGCAATTGATTTATTCTTCAAAAATCACCCCGAAAAAGAATATCTTCCTGTAATGGTTTCAGGAACGATTACTGATGCTTCGGGTCGTACGTTATCGGGACAAACAACTGAAGCATTTTTGACTTCTGTTTCGCACATGCCATTGTTATCTATTGGCTTAAACTGTGCCCTCGGTGCCGATTTGATGCGTCCTTACGTGCAGACACTTGCTGTAAATGCTCCTTTCATGGTTTCGGCTCACCCAAATGCAGGTTTGCCAAACGAGATGGGAGAATATGACCAGTCGCCTGAGCAAATGAGCGAGATTGTGGAAGACTTCTTACAACATAGCTTTATTAATATTATTGGAGGTTGTTGCGGAACAACTCCTGCGCATATTAAAGCTATTGCAGATGTTGCGGCAAAATATCCTCCTCGTCAGCTTCCAGCGCTTGAACCTGTTCAAAAGCTTTCAGGTTTAGAACCTTTGAAAATTACGAAAGAAACCAATTTTGTGAACGTTGGAGAGCGTTGTAATGTAACTGGTTCGAAAAAATTTGCTCGTTTAATCCGTGACAATAAATACGATGAAGCGATTGCCGTTGCACGTGAGCAAGTAGATGGAGGAGCCCAAGTAATAGACGTGAACATGGACGAAGGGATGATCGATGGTGTACAGGCTATGACCAAGTTCATGAATCTCTTGATGGCTGAACCTGATATTGCTCGTTTGCCAATTATGATTGACTCTTCGAAATGGGAAGTGATTGAAGCTGGGTTGAAATGCGTACAAGGGAAGTCTATTGTAAACTCGATTTCATTAAAAGAAGGCGTTGAGAAATTCATAGAATCTGCCGAAAAAGTAAAACGCTACGGTGCCGCTGCGGTAGTAATGGCATTTGACGAGCAAGGACAAGCTGACTCTTACGAGCGACGTATCGAAATCTGCGAGCGTGCCTATCGTATTTTGGTGGATGAGGTACATTTCCCTCCAGAAGACATTATTTTTGACCCTAACATCTTGACTGTTGCAACAGGTATCGACGACCACAACAATTATGCGGTGGACTTTATCAATGCAACTCGTTGGATTAAAGAAAACCTTCCTTATGCTAAGGTATCAGGAGGTGTTTCGAATATCTCATTCTCTTTCAGAGGAAATGAACCTGTAAGAGAGGCAATGCACACCGTATTTTTGTACTATGCCATCAAAGCAGGTATGGATATGGGTATCGTAAATGCTGGTCAACTAGGCGTATATGACGATATTCCAAAAGATATGTTGGAGCTTTGCGAAGATGTTTTATTAAACCGTCGTCCAGACTCAACAGAGCGTTTGGTAACATTTGCAGAAACAGTAAAATCAAAAGGTAAAGAACAAGTTGTAGACAATAGCTGGCGTCAATTGCCTGTAGGAAAACGCTTGGAACACGCTCTTATCAAAGGACTTACCGAATTTATTGACCAAGATGTAGAAGAAGCTCGTCAGCAAGTAGAAAGACCTTTACAAGTAATTGAAGGGCCACTGATGGACGGTATGAACGTAGTAGGTGACTTGTTTGGTGAAGGAAAAATGTTCTTGCCACAAGTAGTAAAATCGGCACGTGTAATGAAAAAGGCCGTGGCTTATCTCCTTCCATTTATTGAAGAAGAAAAAGCTGGAGGTGGAAGTACTAGTGCAGGTAAAATTTTGTTAGCAACGGTAAAAGGCGATGTTCATGACATCGGTAAAAATATCGTTTCGGTGGTATTGGGTTGTAACAACTACGAAGTGATTGACTTGGGCGTAATGGTGCCAACTGACAAAATCTTGGCAGCAGCCAAAGAACATAATGTCGATATCATTGGGCTATCGGGTTTGATTACTCCTTCATTGGACGAAATGGTTGGAGTTGCCAAAGAAATGGAACGTCAAGGTTTCACCATGCCATTATTGATTGGTGGTGCTACTACGTCTCGTATCCATACAGCGGTAAAAATCGACCCACATTATCACGGTCCAGTAATTCACGTATTGGATGCTTCTCGCTCAGTTCCTGTGGCGGGTCGTTTGATGCAAAATGAAAAAACTCACCAAGAAATTTACGACGAAATCAAGACAGAATACGCTCGTCTTCGTGACGAACATGCAGGTCGTAAACGTGATAAAAATTATATTTCTATCGATGCCGCTCGTGCAAATAAAACGGCGATAGATTGGAGTAATTTCCAAGGTACAAAACCAAAATTCTTGGGTACAAAGGTATTTGAAGACTATGATATTGCCGAAATCGCCAAGTATATCGACTGGACTCCATTCTTCTCGACTTGGCAATTATCTGGAAAATATCCAAAAATATTTGAAAACGAAGTAGTAGGCGCCGAAGCCAAAAAACTCTATGAAGATGCACAAAAAATGCTTCAGAAAGTGATTTCAGAAAAAAGCCTCAAAGCACGTGCAGTAATTGGTTTTTATCCTGCCAACTCTATCGAAGATGATATTATTCTTCATCCTTTCGAGGAATACGAATATGATGCCGCAGGACAAGGTACATTGAAAGGGAAAGGCTACAGAGTGTTGAGTAATACAGCTGTAAATAGCGAAGGAGAATTGGTATCTCCACAAGCACAAACGGTATTACATCATTTGCGTCAACAAGGACAAAAAGCTTCTAAGTTGCCAAATATCTGTTTGTCTGACTTTATTGCTCCTGAATCTAGTGGTAAAGAAGATTATATTGGTGCATTTGCTGTTACAGCAGGTTTGGGTATCGAAACTTTGTTGGAACAATACGAAAAAGACCATGACGACTACAACTCTATCATGCTCAAAGCTATTGCCGACCGTTTGGCAGAAGCATTGGCAGAATTGATGCACGAACGAGTTCGTAAAGAGTTTTGGGGATATGCCAACGAAGAAACATTCTCGAATGAAGAACTGATTTCAGAAGAATATCAAGGTATTCGCCCTGCGCCAGGCTATCCAGCTTGTCCAGACCATACCGAAAAACGCGCGTTATTTGATTTGTTACAAGCAGAACGAATCGGCATTACGTTAACAGAAAGTTTTGCCATGTATCCTGCTAGTTCAGTTTCAGGATGGTATTTCTCTCATCCAGATGCTAAATATTTTGGCTTGGGCAAAATCGCTAAAGATCAAGTAGAAGACTATGCCAAACGTAAAGGTATGGATTTGGAAACTGTAGAAAGATGGCTTGCTCCAGTGCTGAACTATGAATAATTAGAATTATTGAGTGAATGAGTGATTATTCCTTAAATCTACGTTTTATTAGTATAACGATATATTACCATCAAAAGCGGTCGGAAAGTAATTTCTGACCGCTTTTTTGATATTTCTACAGTATGTTTGACTTGGCTTAAGACGTAAAATATTACGTCTCTACGGTTAGAATACCAATTCTATCATAATCATTAGATAAAATTGAAATTCCTAGTTCAATACTTAGTCTTGGATTTACGTTTTTAAACAGTTTAAAACTGTTACAATAAAATTGAGTAACGAAATCACCCCTGTATGCTTCTTAGTCGTTTTGTCCAGTAATCTCAACTATGGCACACGTTCCTTATGATTCGTTAATGCCATTAACTGATATGCTATTAACAAATAACTTTTTTTATTCAAAAAAATAAAATGAATTTTTATTCATTATTCTTGAACTCAAATTCACTTTATTTTGTCTGTACTAAAGCGAAGTAATAATTCGTCTATAGCAATGCTTAAAATCAAGTAGTTAAAACTTTTATTACTGAGATTTCGAACTCTTTCTCTATGTTACAAAAACTTAAAAAAATGATTATTTACGTATTGGTATTTCTAGTTGTTGTTGCGCTAGGAATTTATATATTTATGCAACAAGCACAATTTGGACAAGAACCACAAGGAAAAAGACTTGAACGTATTCAAAAATCGCCTTATTACAAAGATGGTGCTTTTCAAAATCTGAGCCCCACTCCTGCTTTGGCTGAAGATGCCTCTTACTGGGACATCATCAAAGCTCAACTCCAAACCATCCCCAATAAAGAGCCACAGCAGACTATTCCCTCTATAAAAACTGATCTTAAAAACCTATCGAACGATAGCACACAAATTATTTGGTTTGGACATTCTTCTTATTTGATTCATACCAATGGAAAAAATATTTTGGTTGACCCTGTATTTAGTGGCAATGCCTCGCCTGTTTCTTTTTTTGGTAAAAACTACGAGGGGAGTAATGTGTACAGCGTAGAAGATATGCCTGAAATTGATATTTTACTCATTACCCACGATCACTACGACCATTTGGATTATCCAACTGTGACAGCCTTGAAATCAAAAGTTAAGAAAGTAGTAACATCTTTGGGTACTGGTCAACACTTTGAATATTGGGGTTTTAACCCTGAAAATATTATCGAATTAGAATGGTGGCAAAATGCTCAACCTATCGAAGGATTTGAAATTACGTCAACGCCTGCCAGACATTTCTCTGGACGTAAGTTTACTCGTAATTTGGCGCTTTGGTCTTCGTATGTTTTAAAAACGCCAACAGAACAATTATACTTGGGTGGAGACTCAGGATATGACTCGCACTTCAAACAAATCGGAGAGAAATTCGGAAGTTTTGATTTGGCTATTTTAGAATGTGGTCAGTATAATTATTACTGGAAATATATTCACATGATGCCAGAAGAAGTAACTCAAGCTGCAAAAGATTTGAATACCAAAGTACTTATGCCTGTTCACTGGAGTAAATTTACGTTGGCTTTGCACCCTTGGAAAGAGCCTATCGAACGTGTAACCAAATCCGCAAAAGAACTAGGGCTACCATTTACCAACCCAAGAATTGGCGAACCTGTTGTCATAAACGGTTCATTATTACAAAATCCTTGGTGGAAAGATGTAGAGTAAACCATTGAGAGATTTAGTGTTTGAGTGAATGTGTGATTATTTTTAATTGTAGAGTCGCAATGCTTTGCGTCTGAAAGATGGGAACACATTAATACCCAAAAAGGCGTTCGAAAACATATTTCGAACGCCTTTTTTAATGAAAGTTTTTCTGCCTAATTCCTACGGCTTACAGCCTAAAGCTTACCTAACATACTTTTCAGTAAAAATACTACATACGTACCTGTACAAATCCATAAACCGCAAGCTTCACGAGCTAATTCTTGGTTCATGGTTTTCATAGAAATTCCTTCGCCTTCTGAGAAAAAGCCTTCCCATGACGTCATCTGCAACCAAGTATTGAGTCCTGCTACAAAAGACATAATCGTTAGCACTACCAACAACTCGGTATTATATTTTCCTTTAAACGCTTGTACACATACATAAACAGGTACCAAATACACTGGAATCCACAGTATGGGATCTGGGTCATTATATTGCCACCCAGCAAATAGCAGAAAAATCAAGGCAAAAAGCAACGCAAAATATTTCATTGTGATTGAATAAAGGGATATTTGTGAAAATCAGACTGTTTACAATAAAGTCGCATTTATCGACACTTATTGTTAATGATTGTTAAGGACTTTAAAATTAAAAAGATTCCCTTCATATTTCCGAAGAAAAACGAACACAATTTCGTTATAAGAGTAAATTATCATTTTTTATAATGACACAGCCCATGGAAGTTCAATCTCATTCAGCAACTTTAGCTTTATCCATAGAAAAACCAAACTATGGCTACTATCGCTTTATACTTTCGGCTTTACTGATTTTAGTAACGAAAACACTTATTTTTTCCCAAAATAATCAACTCGAAACGGATAAAGGGCTTTTGCAATCTATTGCTCCTTACAGCTCGGATGTTCGTCAGTCGATATTGATGGCTAGTCAAAATCAAAACGTTTTAGACAGAGCACAACAAATTCGTACTCGTAGCCAAAAATCTTTTCAAGATTTAATTAAAGGTTTTGGTCAAAAAGAGCAAGGATACTTCTATGAAGTAACTCGTTATCCAAACGTTTTGAACACATTTGCAACAAACACCAATCTTCGTCGTAATGATGTAGATGATTTAGTAGCCAATACAAGTTCGATTCTGAAAGATAATGCTTGGTCTTTATATCGTAGTAATCGTGATGTGATTGTTCAAATCTATCAACTTAATCAAAATGCTGACCAAGAATATCAGCAAATGATTCAAAGCCTTGACCCTAGTACACAGTCTGCTTTTCGTCAATTGGCCAATTATCCTGATGTCATGACACTAATGTCTGATAATAGAGATTTGACTGCTCGTTTGGGTGAACGCTATACCAACGACCGTGAAGGTTTGAACAAAGAATTGTCGGAGTTACATGACTCCATGGTGGCACAACGTCAGTATGACGTAGCCGAGTACAAGAAAAAACTTAACGACAATCCAGATGCAGCCAAAGAATTAGATCAAGCTGCTGAAGAGTACGCTCAAAGTAATAATTATGTTTTGCCCAATCGCGACCAAGACGTCTATATCACCAATAACTACTATAATAACAATCCAAGTCGTGCCTACTACTCAAACCCATATTCATATTGGTGTGGTTATCCTTACTGGTACACTACGCCACTTTGGTACCCAAGCTCTTACTGGTATGATTTCAGATTCTCATTTGGTATAGGTAGCGTAGGACTTTATGGCTATGCCTCGTATGGCTTTGCAGATTGGTTCTATTATGGGGGTTATTATCGTCGTTATCCTGTACTTTATGGCTCGTTTGGCAATTATTATCGCAATTACGTAAACTATTATTACGGCCGTCCTAGTAGTTATTACTACGCTGGTCGCCCAATGCCATATCGTAATTATGACCGTGATAGATATTATAGCAATAATGGTCGTTCGAATAATGGTTATTATCGCAATTCTAATCCCAATTATGGAGGAAATAACCGTGGCAATGATTACAGTTATGGAAATCGTGGCAACTACGGAAACAATAGCCGCTCTAATAGAGATTATAACAATGGCAGAGGCAATGGATATAGCCCACGCAGTGGAAACACCGAACGCCCTTCTGATGGAAATGTAAATAGCTGGAGAGACTACAGTAACAATGGCGGTAATCGTGGAGGAAACAACTCTGAAAGAGGTGGAAGCTACGGTGGTAACAATAGTGCCAACAACGGGGCATACAATGGTAATGGAGGCAATCCTTATGGTGGAAACGGCGGTGGACGCTCAGGGGCAGAAACTGGGCGTAATGGAGGTGGAGCATACAACGGTGGCGGGGCATTTGGTGGTGGAAATGGAGGGGGACGCTCGGGTACAGAAGCTGGACGTAGTGGAGGTGGATCATACAACGGTGGCGGGTCATTTGGTGGTGGAAATGGAGGTGGACGCTCAGGCGCAGAAGCTGGACGTAGTGGAGGTGGATCATACAACGGTGGCGGGTCATTTGGTGGTGGAAATGGAGGAGGACGTAGCAGTGGTGGCGCAGGAAACGGCGGAGGACAAAGTTCGAATGGTGGTGGAGGTGGTCGCTCACGTGGACCGAGATAGATAAGTGATTAATTTAGAAAAGGCATTGAGGTTCAGGATTGAAGCATTATTTCTTACTTCAAACATGAATTTCTATGCCTTTTTTGTTTTTTCTCATTTTAATAATTGCTATTATCCTTGTAAAGGACATTGGCTTATTCTGCACTAAATAGTTGATTTAGGATTTTATATTATATTTACTCTAAGCTCTTTTAATAGTTCGATATTACAATTTAACAACCTAATAACTGATGAAAACTCCTATTCTACAAACGCTTTCGAAAATGTGCAAAATCGCCATTTTTTCCACTATTTTATCGTTTCTTTCTATTTGTCAAAAGGGGGCTATTGCCCAAAATGACTCCACTTCTGTCGTACTAAGACCTGAAAAAATCTTATTCCAGCTCAACAAAAGTACCTATATAGCTGGCGAAGATATTCAACTGACAGCAACGATTTTTGATGCTGTAACTCTTCAAGCTTCCTCTCTAAGTGTTCCATTGTATATTGATTTGGTTTATCCCCAAACTGGCACTTTGGTGGACAGATGGATATTCAAAATTAAGGATGGTCAAGTAAAACAAACCCTTAAAACAGACGCTAAATTAGCCTCAGGTATTTATACGGTTAGAGTTTATACCAATTGGGCCAGAAATTTTTTCATCCCACAGCAAAATCTAACCATATTAAATGTCAATTATGAAAAAGATATTTCTACGACCAAAATAGATACTAACATTCGATTTTTCGACCAACCCATTACCCAAACCTGGAACAGAATCGCATTTGAGGTAAAGGACAACTTTGGTAATCCTATCGAAGAAAAAGTATGGCTTATGAGCAATCAAAAAGACACCCTCATTGCCATCCAGACCAATAAACAAGGCATTGGAACATTGGAATTTCAACCGTCACTTCAAGATATTTACCAACTTAAATTGGGTAATAAAATCCTGCCATTACCTCCAACTCTTGCGAGTGGCAATACCATCTTGGTTGATAAAATACCCGAAAGTGATTTGCTAAAAATTAGAGTACAAAATGTAAAACCAGTTAAAGACACTTTATTTTTACTCATTCACCAGCAAGGGGAAATAATCAATCAACTTACAGTATTTTCTCCGAAAAACTCTACAAGAATAGATTTCAATACCCAAAACATCGCCCCAGGCATTATCAACTTTTCACTTGTGAATGCTAACATGGAAGTACTATGTCAGAAAATGTATTACATAGAGCAACCTAGCATTGACTCTACAAAGAAAAAATGGTTACTAGATACAGAAACTGGTAGTAAGTTGAGCCATTTATCTAATGATGACATCAATCTTCAGCTTCTCACGCTTGAAAATAAGCTTTACAAACTAGACAAAAACAAACACCATCAATATTTCCCTCAAGATAATATTGAAGTAAAAGGAAAGTTAATATCAAATCCTAAAGTCAGTCCCCAAAAGCTTAGTGTAACAATGCTTTTAGAAAGCAATGACATACCTGCGTCGTTTACTTCTGGGATTCATTTTGCAGAAATGGATGAAAGCGGATTGTTTACCTTTCATAATCTAGACTTTTATAACCAAGCGACTGCTACCATATCTGTTCAAAATCAAAAAGAATCCATTCCATTCAAAATAGATGAAGACTATATCGCTCAAATCCAGATTGAAGCGCTAGAGATTGATTGGCGTTTATTCAAAACTCCAAAAGTAAAAGAAGAAATAAGGATAGCACAAAAGGAGACTTTTGAGAAAATTCAGAAAGCCGATATTGCGAAATCTAAGGAGTTGAAAGAAGTAATTGTAAAAGGCAAAGCAAATAATAAAAAATATGATATGAATCTCTTTTCGAGAGAACCAACACAATCGATTGATATTCAAAAACGCTTTTTAGGACAGAATTTTATGGGTAATTACTATAAGCAATTCATAGGACCGAGAGCTGCTAAATATATGCCCAATTTGATTATTAAGTATTTTCTGGATGGATTCGAAATTGGTCCAGATATGCTCGACCAAACTACTCTACCCATGGGGCATATTGCACGCATGGATATTTATGATGGATATGAAGCCTCTATTTATGGTGCGCACATAGTAGTAGCTTTCAAATCTAGGGATGGATCTCAACCTGTAGCAACTACCTCATTTTCAGAAAGGAACAAACAAAATAAGTTTACCGTACAGGGATATACAAAGCTCTCGGAAACAAGATAAATAGGTATAAATTTTCATTTCTACATTATTCGGAAAAAGTAAACAGGCACAAAGCATCAGCTATAAAACCACAGATGCCTTGTGCCTGTCCTCTATTTAACTTACTATTATTTACAATAAGTCTCCAAAGCTGTCTTCGCATCAGCATAACCTAAGCGATTTGCTTGTTTGAGATTCATGCAACTTGCGTCAGAATTACCCAGTTTTTGGTAGGCCAAGCCCAAGCCATAATAGGCTTTTGCAAATTGAGCATCAATTTTTACGGCTTCAGTAAAATCCTTAATGGCATCTTCTAACTCCGCACTTTGAAATTTGATATTCCCTCTGTTATACAATGCGTTGGTGTCTTTAGGGTCTATTTCAAGCGCCTTATCAAAATCATGAATTGCTTCGTCTGCTTTCTGTAAAGCTGCTTCGATAATACCTCTTTTCACATACAATTCTGCTTCTTTAGGCGCAAGCTCTATTGCCTTAGTACAATCTTCATAAGCACCTTGCCAGTTGGATTGTTCCATTTTAATAGAAGCACGATTAAAGAATGGTTTGTAATTACTTGCATCTAATTTGATAGCCTGTTCATAATCCAAGAGCGCATTGGTATAATCTTTTAATTCGAAATACGCAGCACCACGCATATTGAAAGCAGCAGCGCTTTGGGCATCTTTATCAATGGCTTGATTGAGGTATTCGATGGCTTCTTTAGCCTTTCCTTTTTGTAATTCTCCCTTTGCTTTTTCTAAAAAAGCCTCTGCCGAACCTGTACAAGCAGTCATCCAACCCATCAAAACAGGAAAAATCATCGACAAAGCGATTTTTTTTATTACTTTTTTTTTCATCGTAATATGTTATTTAAAAAACTGGTAATCAAACTATAATAGAACATTTAGCAGTTTTTGCCCAGTTTTTGACAGAAAATTTTCAACAAATTTGCCACCTAGGTTTTGAAAAAACAACAAAACCTGCCATATTTGCACTGGCAAATTACCAGCTCCCTCCGAATCCCCCAGGTCTTGATCGAAGCAAGGGTAGGTTGGTTGAGCGGTGAATTTGCCATTTTTTTTTGCCCTTTCTTGAAGTAATCTCTGCAACTGTTCTATACTGTTATAGATAAATCAAAAATATTCCTTCTTTTCTTGCCAGCTTTTTATAATTTTGTACTCGGAAAGCTTTATCCCTTACTCTCCTACCAGAGGGTAGCCAAATAATCATAATCAAAAACAGCTATGAAGTTTTTTATTGACACAGCCAATCTCAAAGAAATCCAAGAAGCACAGGATTTAGGCGTATTAGACGGTGTAACTACCAACCCTTCATTGATGGCCAAAGAAGGTATCAGTGGCAAAAACAACGTGTTGAAGCACTACAAAGCTATCTGCGAAATCGTAGACGGTGATGTTTCGGCAGAAGTTATTGCGACAGATTTCGAAGGTATGATTCGTGAAGGCGAAGAATTAGCTGAATTGGATGATAAAATCGTTGTGAAAATCCCAATGATCAAAGACGGTGTGAAAGCACTTCGTTATTTTTCAGAAAAAGGTATCAAAACGAACTGTACTTTGATTTTCTCAGCAGGTCAGGCTTTATTGGCTGCTAAAGCTGGAGCTTCTTATGTATCTCCATTTATCGGTCGTTTGGATGACATCTCTTTCGATGGTATCGAACTTATCGAACAAATCCGTACTATCTATGACAACTACGGTTTCGATACTGAAATCCTTGCGGCATCGGTTCGTCACCCTATTCATATCATCAAATGTGCTGAAATCGGTGCTGATGTAATGACAGGTCCTTTGTCTGCTATCACTGCGTTGTTGAAACACCCATTGACAGACATCGGTTTGGAGAAATTCTTGTCAGACCACGCTAAAACAAATGCTTAATATTTGACAGCATTTTGATTTTATACTTTCAAAAAGGATAGGCTACGGTCTATCCTTTTTGTTTTCCCCGACCATATACCAGATAAGCTCACTCAAATAAACCAACCAAAAAGGCTTTTTTGTATATTTGAAAAACAAACCAAATCAACTCCTTATGTTCAACGCAGAACCTGTAGTATCCTTACAGAATGCTTTTATCTATCAGAACGACAGAATCGTTTTGAATGATGTGAATTTTACAATCAATAAAGGTGAATTTGTCTTTTTAATTGGTCGCACGGGTAGTGGCAAAAGCTCGCTTCTCAAAACCTTATATGCCGATTTGTGGCTACAACAAGGCACAGCCAAAGTTGCTGGTTATCAAATTGAAAAAATGAAATTATCGGACCGACCTTTTTTACGTCGTAAGATTGGGGTCGTATTCCAAGACTTTCAATTGTTCATGGATAGAAATGTGAACGAAAATTTGATGTGGGTATTAGAAGCAACTGGCTGGACAGACCGTGCCAAAATGAAAGCTCGTATCGCTGAAGTGCTAATGCAGGTAGGATTGGCTTCTGCCAAAGATAAAATGCCGCATCAACTCTCAGGAGGTGAGCAACAAAGGGTGGTTATTGCGAGAGCCTTATTGAACGAACCGCAAATTTTGTTTGCCGATGAGCCAACAGGTAATCTCGATCCTGAGGTTTCGGCTCAGATTTTGCAGCTTTTCAAAGATATTAATAAAGCAGGTACTGCTATTTTGATGGCGACTCATGACTTTGATATGATTCGTCAGTTTCCTGCACGTATTTTGAAATGCGATAATGGATATGTAAAATCTGACGATTTATAGTCATTTTATCCTTCATTGAGTGAATTAAGATTTAGTGAATAAGTGATTATTTTAAAAATTTACGTTTCACTTTGCCTCGTTCTTGACCAACGATTCCAATTAGCGGGTGAATTTATTCACCCATGACAAAAATTTTCAACATATTTATCAAAAAAGCGGTCGAGAATTACTTCTCGACCGCTTTTTTGATAAATAGTTTAACCCAAAAATTAGGAATGACTCATAACTATTTTGCTGTCAAATACACAAACGGAATAATACATTCTTCCAACGAAACCCCTCCGTGCTGGAAAGTATTTCGATAATGACTCACATAGTGATTATAATTGTTTGGATACGCAAAGAAATAGTCTTCCATGGTAAATACATACGTTGTTGAAACGTTGATTTTAGGCAAGAAAAATCTTTCTGGTTTACGACAAATCAATACATGGTCGTCAGAATCCCAGTTCAAGTTTTTGCCTTGCTTATATCTCAAATTTGTATTTACAGAACGGTCACCAACAATTTTGACAGGGTTTTGCACACGAATCATACCATGATCAGTAGTGATTATCAAACGACCTTTTTTCTCCGAAATCTTTTTCACTAAATCAAACAAAGGCGAGTGTGTAAACCAGCTTGCAGTGATACTACGATACCCCGACTCATCTGGTGCCAATTCCTTGATCATGGCCATGTCTGTACGTGCGTGCGAAAGCATATCCACGAAGTTATACACAATTACATTCAAGTTATTTTGCATCAAACGATTGAAGTTATCGACTAACGACTTTCCTTGGTTATTGTGGATAATCTTATTGTAAGATGTTTTGTAACTAAGACGGCTTTTGCGAATTTGTTCTTGTAAGAAAAACTCCTCATGTTGATTAAAACCCTCTTCGTCTTCGTTATCTCCAAGGTCTTGTACCCAGTGCTTAGGATATTGCTTTTCGATTTCAGAAGGCATCATACCTGCAAAAATAGCATTACGAGCATAGGCTGTTGTTGTAGGAAGAATAGAATAGTATGAACTCTCCTCTTCTACGGTGAAGTAATCCTGAATTAATCCTTCCAAGATTTTCCATTGGTCATAACGTAAATTATCAATCAACAAGAAAAACAAAGGCGAACTTTCATTTACCAATGGAAATACCTTTTTACGCATCAATTGGTGCGACATCAAAGGTTTGTCAGCACGAGGGTCGTTCAACCAATCTTCGTAGTTTTCTTCAATGAATCTCGAAAAGTTTGAATTAGCTTCAGACTTCTGCATATTCAAAACCTCTGCCATCGATTTATTCTCAGTACGGTCGATTTCCAATTCCCAGAATAGCAATTTCTTATAAATTTCTGCCCATTCTTCATGGTTGATGCGATCTTGGTATTGCATTGCCAATTGGCGGAATTCTTGTTGATAAGAAATATTGGTTTTCTCCTCTTCCAAACGTTTTTTATCAAGAATCTTTTTTACCGAAAGTAGAATCTGATTCGGATTAAGAGGCTTAATTAGATAATCGGCAATTTTTGAACCAATAGCCTCTTCCATAATATGCTCCTCTTCTGATTTGGTAATCATGATTACGGGCAAATTAGGCTTCATCTGCTTGATTTGTGGCAAAACCTCCAAACCAGTCATTCCAGGCATATTTTCATCAAGAAAAACTACATCAAATTTTCCTTTCTCTACCTCTTCCAGTGCATCGGCACCTGAGTTCACAGGTGTAACATCATAACCTTTGCTCTGTAAAAACATGATGTAGGGCTTCAACAAATCGATTTCATCGTCTGCCCAAAGTATTTGGTATTGCATATTTTTCGTCTCTAGGATTGTTTCTATAAAGATAGTAACGGCAAGCAAAAGTTTATTGTTGCCCCATACTAATTGTATAAAAGGTTTTTAACTTTTTTTAACGTATAACCTGAAAGTATTTATGATGATAGACTAGTATTGTAAAAGAACTTCAAACTATTTGGGGTTTCGAAAATAAAACTCTTCTATTTTTTTATAAAATATCATGTAAAAAGTGGAGAATACTTCCGAAATCCAACATCAGAAATCCGAAATTGATAACTTTTAGTATCTTTCGTACACTGCTAAACCACATTCCCAAATCTTCAAATTACTAAAACACCCACCTTATTTGCGCTTTCACATCACTTCGATGTGGAACGGGTATCTCATCAAGACCACTTCCGACGGTTTCTTGGTTAATATAGTCAGTTCTTGCCCATCTTAGCCAAAATGTTAGGTTTTTATTTATATCATACGACAAAACACTGTAATAGCGCCAACCTCGTCCATAATAGGCAGGAAAAGAAAAAGCATATTGCACGTCTTGCTCATAGGTATATTGCCGATTATCGTAATCCTGAGTAGAGAAATAAGCTATTCGTGCTGCCAGAGACCAAGCCCCTTTACTCCATTTGGCGTCTTGCGATATAGCCCAACCATAGGTTGCATTTTGTTGTTTAAACTTAAAAGCACTTCCCGAAATCCTAGATTGAATCGAGATATTACTGGTCAACTTATTGGAGTAATAGCTGTTAAAAGTCCAACGATAGCGAGGGGTTACTTCAGTAATCGTTCGAGTTTTAGTTTTGTTATTTTCGAGATAACTTTCTTTCCAACTGAAATTTTCTTCTTTATTTTCCAACCTTAATTGTCCCGAAATTCTTGATACTTTGGAAGGTTGATAATTCAGCTTTAGCAACGTCTCAAAGCCCTGGGTACGAGGTTTATCAACTAAATATTTGTACCATGGAAAATAGAAATAATCAACATAAGCAGTCCATTGCCAACGACGGCTAGGCATAAACTTTACGCCCCAATAAATGCCCGTTTCATTAATATTTCGAGTATTTTCGGAAAAAGCATTACCATAAAAAGAGTGAAAATCAGGTGTAAACTTTCGAAATAGCAGTGACATATCCCAACGACGATTAAGACTACCAATCGCACCTAATACTGCACCATATCCTCCACTATTTGAGCGAGTTATTTCACCAAAAACTTGAGCAAATGATAGAGTATAATTGTAGTAAAAACTCATTAAAATATTTTGTACTCCAGCGAACTCATATTGATTATACGTTTTATTGGCCTTTAATATTGGCTTATCAAAATTGGTATATTGGAGCATCATGCCTATTCGTGAAAACTCAGATTGATAGCTAATACCACCTCCTAGGTTTGTTTCAAGTAAAGCATTTTTATCTGCTATCTCCGAAGTAGTTCTATGAAAGCCAGAGGTTTGAAGTGAAGATACACTAACCACCCCAAGCGAGTCGGGCTCTAATTGATTAGCATCTCTCGACACATGAGAAATGAAGCCTAGCCCCTCCCATTTTCGCCATTGAAAATTAGCGAGAACTCCCCTAAAAAAACCTGATTCAAGCGTGGATGTATATGGACGCCCTCCCAAGGTAGGCTTACGGGTAAACAATATCGTTTCGGCACTTTTTCCTAGACTAAATCCGCCTCCAGTAGCTAATCCTTGCCCCATTTGGAGCTGATAATCCCCTATGATGAGATTTTTCAGGATACCTTTATTTTGTATTTGTAAATGAAAAGAGGTAAAATCTGTCCAATTATTTTCTCCTTCGTCTTTTTCAATGGTAAAACCAACACTTAAATTCTTGGGGTTGGCGTATTTGTATCGGAGTAAACTTTTGACTGGGCTATTGGCATAGCGAACGGTAGAAGTCTTAGTGGGTAAACTGAACCCCTTCTTCTCCTCCAAAGTCTGACTAAAACGTAGCAAAAGCCAGCTTTTAGCTAATTTCAAATCTCGTCCAAGCGAATTAATTTCCTGACCACATGTTATAAATGGGGCTAGTTTTTTCAGTACATCGAGGTTAAATGCTGGTATAGATTGCAATTCATAGATAGAAACAAAAGGACCGAAGGATTTTCGGTAATCAAAAAATGCCTTTAATTGGATAGTTGATAAGATACCAAGCCCCGACAGAGACTCATAATCAACACGATTGATATCGATAGGATTAGATTGTATTTGAAGCCAATTTTCAAAGGTTTCCTCAGAAACTCCTTCGGCTGAAGTACCCAAAATATCTTCGTTAGGTACTTGTGCTTGTAGATTAGACACAATAATGCCTAAAATGAGCAATAATATTACTTGTTTCATGGTGTAGACTCAGTTTATAGAGTTCTGAAGAACTCATTTAGGAGTAGTTTTCTGAAACAAATATACTATTTTACTCAAAAAAAAAGCGAGAATCATCTCGCTTTTACAAAATTTAGAACTTACGCCCTACTATCTCTAAAAAGTCATTAGCCTCTTCGGCGGCCATCACCCAATTAAATTTAGGTGCCAAGACTTTATTCATTATATTTTTTGCTTCCAAATAACTGGTACATTTATCTAAATCCTCAATTGCTCTAGAATAGGCATTGACATCCCCTTCAAATAACTTACCAATAAAAATGAATTTCTGATTTAAACTAATCGCATCTGCAATACTTTTAATTTGACGATTAAATGCCAAATCTGACAATGGAGTGCCCTGACTAATCACCTCTTTTCTCAACAAATCGTTTACAGTAGGTAATTCATCGGTAAAAGCATCGTTCAATTTTGACGGAATACGAATATCCGCAGGTGTACCTTCTTTGTCTATCTGTGCTTGAATCGCAGCTACAGTTGGCAGCGGCTCGTGGTCTTCCTCTTCTGGTACCGTTGGTGCAATAATTGTCTCAGGCTCATCCTCCACGTCGTGTTCAACATCAAAAAACGACTGTGTCAATCGTGGACTAGCAGCGCTAGGTGCCGTTACTGTGGCTGATTTTTTATAAAAGTCATCACGCTTAAATGCTAAAGTGGCATTTAGCATTTCTAAGTATTTATCTGGATTTTCGAAATCGTGATGATTCGCTAGCTCATTTAACCAACCCAATGCCGTAGTTACATACACTTGGTTTTCGTCAGCTATTTTATCTTTCAATCCTTTAGCAAACACACTATTAATTTTGGTGTATTTTGCCAAAGTTATTATACGGTCTTTTGTTAGGGTAAACTCTGGTGACTCACGAACAAAGTCGTCAAAATACTTGCTTGGATCTAATAACAGACCAATGGTATTTTTTACGGCATTGACCAACAACGGCTCAAAGTGCTCTCTATCTACCGAAATATGATGAGACACCGTGTTCATATAAGCTTGTAAAGCCGCCTTTACCTCTTCATTCTCAAAGTTAAAATAAGGGCTTTTGAAAGATTCTGTGTTAGATTTCCAAGTTTCGTACAAGTCTCCAATCACAAATGTATTCACCTGAGCAACGTTGCTCAGTTTCATAATTTGTTGGCCTGAAATTGTATTATTTCTATTAAAAAAGTCGTCACAAACTTTGGCAGCATACTGTTTAGCGTATCGTTCTATTGCCTGAAAGTCTAACTTCATATTTTTATGGTTTGGGTTGAAACTTCTGGTTATGAATGTACGAAAGTAAAAGGATAAAAAAGAAATCTTCCCGTGAAAAGTATTTTAACTAACACTAAGAACGCAAATATTACACCAAAGATTATTCTGATGAATGAATAAAAAAAATAAATCCATGCTAATCACTGAGAAACTTTTCAAATTATGGTTTTCTCAGATTTTCATTCAGCAAGAAAATCAAAAATTGTATTCTTCGAATATTGGCAAATTACGCAGTTGGCAGAAAATCTCACTAATAGATGAAGTCTGGTATGACAAAAACGGCCTAAGCAGGAAAATTCGTGCTTAGGCCGTTTTTGAGAACCCTTGGGTTTATTAACTAATTTCTAGTTTTTCACAAGCCTTCATAGCGGCAGTTTGTTCTGCCTTTTTCTTTGAATATCCCTGACCTACTGCAAAAGAATCATCGTCAACATAAATTGTAGCGGTAAATTCCTTATTATGCTTTGCACCTTCTTCAGAAATATCAAATCTAATTTGCTTACCCTCACGCTGTGCCCATTCTATCACAAGAGACTTGAAATTAGGGTTATTTGACACAACAGTATCGATATCAAAATGCTGGGTAAGAATAGATTTTACAATAAACTTTCTAGTAAATTGAAAACCTTTATCGAGATAAATCGCACCAATCAAAGCCTCAAGCGCATCGCCATACATCGATGTACGAGCCAAAACTGTGCGACGATTTCCATCGTATTCAACAAGTTTATCCAAACCAATCTTACGAGCTACTCCATTTAAGGATTCGCGGCTTACCATTCTAGAACGAATTTCTGTCAAAAAACCCTCGTCTTTGAATGGGAATTTTTTGAAGAGGTATTCTGCTGTTATCATCCCTAGAACCGAGTCTCCCAAAAATTCGAGGCGTTCGTTAGATTCTTTGTATCCTTTTGCCACCGTTTCCTTCGACACTGATGAGTGCATAAATGCCAATCTGTACAGCATAATATTGGAAGGCTTCTGACCAATGATATGTTCTACAGCTTTCTTCAGCTTTTTGTCTTTCGGGTCGCTGGAAAAGAATTCTAAAATGGGTGACAACATATATTCGAAACAAAATCAAACTTGCAAACTTTCGTTGTATTATTAAGCAAGAACCTCACAACGAAAGTTTGCAATATTATTCAGATTAGATTTTTCTAAAAATAACTGTGGCATTATGTCCACCGAATCCAAAGCCATTACTCAAAACCACATCAATCTTACGTGATTGAGCTTGGTTTAAAGTAAGGTTCAAACGATTATCAACTGTTGGGTCTTCTGTAACGTGGTTGATCGTTGGAGGAACAATTTGATGTTGCATAGCCAAAATAGAAGCTACAGCTTCAACTGCTCCAGCACCACCCAACAAGTGACCAGTCATTGACTTAGTTGAGCTAATGTTCAAGTTATAGGCGTGCTCGCCAAATAATTCGACAATAGCTTTCAATTCTTGAGGGTCGCCAAGTGGAGTTGATGTACCATGCGTATTGATGTAATCAACTTCTTCTGGCTTGATCTTAGCATCGTCTAAAGCGTCTTGCATCGACAACAAAGCACCATAACCTTCTGGGTGTGGAGCTGTGATGTGGTAAGCATCTGAAGAGAAACCTCCACCAATCATTTCAGCGTAGATTTTGGCACCACGAGCAACAGCGTGCTCATATTCTTCCAAAATCAATGCTCCAGAGCCCTCACCTACAACAAAACCATCACGGTCTTTATCATAAGGACGAGAAGCAGTCTTAGGATCGTCATTACGCTCAGACATTGCACGTAAAGCAGTAAAACCACCTACTGATGCAATTGTTACTGGCGCTTCAGAACCACCTGTTACGCAAGCTTTCAAACGACCCAAACGGATATAGTTGAAAGCATCGATGATAGCGTTGTTTGCTGACGAACAAGCCGAAACAGTTACGTAGTTTACACCACGGAAACCATGACGAATAGAGATAACTCCTGAAGCAGAGTCAGCAATCATTTTAGGAATGAAGAATGGGTTAAACTTTGGCGTACCGTCACCTTTTGCAAAATTGAAGCATTCATCTTCAAAAGTGCGAAGACCACCAATACCAGAGCCCCAAATAACTCCAATTTTATTTTTATCAACTTTTTCTAAGTCTAAGCCTGAATCTTTGATGGCTTCGTCAGATGCGACAATTGCATACTGAGCAAAAGCATCCATTTTACGTGCTTCTTGACGTGGAATAAAGTTGTTAACATCAAAATTTTTAATCTCGCAAGCAAAGCGAGTACGAAACTTCTCAGCATCAAATTTAGTGATATAATCACTACCACTAACACCATTTTTGAGACCTTCCCAATACTCTGGTGCTGTGTTTCCGATAGGAGTCAACGCTCCTATGCCAGTAACTACTACTCGTTTAAAGCTCATGTGGCGAAGTTGAGTTTCAAGTTCTATTAAAAGTGAAGATATTGTTAGGCGCTGTTGGTGCAAAATCACCCTGAAAAAAGCATCTTGAGAGAGATAAATTTCCAGTGGCCTTGTTCACTCGAATTTCAAATATAGATGATTTTATAAATCAAATGAAGAAATATATGAATTAAGTTATAAAATCTCGCAGACGACTTGTTGATAAAAGGTTTGGAGATGGCACTTAATTACGCCTTTCAAATAAAAATGTGCTAATCTGAACAATGATTTGCGGCAAAGCCACCAAACCACTCTCAAATTAGCACATACTGAAAAGTCAATTACTTAGCATGTTCTTCAAGATATGCAATAGCGTGACCAACTGTTTGGATGTTTTCAGCTTGGTCATCTGGAATTGTTACGTTGAATTCTTTTTCGAATTCCATAATCAATTCTACTGTATCCAAAGAGTCAGCACCCAAATCGTTTGTGAATGAAGCTTCTGGAGTTACTTCTGCTGCGTCAACGCCTAATTTCTCGACGATAATGCCTTTTACTTTTTCTGCAATTTCTGCCATTTTTAGAACGATTTTTGGTTAGAAAAACGGTGCAAAGATGATGATTAAAAATTAGATTGTCAAAAAATATTTCTAACAGATATTCTTAATCTTAGAATCTTTTAAACTTTTCTTAGAAAGAATAAAATAATTCTTTTACTCGCTCGTTTTCCAAACCCATTTTTAAGGGAATTTTATATTTAGCCCACAAATTTAGACGTTTTTTGCTATTCTTCGAGGCTTGCTTATAGTTAATTTTTTGTACTAGAAGCACAATGAAGCTGCTCCTAACAAACCTGCGTCGTTACCCAAGGTAGCACGCTTGATTGTTAAATCGCTTGCATGGTACTTTGTCAACCACTGATTTAGCTTGCGTTTCATGCTTGGCAAGATATAGTCAAATGATGCTGAAAGCCCCCCACCAATCAAAATCAAATTGATGTCAAGAATGGCAACTAAATGACAAAGGTTTTCGCCTAACAACTCTCCTACTCTTTCAAATACTTGTAAAGCAAGTTTGTCATTGTCGGCAGCAGCTGCTACTAAACCCGTTGTAGAGATAGAACCATCATCTGGCAATTGTGTTTCGCCAGTGTATTCTTTTCTCATATTGTTAGCCAAATCCAACAATTCATTTTTACCGATGTTACGCTCTAAAACTTTACCATTAGCAGATGGTGTATGCCCTGGTTCCATAGCATTACCACGACCACCTGTAAATACTTTTTTACCGATGATAGCAGCGCCACCAACACCCGTTCCTAAAGTGATAAAAATATAGCTTTCGTCGATACGTTCTTCACCAAAATAAAACTCACCTAATGCTGCTGCATTGGCATCGTTTTCAAGATAGAAATTTACTCCTACAAATTTTTTCTCAAGCAAGTCAACCAATGGTACACGGTCAAGCTCAGGAATAGCCGTAATCTCGATTGGAGTACGACGAGTAGAGTCAATCATACCTGGCAAACCAATACCTACCTTCTTGATATGCTTGTGGTCAAGTAATTGAAGGGCAATAGCCTCGGCAAGGCGGTCTTCGAAATGACCTGATTTGCGCCAGCTAACAGTATCATGACTGTAAAAATTTGAAATTTGACCAGTTTCAGAGTTAACGATACCCATTTTTACGTTCGTTCCTCCAATGTCAATACCTAAATACTCTGCTGCAGCCATCTAGTAAAATTGTAAGTTTTAAAGTTATATGTATGATTAGTAATTGGGATTACAGTATATTAAAATTTTTTCAAAATTACAGAAAAGTTTGTTTTTTCTATGTTATAACGAAATATTATATAGGTTTCTAGTCTGTATTTAATACTAAATCAGTCATTTATTACTTAACTGTCAATATCTCGTTTGGGGAATACGTAATTTATTACATTAAGCCCTAAAACAGCACCACTTCCTTAAAGATGTTGTTATTTTTAGGAAACAATCTACTTACACGATTTTTAGATTTTTCAATTGTTCTACAATTTCAAATACTGCGGGGCACACTTTGGTATTTTCTAAGGTCAACTTCATGATTCCCGAGATATTTTTTCGGTCGGTATGCGGATATTCTCTGCATGCTCTGGGTCTTACTTCATAAATTGAACAATAATTATCTGCTCCCAAAAATGTGCACGGCGAACTATTGAGTACATAGTCTTGGTCTTTGTCCAGATGCAAATACTTATCGATTAACTGTGCAGGGCGCATGCGCAAATGCTTAGCAATTCTTTCAATATCTATATCAGTAAAAATCGGACTTGTCGTTTTACAACAATTCGCACAAGCCAAACAGTCAACTTCTTCAAAAATCTCTTCATGACGAGGATGAAACAATTCGTCAAGGTTTTTTACTTTTTTGGTTTTTAATCTTTCAAAAAACTTTTTGTTTTCGGGATACTTATTCAATGAAGCATCTCTAAACTCGGTGATGGTATCTTGATTGTATAACATATTCTACAATTTTATCTGACTACGGCTATTTTGCCCATTAATGCCTGATTGCCTTCGTCGGTACTTGTCATTACATAATATATTCCTGTTGGAACTTTACCTCCTGTTGGATATTGTCCATTCCAAACCGCTCTTGAACCGTTGGATTTGGTTTCATAAATCAAGCGACCCGCTACGTCCGTAATTTTTACGACTACATTTTCGTACAATCCATCTATGGTAATCAAACCTTCATATTCTGGACGAACAGGATTGGGGTAAATCAAGGCTTTTCCTGAAATATTATCGCCTGCTTCCATGGCTGTTCCTTGATAAGAAACCATTCCTTGTGAGGTTCGCATAAATACTTCGCCTGTAGATGGCTCGATGCCAATGTACGAGATTTGATTACTTGGAAGCGGCGAATTTGCGACTGTAAAATTACTAACCAATTCGGTGCCATCCTCTGAAAATAGAAATACCCCATTGTTCGTACCCATCCATTTGCGATTGCCCCCGTCGATAGCAATAGTCGTTACCGTTTCATTAGCTAAAAGTCTTCGTTTCTCAAAAATTGGTGTGTAAGCATCCAAATTACGCCCAGAAACTACACTTGCAGGGTCGTCAAAAACGGCTACCCCAGCGGTAGTTCCCACCCATATTTGTCCATATTTGTCCAAAGTCATACTGGCAACCGTCGCACTCGGGAGGTTTCCTTGCCCTTTACCACTGTACAGATATGTTCTTTGTTTGGCTGGAGTTTCTACCATTATACCTTGATAAGCGCCTAAGCGCGTCCAGCGATTTTTGTCTGAGTCCAGAATAATAGAATCTTTACGGTATTGAAAAAGTGTATCTTGACTCGTTGGGCTATAGGATTTGTATGTGCCAGAAATGTTACTCACTAAACCATTCGCATAATCGGCTATCCAAAACTTTTGTTGATTATCCCAAAAACCATCTTGCAATTGTAGAGCCAAAGGCTCTGTCAAGCGAGAAACTGATTCGTCGGAGGTTTGGTAAACTCTCAGTATTGTACCATTTTTGATAAGCAAATGTTGTGTATCTAAGGCAATAAGTTTGTCGATACCTGTGGCAAATTTTAGGGTAGATAGCAGTTGCCCGTTGATGTATTTCCATAAATCACCTTCGGTACTTCCTATCCACAACTGAGTGCCAGTTACGCTCAAAGCTCCTTTCAACGCGGTTCCGTTTGGAGATTTTAGGGTAGTCCAGTTACCAAAGTACTGCAAATTGACTTCATTACTAAGGGTTGCTTGACGTATTCCGATGGGTGTGGAGATATACAGGATATTTCCTACTACCACACTTTGAGATACTCCTAATGCGTTGCCATTTTCGCCCAAATACAAATAGGTTTCTTTCACTTCTTTTTTATCCAAATCCAATACAACTAAGCCAAAATCATAAGACATGAAGGCTGTGTTTTGGTAAAAGCTAATATCTGAAACTTTTTTTGAGCTAAGAATAGCAGTATTATCTTCGATAAATTCGAGCGTTGTAATCTGAGAAGTAGGTTCAAACTGACTATCGAGCTGTACCAAGTCTAGGGCTCCCGAAGCGTATCCGATGATTAATAATTTGAGTGAAGAATGGATTTTGATTTGAGCGATTTGGTTATTGCTCAAACCATCCAATTTGGTCAGCACATTGGCCTCGTTAGCAGATTTGTCATAATAAAAAAGTCCTTGCTCGGTGGCACAATAAATCAGATTACCTGCTTGTGCTAGCGCTTTGGCTTTTTTATAATTGAAATGTGTCCTCCAAGTACCTACTGGAGTAGAAAGTTGTGCCACTGCATGGGGTACAGCTACCTGAACCACACACAATAGCATGAGAAGTTGGAATAATACCTGAGAAGATTTCATTCCAACTTCGGTAGTTTTTTTTATGTATGAAAACATTTGCGACATCTTGCTTCATAACTATCGGTTTCGCCCAATAGTACTTGATTTTGTGCAGGAATTTTACGGTAGGAATAGTTGGCGACATCACCACAAACAACACATACAGCATGCACTTTGGTGATATACTCGGCAATTGACATAAGGCTTGGCATTGGTCCAAAAGGCTTGCCTTGAAAGTCCATATCTAACCCTGCGACAATAACTCTTTTACCAGCGTCTGCCAATCGGTTGGCAACTTCCACGACTGATTCTTGAAAAAACTGAGCTTCATCAATACCTACCACATCGCAGTTACCTGCCAAAGAAAGCATTTCTGCTGGGTCTTTTAAGGGTATCGAAGAAATAGACGAGGCATTATGCGAAACTATATCTTCATGATGATAGCGGGTATCTACAGCAGGTTTGAAAATTTTAACGTCTTGCTTGGCGATTCTGGCACGATTGAGGCGACGAATCAACTCTTCTGTTTTTCCAGAAAACATTGATCCACAAATCACTTCTATCCATCCAGTTCGTTGCCCTGTTTGTTGTTGATTATGATAAGGTTCGATGAACACGATTTAAAAATTTAGTCTAAAAATTACAATTTGAATGAGTACATCAGTAAAACTAGGAGTATGTTTAAAAATTTTATTTCCCTCTCATTAGAAAAACGAAATTACCTTTCGCCACTCCTTACTTTTCTTGTCTTGACACAAGAAAAGTAACAAAAGAAAGTCAAGAAATCCTAAACTCGCCTACGGCTCAAACAACAGGATTTCATAAAAAATAAGTGCTCTTTCTTTCTAATGATTAATTAATTTTATACTTATTACTCTGAGTTAATTTTAACTGCAATAAGCCCTAAGCTATACCCGGTAAGCTAAAAGGATAAAAGTATTTCTAACAAAATCATAAATACATTTTTTGCCTAATGCCTACTGCTTGCAGCCTAAAGCCTCCCATTAAGACTGCGAAGATACGACATTTTAGGTTTTCTTGTTGTTTTGAATGTTGTCACTAGCGCAAGGAATAAAACAAATTTAAGCTTCGTATATTTTCTTTTTTAATGAAGAAATTTGAAATATGAACAGCGACTTTTTCACTTTTTTTATTATATTCGTAAAAAATCACTATAAGCTTTTGATAATTAGGTGATTTTAGTCTTTCCGCTCTAAATGTTAGTACCGACTTTTATCGAGTTTTCATCGACAATATTTTTATACTCGGATAGTACGGTTACAATCAGTCATTTATCATAAAACAATCTTCTTAATCCTTTGAATCATTCGCTCCATCGGAGTGATATTTTCTTGTTGAGTCATTTTGATTAAACAAGGTAATCGTATGCTTCTACCCTTTTAGAAATCAACATTCCAGTATTAAATATAAAGCCTGAGGGCTTGAATGATTATTTACTAGAAACAAAACCCAAACCATAAATTAACTAAGATTACTTAATTCCTAAAATCACTAACACGTTATGAAGACAATTTATCAATGGTTATCAGAGTATGGCGAAAGTCATCAAAACGCTACAAACAAAGCGGTGCATTCCATTTGTGTACCACTTATCTTTTTTAGTATTGTTGGTTTTTTCTTTAGTGTAAAACTTCCCTTTTTCAATGTACTGGGGATTGAAGGAAATCTAGCGATGTTGATGCTTACTTTTACTACGTTTTATTACTTTGTACTTTCCAAATCTCTATCCATTGGGATGTTTGTCTTTTCCCTTATCTGTTTACTTCTCTGTTTAGCTATTGAATCTTCTGGAATTGCACCACTTTGGCAATTTTGCTCAACCATTTTCATTTTTGCTTGGATTGGTCAGTTTTGGGGTCATAAAGTGGAAGGACGCAAACCTTCATTTTTTAAGGACTTACAATTTTTAATGATTGGACCTGCATGGTTATTGAGTTTTATTTATCAACGTTTTGGGATTACCTTTTAATATCATATAAGTTTTAGACACTCTGGCATTCGCTAATGCCACTCATCATATTCGTGAACAATACAGCACCAAATGAGCTTATTTGGTGCTGTATTTTTTTATAAACCAATCACTTAAATTTAAAAAACATGATACTGATGATTTTGGGGTTAATGTTGTTCATCGCAGGATATATGTTCAACAGTCCCAATGCGAACCTTCAACGTATTGCTCGTCCACTTTCCATTGCTGGTGTTATCTTCTTTCTTATTGGATTTTCTACTTCTGTTGTCCGAAAAGTAGATACTGGACAAGTTGGCGTACCTTCTTTATTTGGCGAGGTACAAAACAAGACCTTAGAAAGTGGTTTGAATTTTGTCAACCCGCTAGATGACGTAACGATGTTTGATATTAAAACACAAAATTATACCATGTCAGCCTCACATGATGAAGGAGACAAAGAAGGTGACGATGCCATCAGGGTATTGACGGCGGATGGTTTGGAAGTGATTATTGACTTAACGGTACTTTATCGGATCAGTCCCGCACAAGCACCTGCTATTTTGAAACAAATTGGAGCTGATTATAAAGACAAAATCATTCGTCCGATTACGCGTACCAAAATTCGAGATAACGCAGTCTATTATGATGCAGTATCGCTATACTCGACCAGAAGAGATGAATTTCAGAATCGTATTTTTAAAGCAATTGATATCGATTTGAAGAATAGAGGGATTATTCTTGAACAACTTTTGATTCGAAACATTAATTTACCTGCTTCGGTAAAACAAACGATTGAGTCTAAAATTAATGCCGAGCAGGAAGCGCAAAAAATGCAATTTGTCTTACAAAAAGAAAAACAAGAGGCTGAACGTAAAAGAGTAGAAGCGCAAGGTATTGCTGATTATCAGAGAATTATTTCTACAGGACTGAGTGACAAGCAACTGCAATATGAAGCTATCAAAGCCCAAAGAGATTTGTCGTTATCTCCTAATGCAAAAGTAATCATTATGGGATCCAAGGGAAATACACCAATTATCTTGAATTAATTTGAAGATTGGCTAATTTGAAGATTTGAAAATGAGTTTTGATACAGAAAAACAAATTTTCAAATCTTCAAATTTTCAAATTCAAAAACTATCCTTTCAAAATGTTATGTCCCATTTTGTCACGCTTGGTTTGCAAATAGCGCTCATTGTGCGGATTTGGCGCAATTTCGATTGCAACAGTTTCTACGATTTCGAGACCATAACCAAAAAGAGCAGCACGTTTTTTAGGGTTATTCGAAATCAATTTGATTTTGCCAACGCCCAAATCACGTAAAATTTGTGCGCCTACACCATAATCTCTTTCATCCATTTTGAAGCCTAATTCCAAATTAGCCTCCACAGTATCACGGCCTTGTTCTTGAAGTTTGTAAGCCTTGAGTTTGTTAATCAAACCAATACCTCTGCCTTCTTGGAACATATATAAGACTACTCCTTTTCCTGCTTTTTCGACCATTTCCATCGCATTGTGTAGCTGTGCCCCACAATCGCAACGGCATGAGCCAAAGATATCGCCTGTCACACATGAGCTATGAACACGTACCAATACGGGTTCGTCTTTTTCCCAAGTACCTTTTACCAAAGCAAGATGACTTTCGCCTGTGTTTAATTGCTTAAAAGCAATCAAGTCAAAATGTCCATGTTCGGTTGGCATATCAACACCAATTTCACGCTTAATCAAAGATTCTGTTTTGAGGCGATATTCAACCAAATCCTTGATCGTCACAAGTTTCAAATTGAATTTATCAGCCATACGTCTCAAATCTGGAAGACGTGCCATGGTACCATCCTCATTCAATACTTCGATAAGTACACCTGAAGGCTTGAAACCAGCCAATTTGGCAAAATCCATAGCAGCTTCTGTGTGCCCAGTACGACGCAAAACACCTTCTTTACGAGCCTTCAACGGAAAAATATGCCCAGGACGACCCAGCTCTTCAGGACGGATATTTTCGTCAACTAATGCCTGAATCGTTTTAGCACGATCGGGAGCTGAAATACCCGTGGTACAGCCATGCCCTAATAAATCTACAGAAACAGTAAATGGTGTTTCGTGCGAGGCAGTATTATTGCCCACCATCATTTCGAGGCCTAATTCATTACAACGTTCTTCGGTAAGGGATACACACATTAAACCACGACCTTCGCGAATCATAAAATTGACCATTTCGGGAGTGATTGCCTCGGAGGCACAAATCATATCTCCTTCATTTTCACGGTCTTCATCATCAGCAACAATGATTATTTCACCATTTCTGATTGCTTCTATAGCCTCCTCAATACTATCTAATTTAATAGCTGACATCTTTTTATTTTTTTGGGGCCGAAACAAAAGCATTAGCAGAGTTTCAATAAGTCATAAAGAAGTCTCGTTTTCACGTAACCTATTCAATTCTTTATAATTTGAGAATGTTCTTGCCAACACTTTCGTGTCGAATCAATATCATAAATTTGTATTTCATTTAAAACTCCAAAGTTATACTATTTTGTTCCGAGTCAGTACAGGCTTACTCACAAAGGTGTTATTTTTTGTATATTTATCATAAAATCGCACCTCATTCGTTGATAGATTATCTTCCTTTTCTCTCCTATCTATTTGTGTTTATATACATGATTAGCATAGTTATTGCTACTACCTTTATTTAATCTTATCCTAAGTTGATTTTTGAAGATATTAACCATTATGACTCATTCATTTACTACATACTTTACTCGAAATATCTTTTTTCTTTTTCTACTGGTAACTTTTCATGAAGTTGCATTAGGACAATGCCCCGATGCGCCTTTGAGTGATGACAGGGGTATTTTTTCTATCAATAATATTGATACTGATCCTGTAAGCTCGGATGGCGATAGCAAACCAACAGCAGTCAATAACATACCCTTGAAAGTATGCCCGCAACAACCGCTTACCTTAAAAGATTTAGTAAATGGCGGGCAATCACGATCTTTCGAAATTACTCAAAATGCGACTGTACTTTCTACCTCTAGTGCAATTCCTGTACCGAATACTACTAATTCTATTTCTACTACAGCGCCAGCTACGCCAGGGATATATTTTATCAAAAGTTTTGGTAGCAACAATGGGACAGGCTATTATGCTTGTCAGGTTATTCAGGTCGTAGACTTGGAGAAACCCAAATACACTGTAAAAATGTGTGATGTTGCTGGTACATCACAAAAGGAAGTTACGATTGTTCTACTCGATGACCCATCAAATAAGTTGATTGATAGTTATACTTATTCTGTTACTCCGTTGGGAAGTGTACCAAGAGGTACCACCCGTTCCGGTATAGCCAGTTACCCCTACTCAATCCCACTAACTATAAATAGTGGCTTTCTATCTTATGACCTAGAAATATCTGGAACAAATAAAGTTGGTGGTTGTGTAAAATCAGACTCAAGAACCCTCACCACAGTTTCAACGCCGCTCCCACCTCTATTGGGTGAAATTACACTCGGAAGCGCAACAAACGCATCAGAGGTTACATTAAATACATTTGCCACAGTGGATATTGAACATAAAATTTGGATGCGTGACCCTGCTGTTCAATCTACTTACAACACTTCGGGAACACCAGCGTTAACTTATACTCCAACTGCTACAGCTTTTGCAATCAAGAACTTAACCGTTCCTGACCCTACCAAACAATATTGCTTTAAAGTCAATGCCTTTGATATTTGCAACGCTAAGACCGTTGAGAGTACTAACGAAATTTGTACGACACCACTCACAGGCAATACCAAGCAAGGGGGCAACGTAATTATTTGGTCAGTAGCACAAAGCAACCTCCCTGGCAATACTTTTCGCTCATACGATGTATTCAAAGTTGATGCATCTGGCACTGAATCGCTACTAAGGAATATTACGAGTATTGGCAATAATCTGTATGATGATACAGATGTTATTTGTGGAGAAGAGTACACTTATAAAGTCGTCACTAATTACCAATCCAAATCCACATCTAATTTATTAAAAATCAAAAATACGTCCATTCCACCAACGCCTCTTGGTAAAGTGGGCAGTACCGTTATTGGCGGGCAGTCGATTCGTGTAACGTCTTTGGAAAAAGAAGGAAAGGATTTGCCAACATTTACGGCCTTCAACTACTACCGTGCCAACAGCATCAATGGTAATTATACAAAAGTACATTCGGATGCGAGTGCTTTTTGGGATGACACTTCGGTAAATCCAAGCGCTCAGCAGTATTGCTTTTATATGACATGGACAGGTGGCTGTGGCGAGTCTCAACCGTCGTCTAAGATTTGTCCCATTTTTGCTCAAATGCAAGGCTCGTCAATGATTTGGTCTCCTGAAAGTTCTTTTACAGACCCCATTACAGAATATAAAATCTACAGGATCAACCCTAGTACAGGTCTCCCAATTAATACCTCAGGGTCTGGTCTGCCTTATACAAGCACCAAAAATTCACTCAATCTTTCTACCTTGAACATTCCTGAAGCAGAAGGGCAAACTATTTATTTAGCTATTGAGGGTTATCCAACTAGCTATCCTCCAACTACGCTTTCTAATTATGTAGAATATCAACGTCCTTCGTTGGCACTTTCGGCACAGGCATTTACGCCTAATGGCGATGGGCTCAATGACACATTTTATATTCAAGGACGATTTATCAAGGCTACTAAAATGTCCATTTTCGACCGTTGGGGCAATTTAATTTCATTTATAGAAAACACCAACTATCAAAATAATCCACAGTTGGGTTGGGACGGTACAAGCTCAAATGGCAACAAAGTACCTGCGGGAAGTTACGCTTTTCAGGTTCAAGTAGAAGACCTTTCTGGTAATATCATTACTAAAGAAGGAAGCATTGTGGTGGTTTACTAAATGGTTTCATTAATCAACGTTTTGGTGACTTGAGGGAAGAATTGTAACTTGCAAGTCTAAATGAGCATTGGCTCATGAACCATTTTTTGATTATCCAAAACAAAGCAAATAAGTTATGTTCGACATGATGGGAATGCTTGGAAAGGTAAAAGACCTTCAAGCAAAAATGAAAGAAGCACAAGAAACATTGGGAACAATCGTTGAAACTGGCGAAGCTGGTGGTGGTATGGTAAAAGTAACTATCAATGGCAAAAAACAATTGCTCAATGTTGAAATCGATGAAGATTTATTAAAACCTTCTGACCGTGAAGTTGTACAAGATTTGATTGTAGCAGCTACTAACATTGCCATGGGTAATATCGAAGGCAAAATCAAAGAACACCTACAGCAAGCTACCAATGGACTTCTTCCGAATATTCCAGGCTTGGATTTAGGAGGAATGTTTTCATAAAACATGCAATAAATGAGTGGGTGATTGGTAATGTAGAACTAGGTGCAACACTAGCCTTTCTGCATAAATTTCCCTTGGGTATATTCACACAATCACTCATTCAGTCAATCATTCAACAATACGCTAGAATGTCTATCAAAATTCAAAATCTTACCAAAATTTACGGGCAGCAAAAAGCTGTTGACAATATTTCTTTTGAGGTTAATCAAGGTGAAATTGTTGGTTTTCTCGGACCTAACGGTGCAGGAAAATCCACTACCATGAAAATCGCGACTTGCTATATTCCTGCCACTGAAGGTTCTGTAGAAGTATGTGGTTACGATGTACAAAAGTCGTCAAAAGAGGTACGTAGAAATATTGGTTATCTTCCTGAGCACAATCCTCTTTATTTGGATATGTATGTGAAGGAGTTTTTGAGCTTTGTAGGCGGTATCTATCAAATAAAAGGTAATCAACTGACACGCAGAATCGAAGAGGTGATTGAGTTGGTTGGTTTACAAATTGAACAAAAGAAAAAAATCGGTCAACTTTCAAAAGGCTATCGTCAACGTGTAGGACTAGCCCAAGCCTTGATTCATGACCCAAAAGTTTTGATTTTGGACGAACCAACAACAGGTCTCGACCCTAATCAACTTGTTGAGATTCGTCAGGTTATCAAAAATATCGGAAAAGAAAAAACAGTGGTATTCTCTACTCACATTATGCAAGAAGTGGAGGCTATCTGTGATAGAGTGGTGATTATCAACAAAGGTAAAATCGTAGAAGATCAAGCGCTATCTACATTGGTACAAAACGGACAATCTTTGGAGGATACTTTCCGAAAACTAACGATTCAGTAAGGTTGAAACCTTTAGGGTATTCTAATTTAGTGATTTACAATTGAGTGATTTAGTGATTATTCTAAAATTTGTATTCTAGCTGTATAAACGCAATGCTTTGCGTTTTAGGTCGAGTCGACCTAAGTATAGTAATATCAAATCCCGAGTTTTAACATAATCACTCATTCGCTAAATCACTCAATCGCTAAATTAGGGATGACTCATGTTTATTTCAATCAAGTATTTCAAACTTGTCGGCATCCAAATAGGCAGGAAACTGCGTTCTAAAAGTATTCAAATCTTCTTTTGAGAGTGTAATCGTAACCATAGCTTCTTCATTACTTTTTTCAAAAAGGTATTCTCCTTTAAAATTCAACACTGCCGAATCTCCCGAAAAAGCATAATCATTACCATCTTTCCCAACTCGATTTACCCCAACTACATAGCTTTGATTTTCGATGGCACGAGCTACAAGCAAAGATTTCCAAGGGTAGGCTCTTGCGGCAGGCCAATTGGCAACATATATTAGTAGGTCGTATTCCTGAGCAACATTGCGCGACCACACAGGAAAGCGTAAATCGTAGCAAATCAATGGGCAAATGTTCCAACCTTTCAAAGTTGCTATTAATCGCTTATTTCCCCCTTCATAATGAGAATGTTCGTTGCCCATTCTAAACAAATGTCGCTTATCATAGGTTTGAAATTGTCCGTCAGGTTGCATCCAAATCATACGATTAAAGACCTTCTCGCCCTCCCGAATCATCACGCTACCCAAAATCACAGCTTTTGTTTGAGCAGCTTGTTGCTTCATCCACTTAAAAGTAGTCAAGTTCATTGGCTCGGCGAGCGTTGTATTCATCGAAAAAGCTGTGCTAAACATTTCTGGCAATACAATCAAATCGGTTTCCTCCTCTATTTGTGCTATCTTTTCTTCTAGCATAGCCAAATTCGCTATGGGATTTTCCCAATATAGTTCTGTTTGTATGAGCGTAACTTTAAGGTCTTGCATTTTCTATTTAGATTTGGAATGGGAAACTCTCTTCTTCTTTTTACCGTTGTATTTTCATGCAAAAAGTACTCAAATTTAAAGGAAGTAACCTTGAATCATGACGATATTAGGGAATACTTTTGTGGTAAATGAGTAAAAAAATCTATTTTTTCGGTTTATTAAGAGGAAGATTTTAGTATCCAATCATCAGTTTTAGGGCATAAAAGCGACTTTTCAGAAAATAAGTGTTTTCAAAAACTAACAAATATCAGCTATTTGAGGTTTCTTGAATAATGTTACTGGCTTAGTTGCTAAACCCGCTTGTCTGTTCCAATATTCTTCCCTAATTTTACAGACAGTTTTCAATATAACAAGAATCTAATTTTTAACGCATAGCGTCCTAAATATCCTAGAATTATCTTAAACAAATGAGAGAAATACAATTCAGAGAGGCTCTTCGTGAAGCCATGAACGAAGAAATGCGTCGTGACCAATCAGTTTTTTTACTGGGAGAAGAAGTAGCCGAATACAATGGTGCTTATAAAGTTTCGCAAGGAATGTTGGATGAATTCGGTCCAGACCGAGTAATTGACACGCCAATTGCCGAGCTAGGTTTTGCAGGGATCGCTGTAGGTGCTGCCGCTAATGGTTTGCGTCCTATCGTTGAATTCATGACATTCAACTTCTCATTGGTAGCTATTGACCAAATTATCAACTCTGCTGCCAAAATGATGTCGATGTCAGGTGGTCAGTATTCTTGTCCAATGGTTTTCCGTGGACCTACAGGTAATGCTGGTCAATTGTCTTCACAACACTCTTCAAACTTCGAAAACTGGTTTGCTAACACACCAGGTTTGAAAGTAGTTGTGCCTTCAAATCCTGCTGATGCAAAAGGACTTTTGAAAGCTTCTATCCGTGATAATGACCCTGTTATTTTCATGGAGTCTGAATTGATGTACGGTGACAAAGGACTTGTTCCAGATGGCGAATACCTTATTCCTATCGGAAAAGCAAACGTTGTAAAAGAAGGTACAGATGTTACTATCGTAACTTTTGGTAAAATGTTGTCACGTGTTGTTATGCCAGCCGTTGCTGAATTGACTAAAATGGGTATCAACGCTGAGGTTATCGACTTAAGAACAGTTCGTCCTATCGACTATGAAACAGTTCTTGCTTCTGTAAAAAGAACCAACCGTTGTGTGGTAGTTGAAGAAGCTAACCCAATTGCAGGACTTTCTTCTGAGATTGCTTACAATATTCAACGTTGGGCATTTGATTTTATGGATGCTCCAGTAATCCGTGTAAACTCAAAAGACCTTCCTCTACCTTATGCACCAACGCTTATCGATGAAATTTTGCCAAGCATTCAGCGTACAGTTGATGCTGTGAAGGCAGTACTTTATAAAAACTAATTTCTACTGATAAAATTGAGTTCGGTAATTAATTCCAGTAACTGAATTTTTATTCATAGATTTTTTTAAGAAATCTTAGTCTTCACAGGCTAAGATTTTTTTTGTTTTAATACTATTATAATTATATGTAACAACAGATACCGTTCTTCGCCTATAACCAATTTTCACTCGCTCATAATTATTTAATACTCTTATACAAAATTTCTTTATAGTGCTCAACTCATTTGCTATCAACAAAGTACAAATTTTAAAATATGATTTATATCAATTATAACCATTTTTAAGCACTAATGTATTTGGAATAGTGATTTTCAATGTCTATTTTAGAGTTACAAAGCCCATAAAATTTTATACTCATGAAGAATCACTATCTATTTATTATCCTTTTGTCCTCCGTCTTTCTGTTTACACAATGTAGCGAAGACCCATCGGTAGAACCATCAAGCCCTGAGCACAGTGGTCTCAAAATTGACCTTAGCTCTATTTACAGAGGGGTATATCTTGACAGTTTGAAATACATTGTCGGTAACCAAGGTAAAGAAAATGCTTTGCTTCAATGGTGCCAATACAACAACTTTACTACGGTAACTTGCTACGATTTGTACACGTTATTAGCAACATCGGCGGGGTATCCTAAAGTAGCGGCGTTTATTCGTAAAGCACGTACACAATATGGCATCACTACCGTTACCGCTTGCATGGGTTCGGCTAGTGCCTTTACGACTACTATCAATAATTATAATGCTAGCCGTACAGATGCCCTCGAAAAATTTGATTATGCTAACTTGGAACTTGAATGGTGGAATAAAGCTGCAACCTTTAAAAGCTACCTAAAAGAATTACAAGGAATCAATGCTTGGGGAGATGCTCAAACAACGCCAGTACCTACGGAAACCTACATAGGATGGTTTCAAAACCCTACTGGTCAAGAGTTGACACAAGCAACAGGAATTGTTACAAATACAGACCGAGTATTGGTACACGATTACCAAACCACTCCTACTTTTAGCTATATGCAGAGCCGTTTGCAATGGTTAGGAAAAGCAGCTAAGGCGCAAAATAAAATTCAAAAAGTAGTATTCTTGTTTAGTGCCGAACCTACTTTTTCATTCAACTATTTTGTCAATAATAGCTTTGATAATACTTATATAAAAGTACTAAGTGAATATCAAGCTGCTTCATTCACAGGAAAAGAAAATCTTGAAATTATTGGTTATCAAATTTTTGCCCAATCAGAAGGACGTGCCGCACGCCCAATGATGATTCAATAGAATTTGAGTATCAATGGTGAATTAGTAGTGTACTTAGGATGATAAAAACTGTTTATCGGATGTTGGATTTCGGAGGTGTAGGCTTCTATTGTTTATGACCAATAAAGGTCTTTTTGTTTATTTCCGAAATCAGAAATCCCCAATCTACAATAGTTTGAAATCCTTAGTGCAGCGCTAATTCACCATTTGCAACTCACCATTCTCTAGGTAAATATAAGCTTCAGACAAGCAATTACTAGTCCCAATGCCAGCATATATCGTAAGGTTGGGATATTGAATCTATGACTACCGTAATAAGCCCCAACGGTACCTCCTACTATAGTTGCCATCACTGCATAAATCAAATCTGGCTGAATCACCAACGTTCCTTTTGAGATAGCTCCGATCAATCCCGAAACGGAATTGACAAAGATAAATAATGCCGACACCGCAGCCGTTTGTTTGAGTGTTGCCCAGCCCATTACAAGCATTACAGGACTCAAGATAATGCCTCCGCCAATACCAATCATTCCAGATAAAAGTCCAATCACTGCACCAGTCAACAAGGCCCCAAACAATGGAATCTCTTTTACTTCATGCTCGGACTTTTCGAATTTCACCAACATTCTTACAATCGAAATAAGAATACATACCGCTAATATTTTTTTGTAAATACTATCGGGAAGTGTATAAGTGGCTCCCAAAAAAGACATAGGAATACTGGCAATGGCAAAAGGCCAAAAAAGTTTGATTTTGAAATGCCCTGCGCGATAAAAACCAATAAACGAAAATAATGATACCGCCAAATTCATAATCAGTGCTGAAGATTTCATCAATGCGGGAGCAAAACCTAACAAGGCCATTACAGCAAGATATCCACTAGCGCCACCATGCCCTACGGAAGCATATAAAAAAGCCACTGTTGCCAGCATTGCCAGCATTAAGATCATTTGGGAAATATCCATGAATTCAATTATAAGTTGTAAGCAAGTTTAGCGGTTTCGAAAAATTCAATTAATTTTTCATGAGTACTCGTTTCGCTATTTTTGTAAAAATATAACGTATGAATTAA
The DNA here is from genome assembly GCF_030056655.1 of Flectobacillus rivi. NCBI lineage: Bacteria > Pseudomonadati > Bacteroidota > Cytophagia > Cytophagales > Flectobacillaceae > Flectobacillus > Flectobacillus rivi. The sequence goes on from NZ_JASHIE010000002.1 coordinate 233,469, forward strand.
AAAGACAAGACTTGAAGAAGTATAAATGAAAAATGAGACTTGTAGCTAAACGATACCTAAGATGTGACTTTTTTGATTGAAGGCTTCTGTTTCTTGTTTCAAAAAATCTTTAAACCTTTGTTGCAAAGCTTTATATTCGACAATAGCTTTTACTCCTTCGTCTGTGACTACTGCCCCACCTCCTCTTTTTCCACCCACTTGGGTAATCACAAAAGGCTTAGAAGACTGGACATTCATCGAATTAATCAATTCCCATGCTCTTTTGTAAGACATATTCATGGCTTTGGCAGCTTGTGAAATAGAACCATGTTCGATGATAAGCTCCATCAATTGGATTCTTCCTTTTCCTAAAAATCGGTCGGTACCATCAGATTTTTCAATCCAAACAGCCCCCACAACCTGATAAGATTCTTTTTCTTGACTCATATATTGGGTATTAAGTATTAGTGCTATTCGACGAATTATGAATTTGTAGTGTACTAAGCATTTTAAAATCATCCATTGGGTATTAGTACTTTATGAAGGATTATAAAAACTGTTTATATCGAATGTCGGATTTCGGAAGTGTAATTTTCTGTTTTTTGTAAAAAATACAGGTATTTCACTTTATTTCCGAAATCAGAAATTCCAAATATACAATGGCTTACAAACTTTGTTACAGTCCTACTTCACCATTCATCATAATCACTATTTCATAAATGTATAGGTATTTTTTGAGAAAAATATCTTTTAAAAACACCAAATTATCTTTACAAACTATTATAAAACATGAAAAAAATTACAACTGCTTTATTGTGTTGTTTTCTAGCAACGGCATCCATGTTTGCACAAAAATATGTGCCTAGTCCCGAAAACCTCAAAGCTCGTCAAGAATTTGATGAAGCTCGCTTCGGAATGTTTATCCACTGGGGCGCATCAAGCGTTTTGGGCGATGGTGAATGGGTTATGAACAACAAAAATATTAAAATAAAAGATTACCAAAGACTCCAAAGAGCTTTTAATCCAGTAGATTTTGATGCAAAAACATGGGTTGGTATTGCCAAAAACGCTGGTATGAAATACATTACCCTCATTACTCGCCATCACGACGGCTTTAGTAATTTTCATACGCAATATTCAGATTGGGGCATTGCAAACACCCCTTTTAAAAGAGATATTGTTAAAGAAATCGCAGATGAATGTCATAAGCAAGGTATCAAAATATGTTTTTATTATTCGCTATTGGATTGGTATCGCACCGATTATCCTTACGAAACTGGTAAAACAGGTAAGGGTACTGGACGTACCGAAAAAAGTAACTATGCCAGCTATTTACAGTTTATGAAAAATCAGCTTACCGAGTTACTCACCAAGTATGGAGAAGTGTCAACTATCTGGTTTGATGGACATTGGGACCAGTTAGACAACGATCATGATAAAACATTACAATCTAAAATAGACTGGAAATACGATGAAATCTATTCACTAATTCACAAACTTCAACCACAGTGTTTGATTGGCAACAATCATCATTTGTTACCAATTGATGGTGAAGATTTCCAGATGTTTGAGCGTGATCTTCCTGGCGAAAACAAATCGGGCTTATCGGGACAAGAAATTGGTAAATTACCTCTCGAAACCTGCGAAACACTCAATGGCTCATGGGGATATAATATCAAAGATAACAGTTACAAAACTCCAAAAGAATTAGTTGATTACTTGGTTAGAGCAGCAGGCTATGGCGCCAACTTTTTGTTGAATGTTGGACCAATGCCTAATGGCGAAATACAATCAGAATTTGTCGAAAGATTAGCCAAGGTAGGTGATTTCATGAAAATATACGGCTCAACGATTTATGGCACGCAAGGCGGATTTGTTCGCCCGCAAGATTGGGGTGCTGTAACCGAAAAAGGCAATAAAGTATATCTTCATTTACTAAAACAAAAAGAAGATAAATGGATGATTAAAATACCTGTAGCATTCAAAACGGCTAAATATTTTAAATCTGGAGCACCAGTGAAGTTCCAAAAATTAGATAACAACTTCGTTGTTTTTGATATTAATCCAGCTCAAAGAGATGAATTAGACACGGTGATTGAGCTGGAAAAATAAAATTACCTTATCACATTTAAGCGTTTGATTTTATAGGGAATGGTGTTTTGAGCATCATTCCTTATTTTTTTAATACGATTAGAGAAAATATTGTTAAAAAATAGAGCATTTTGATAGATTTTTCTATTTTTACTACAAACTTTTAGTTCTTAATCTATCAAACACCTTATAATGATGCAAGAAGCCTTTTTACACCATGTTTGGCAATTTCAAAAATTTAATAGTCTTTCTCTATTAAGCACACAAGCTGAGCCTATTCAGGTTCTGAAAGTTGGCTATCACAACGCTCATGCTGGAGCAGATTTCTTAGAAGCGCATATTCAAATTGACGATGTCGAATGGATAGGAAGTGTGGAAATACACCTCAAATCTTCGGACTGGGAACAGCATACACATCAGCACGACCAAGCTTATGGCAATGTAATTTTACACGTAGTTTGGGAAAATGACCGCGAGGTACATCGCCACGATGGTACCATAATGCCCACTTTGGTCGTAAAAGACCTCGTTGATACACATCTGTTACAATCTTATGCAGATTTTATGGCTAAACCTACTCAAATTCTCTGTCAAGGTCAATTCGAGGAAGTTCCCTATATTAGAAAACTAGGGATGTTAGATAAAGCTTTATTACTAAGACTTGAAAAAAAGGCTCATTATATCATGGAGATTTTTGCTAAATGTAATCAAGATTGGGAGGAAGTAGCATATCGATTATTAGCCAAAAATTTTGGTTTTGTCGTCAATGCCGAACCCTTTGTGAGGTTAGCCGAAAATTTACCTCTCAAATGTATTCATAAGCATCGAGATAGTCTTTTTCAGATTGAAGCCATGGTATTTGGGGTAGCTGGTTTGTTGGAAGTAATTGAGGAAAATGATGAATATCAGCAAAAATTAAAGCAGGAATTTAAGTTTTTGTCCGCAAAGTATCAGCTAAAACCTGTTGTAGAAAAACATGAGTGGAAGTTTTTGAGAATGCGACCTGCCAACTTTCCAACGGTTAGGTTAGCGCAATGGGCAGCCTTAATTGGGAGAAATGCTAATCTTTTTTCCTTAATGATTTACTTTAATGATACTCAAACCATAGAATCACTTTTTAACATTAGCACCTCATCGTATTGGGGAAATCACTATCGTTTCGGAAAGTCTACTGAAACAAAGGTGAAAAGTTTTGGAAAAAGTTCTCTTGAAAATATCCTAATCAATACCGTTGTACCTTTGATGGCTGGATATGGCAGGTATAAAAACGAGCCAATGTTAGTAGATAAAGCAATTGCTATGCTTGAAGAAATACACCCTGAGAAAAACCATATTTTGGATATTTGGCAAGAACTTCGCTTACCTATCAAAAATGCGGCTGATTCGCAGGGTGCTTTGGAATGGATGAAAAGTTTTTGTCAAACTAAGCGCTGTCTTTCGTGTGAAGTTGGCTTATTTCTTCTTCGCTAGATTCGAGAGCTCTTGATTTGAGGACTGTCTCACGAATAATATCATCTAGTTGTTGAGCACTAATTTTGAGCATTTCAACCAATATTTGAATACCGGGTGGAATTGTTGTTTCGTTTTCCAACAAATCCACAGCACCTAAGATATTTGCCACAGGATGCCTAATCACATGCGATTGGGTATAGGCAATCTCTTTGAGTTTGGAGTTTTGGTCAATAATAATCTGCTCACGCTCTTTTACTTTGCTAATATCTTGAATAATTGACCATATACGAGGTTTTCCATGCTTGTCCAACACGAGTCTTCCATGTAATAAAATCGGAATGGTATGTCCATCTTTATGGATATATTCTTTCTCATAAGGGCCATAACTCCCTAAATTATGTAAATTTCTGAGTTGTTCCTGTTCTTGTTCTTCGTAGGATTGAGGAGTTAATGCCCAATAATCTACCTTCAAAAGTTCTGATTTTGAATATCCTGTCATGGTAGACAATGCGGTATTCACTTCCAGAAAACGCCCATCCATCGAATTCACAGCGATACCTACAGGCGATAACTCAAAAAGGCTACTATACTTATTTTGATGCTCGAGCAACAAGGCATTCATGTTGACAGTTTGCTCATTTAGCTCCTCCACGTGGGTTATATCATGACCGATACAAAGAATTTCATGGGGTTCTTGATTGGCGTTTAATTGTAATGAAAACTCCCATTGTGTCCAAAGAAAACTATTGGCAATATGAGGTTTTCTTAATATCACAGGAAAAGGCTTTTCAGGCTCAGCAAAACATAGCTGAATCACCTCAGCACATTTTTGATGATCTTCCATATAGACCGTATCAAGACTGAATACTCCCACCAAATTTTTACCTACATACTCAAATCTCTTTTGAAAATATGGTGATACGTACGTGATAAAACCTTCTAGGTCAATTTTTACCATGTACAGGTAGTTAGAGTTCTTAATAGCATCAATAATTTTTGACATAATTGTGCGTGTGTTAGTTCTGGCCTTCTATCAAGATAGAAGAGTAAGGCAATTATAATTCATCAAAAACATTAGTGGTAGTTTGAAGCTGAGTTGGGAGTGGTATGTTTCTATAAAAATAAATCTTTCTCGCAAAAAGTAATACTACTATACTCATTTTCATGCGAAATATACTAATTAATCAAATTTCTTAGGCAATTTTAGCTCCTTCGCATAGTAAGCGGTAGCATACTCGTAATTGTAATGTAAAAGCAAATTGAGGTTTTCCAGAAAATCAAACTGCTCGTCGGGATGCAATTTTTCCACTTTCTTCACTACAGCCTCCGTTCTTTTGGCTAAATATTGCAATAATGCATCTGCATAAGAACTGTATTTTTCAACAATATAAGTATTATGTTCAAAGCATCCTTTGATAAGGGCAATAGTAAGCTCTACTTCTCCGTATTTATCTTTTGTAATTTTTAGATGTCTTGTAATAGCACTGCTCATTTTTCTAACTTCATAAAGCAATGCTTTGGGAGAAGTTATGTGAGAATGATACATCATCTCAAATGCCTCATGTAAATCTGCCCTGCGTTCTTGCAAGGTTTCGCCTGCTTCTAGTAATTCAAACTCGAATTTTTCAATCAATAACTTATCTTTTCCAATCAAGCGAATCAAAAGTTTATCTTTTTCCTTTTGAGGTAAATCAAGAATAGCTTGTTGGAGATTTTTTTCAATTTTAGCCATGAAAATACAATTAACTTTACATTTGATGTTTGTAACAAAGTTATAGGCTTACTTGTTTAACCAATATGAACTCACTCAAAAATTATAAAGGTTTATATTATGCCGCATTGATTTTACTCTTGTGGGGAGCAAATCTTTGGTATTTTCTACATTATCCTGTTCGTTTCGATGATCCTTTAATTTATTTGGGACTATTGATACAAACGCACCTCTACACGGGTGTATTTATCACCGCACATGATGCCATTCATGGTGTAGTGATGCCACATCGCCCAAAGGTTAATTATGGGATTGGCTGGCTTTGTGCTACTTTGTTTGCCTTTAATAATTATAACAAACTGAGTTCGAAGCACCACTTGCATCACAAGCATGCAGCAAGTGAACAAGACCCTGATTATTATGCAGGTAATTTTTTTCGATGGTATCTTAAGTTTGCCTTAGAATATGTCACAGTTTGGCAAATAGTTCTAATGGCAATTACCTATAATTTACTCAAATTAGTCTTTCCGATGTGGAATCTAATCCTGTTTTGGGAAGTACCTGCTATTTTGAGCACTTTGCAATTATTCTATTTTGGCACGTATTTGCCACATCGTGGCGAACACGACCCCTCAGATAAACATAAAGCCAGGAGTCAAGGCTTAAATCACTGGATTGCCTTTTTCTCTTGTTACTTTTTTGGGTATCATCATGAACACCATGCTTATCCGTATTTGCCTTGGTGGAAATTGGCAGAAGCCAAAGAAAAGACTGAATCCAAATAGCTGATTTATCCTTGATTTAGTGAATTGAGATTGACTGAATGAGTGATTATTTTAAAGTTTGTATTCTAGTAGTAGAGACGCAATGATTGAGTCTTGAGCTGAATAAAATCTAGTATAATAGCATCAAAAAAGCGCTCGAAAAACTATTTCCGAGCGCTTTTTTGATATTTGTAGAATCATCCTAGTCCCACAATTAGGGGTAACTCATGTTCGATATTGGATTTTTAGAGACAATGTATTGGGTCTCTAAAAGTAAAAATCATGTAAAAAATAATCACTCATTCACTCAATCACAATTCACTCAATGAAAACTTGACTATTTAGCTCTTTCTATCGTAAACTGTACCAATCCTGCCAAGGATGTGCGATAGATAGATTCTGGAAATGAATCCAAAATAGCTAGTGCTTCACGAACAATATTTTGCATTACTTCGGTAGCATATTGCAAACCTCCCGATTTTTTTACAAAATCAATCACCTCTGCTACCTTTTTAGGGTTCTCAGAATCATTTTTAATCGTGTTGATTACATGACGCTTAGTACTCCAATCTGCTTGGTTAAGAGCATATATCAAAGGCAAAGTCATTTTCTTTTCCTTGATATCGATACCTAAAGGTTTACCTATTTCAGCATCGCCATAATCAAAAAGGTCATCCTTGATTTGAAAAGCAATACCGACTTTCTCCCCAAATAATCTTGCTTTTTCTACTGTTTCGGCATTAGCTCCTGCCGACGACATGCCTGCGGCGCAACAAGCAGCAATCAAAGTGGCTGTTTTTTGACGAATAATTTCAAAATAAATATCTTCTGTAATATCCAGTTTACGAGCTTTCTCGATTTGCAAAAGCTCTCCTTCTGACATTTCTCGCACGGCTGTCGAAACGATTTTCAACATCTCAAAATCTCCGTGATCGATAGACAGTAACAACCCTTTTGAAAGGAGATAATCACCTACTAAAACTGCAATTTTATTTTTCCAAAGCGCATTTACAGAGAAAAAACCACGGCGATAATTAGAATCATCTACCACATCGTCATGCACAAGTGTAGCCGTGTGAAGAAGCTCGATAAGCGCTGCACCACGATAGGTTTCTTCTGTGATTTTGCCAAACACTCCCGCCGACAAAAATACAAACATAGGTCGGAGTTGTTTCCCTTTGCGTTGGACAATGTAATTCATGATTGTGTCCAACAGCATCACTTTCGTTTTCATAAACTGGCGAAATTTGCCTTCAAAGGCATCCATTTCGGCAGCGATGGGAGCTTGTATTTCCTTGATTGATAAAGACATTTGTTCAATTGCTGGGCACCTAGTTTGGGTATATTTTATGACAAAGACAGGTACCGTTCTTAATTCCGACGCAAATTAGTCGATTTAGATAAAAAACAGGTAATTTAACCTGACTTTATAACATAAAAACTGTATTTTAGTTTGTTAGAAGATTTAGTTTTTTTCACAAAAAAGGCTACTGATTATGGTTTTTTTCTAGAAAAAAATCATACGCTTTGAGAAAAATATTTCCCAAAAATGACAAGTATCCTATTGATTATTAGCAAGTTTAGTTATCATTTTGATCAAATAAAGTAAAACTTTAGCTTTCAAAAAAGGCTATCTTTCTCTCTATCCAAAGTTACCTAATTATTTAACTATGAACCAATATCATTGAAATACCTCTATGAGTAAAATATTAGTATTGGCAGGTGGTTCTGTCAAAGGGGCTTATCAAACAGGGGTTGTTCGTGCGGTATTTGAGTCTGGTTTTTATCCAGATGCTATTTATGGGGTTTCGGCAGGAAGTATGAATGCTTCCTATTTGGTCAATGCCATTGGTAGACAAATGCTTGAGAATGGTGTTATTGACTATACAGAAACTGCATTAGACCTCTGTCAATTTTGGGCAAATAATATCACTACCCCCGATTCTCTGGCGTTACGTAGGGGCACTTACGAGTTAGGGTTAAGTGCTATTCGTAGAAACTTTGAAGGCTTATTGGATACGACACCACTCAAGGAAATTCTCCATAACAATATTCATCTACGAAATCTCAATGCAAGTCCTGTTACTCTCAAAGTTGGTGCTGTCGACATTATCAATGGCAATATGATTTATGCCGACCCAAGCTATGAGCATTTCTTGGATTATGTGATGGCTTCGTCGGCGATTCCGATTTTGATGCCTGTTATCAATATTGGTGACCACAAAAAAATGGCTTTTCTGGACGGGGGTATGCGCGATGTAGCTCCAGTCAAAAAAGCCATCGACGATGGTGCAGATGAGATTGTATGTATCGCCTGCCACACTCGAAAACTTGACGGCGGGTATTTTCCTTATGGCAACTTGCTGGCGCTGGTAGACAGGGTGATGGACATTGCCGTAAACGAATGTCTCAATGCAGATTTGGATTGGGCTGAGTTTAGAAACGAATGTTTGCCCGAAGATGGAAGCTGTGCTACTTCAGGAATTTTGAAAGGTCAAAAAAGAATCAAATTAAAAATTATTCGCCCACAACAACCCTTGAATATCGATATCCAATCGTTTGATAAAGATGACATAGAAAGACTCATTTTGTTGGGCTACCAACAAGGGAGAGATGAAATGAAGAATTATTGAGGGGAAGTTAGTTGTTAGCAGGGTATCTGTTATTTGAGGGAACGTAAATAGCGTTGAGTTACGCCCAATTGAGTGATTGTTTTAAGAAGAAATTCACCAGTAGAGACGCAATGCTTTGCGTCTAAAAAGTGCCGTTTTGTATTGTAGTATCAACATCAACATGAGTCATACAGAATGTCAAACTTAACATTTCATCAAAAAAGCGCTCGAAAACTATTTTTCGACCGCTTTTTTGATACTATTATACTAGATTTTATTCAGCTCAAGACGCAAACATTGCGTCTCTACTGGTAAAACACTCAAAATTCCCTCAGTTAGAACTGAATTATGTTTAAACAATAGCTTGTCTCACACGTACTAATTTTTCTAATAAAGCTTCCAACTTGTCTAATGGCAACATATTGGCACCATCAGATTTAGCAACAGCTGGATTTGGGTGTGTCTCAATAAACAAACCATCTGCTCCTACTGCAATAGCAGCTTTGGCGATAGTCTCAATCAATTGAGGCTTGCCACCTGTTACACCAGTTCCTTGGTTTGGTTGTTGCAACGAGTGAGTACAATCCATCACCACTGGAACACCATGAGCTTGCATTTCAGGAATATTGCGGTAATCAACCACCAAGTCACCATAGCCAAAAGAGTTACCACGGTCTGTCAAAAATACCTGAGCATTAGGGTTTTCGTGCAATACTTTCTCTACAGCAAACCCCATAGAAGGACCAGACATAAACTGTCCTTTTTTAATGTTTACAGCTTTACCTGTCTTGGCAGCAGCAGCCAAAAGGTCTGTCTGACGGCACAGAAATGCTGGAATTTGTAATACATCTACATACGGAGCTGCCATAGCCGCTTCGTCAGACTCATGAATATCTGTTACCGTAGGAAGGTCGTAATACTCGCCAACTTCTTTCAAGATTTCCAAGGCAGGAATATCCCCGATACCTGTAAAAGAGTTCAATTTTGTACGGTTTGCTTTACGGTATGAACCTTTGAAAATAAATGGAATACCAAATTGGTCAGTAATCCCTTTTATTTTTTCAGCAATTTCAAAAGCCAAATCACGATTCTCGATGGCACAACTACCTGCCATTAAGAAGAAATTATTTTTATCTAAGTTTTTTAATTTGGGAATATTCATGTTGGATATTTGTTTTTGGGAGAAAAACTTTGATTGAGTTCTATTAGTGATCGTATCGTTATAACGCTTAATCTTATATAAAATTCACTTCTGGATGTAGCAAAATACCGAATTTTTCGTTGACTGAATCTTGAATTTTATAGGCTAATTCTTTAATCGCTTTGCCATTGCCTCCACCATGGTTTACAAGTACGAGAGCTTGTTTGGCATGTACTCCTATTTGTCCATCTCGGTAACCCTTCCAACCAGCTTGCTCAATAAGCCAACCTGCGGGCACTTTAATCAACTCAGGATTTACACTCGGAAATGACACGATATGTGGGAATTTTTCTTTCAATGTATCAAACTGTGCTTTGGGTATTTCTGGATTTTTGAAAAAACTGCCCGAATTACCAATTTCAGCTGGATTAGGTAATTTACTCTGACGAATATGAATCACTGCATCACTAATAGCTTTGATACTAAGTTGTTCGATACCCATTTCTTTCAAAGTGTCTTTAATAGCACCGTATTCGACATGAAAATTGGGCGTTTTACTAAGGATAAACGTTACATTAAGAATAACATATTGATTTTTGTGAGAGTTCTTAAAAATACTTTCTCTATAACCAAAATGACATTGCTCCAGTGTAAAAGTCTCTATTTCAAGAGTTTCTAAATTAAGCGCTTCGAGTTTTTCAAAAACATCTTTGATTTCAATTCCATAAGCCCCAATATTTTGCATTGGTGCTGCCCCCACTGTACCAGGAATCAGGGAAAGGTTTTCGACGCCTGCCCAGTCATGGGCAATACAATGCATCACAAACTCGTGCCAGACTACTCCCGCTCCTGCTTTCAAATACACATGATTTTCATTTTCATCGACCTTCTCGATTCCTTGAATATCTATTTTAATCACCAAGCCCTCAAAATCTTTTGTTAGTAAAATATTGCTTCCGCCACCCAAAAACAATTTTGGGGTATCTTTGAAAGTTTCGAGTGATAAAACTTCTACCAATGCTTCAACTGTTTTGACCTCAGTAAAGTATTGAGCCGTAGCTTCAAGCCCGAAAGTATTATAGGCTTTTAAAGAAATATTTTCTTGAATATTCATTAGGTTGTTGTTGGAACGAATGAAAATTTAAAATAAACGTAAAGCAAAGTTACAATGAGTAAAGTGCTTTTCAATTATTTTAATAAAATTGTATCTTTGACAAGACTTCCGTGTGAGTTATCTCTTGCTATTCAGACTCTTTATTTCAATCTTAGTCGATATTGATAACCTCTCGCAAAAATTAAGTCATTATAATCCTGAGCAAATTGTATGAAAAAACACATTGGAATAATAGGTTTTTATGGAATACTGTTGTTGACTTCAGCTTGTGCTTCGCAAAGCCCAACCGCTTCGACCCAAACAGGTATTGCGAGTAGCAAAACAAAAAGTGGAGAGACTAGAAGTACAGAACATCACGTTTTCCAGCAAGATTTGTCTAGTTTTCGTCCCAAATTCAAGGATCAAGATGAGTCAAATCAGGTCGTAAATTCAGCCAAAGCCTCTAAGATTGTTTTTGACAATCGAGATGTTCCATTATACATCAACAAGCGCTTAGACCCAATCTTGGATACAATTGCGTCGCAAAACAAGAATATTAAGTTTGCAAATGGCTTTCGCATTCAGATATATGTTGGAAATGATCGTAAGTCTGCCGACGATGCCAAGGTATATACGTATCAGACCTACCCAGAAATTTTTCCGTATTTGACATTTCAACAGCCTGTTTACAAAGTAAAAGTAGGAGATTTTTTAAACAGAATGGATGCTGAAAGATACTTTGCCTCTATCAAAGAGACGTACCCAAGCGCCTTGATTTTACCAGATAAAGTAGAAATCAAAAAAGGAATGTTTGTAAAATAAGGTTTCAGAGAAGAAGCATATTACGACACGTTCAAGCAACTTCCTTTCTTTGAAAAGTACTATTTAGACCGTGACAAACATCTTTTAACTACGTATAAATTTTAACCATCTACTAACCAGTAAGTAAAAACTTTGAGATTGGTGAATGGATTTATTATTTTTGCAAAATGCCTAAACGGCAAATGGCAAAATTGAAATAACGTATTCTAATTTTATAAATGAAAAAAGCCCTAATTACAGGTATTACAGGACAAGACGGAGCCTATTTGGCAGAGCTGCTCCTCTCGAAAGGTTACGAAGTTCATGGTATCAAACGCCGTAGTTCGTTGATAAATACGCAAAGAATCGACCATTTGTATGAAGATTTACACAAAGGTGATGTAAAATTTATTTTGCATTATGGCGATTTGAGTGATTCTACCAATATCATTCGTATTATTCAAGAAGTTCAGCCCGACGAGATTTATAACCTAGGGGCGATGTCGCACGTAAAAGTTTCATTCGACGAACCAGAATATACCGCACAAGTAGATGGTATTGGTACGTTAAGAATTTTGGAAGCAGTACGTTTACTTGGTTTAACGAAAAAAACTAAAATTTATCAAGCTTCCACTTCTGAACTTTATGGTTTGGTACAAGAAGTGCCACAATCAGAAAATACACCATTCTATCCTCGCTCGCCTTATGCTGTTGCTAAATTATACGGCTACTGGATTACAGTAAACTATCGCGAAGCTTATGATATGTTTGCGGTGAATGGTATTTTGTTTAACCACGAATCTCCATTACGTGGCGAAACTTTCGTAACTCGTAAAATCACGCGTGCTGTAGCTCAGATTGCTTTAGGACAACAAGATAAATTATACCTAGGTAACTTGGACGCTCAACGTGACTGGGGACATGCCAAAGATTACGTAGAAGCTATGTGGTTGATTTTGCAACAAGATACACCAGAAGATTACGTAATTGCGACAGGAATCACAACACGTGTACGTGAGTTTGTACGTATGGCATTTGCTTATGTTGGTATCGAAGTAGAGTTTACTGGCGAAGGTGTTGATGAAAAAGGAATCGTTAAATCTTGTTCAAATCCCGCTTATCAAGTAGCAATTGGTACAGAGGTAGTGGCAGTAGACCCTCGTTATTTCCGTCCAACAGAAGTAGAGTTGTTGATTGGTGACCCAACTAAAGCTCAAACGAAGTTGAACTGGAAACCAAAATTTGACTTGAATGCTCTCGTAGACGATATGATGCAAGCAGACGTTGCGCTGTTCTCGAAATAGGATTGAATAATATATTTTAAAAGCGGAAATCAAGAAATTGGTTTCCGCTTTTTGTTTTATGCTATAATTCTGTCGCCCCGATGGGGCTTTTTAGACTAGTTTACACTCTCTTATATACTACCAAACTTACGCCCCTACGGGGCTGAGAACGTAATTATTTTTTACAAAATACTCTTTTGAAAGATTAATCTATTTATGAATACTATTAGCTCCGTAGGAGCGACAGTTTGGTAGATAAAATAATCCATGCTGAATAATCACGAACCCCGTAGGGGTGACAGAACTCACGATATATTTTATATCATTCCAATTGAACTAAAGTTATAATGGTTTTATTCTTCGTAAAATTCAAATACAAATTGTTCATTAAAATCAATCTCAAACTTTTGTAATATCTCTAAATATTCTTCTTTAAAAGTTTTTACACGATGATGTTGCTCTTGATTGAGAATATAATTTATAACATTATTTCGCTGTGATTTTGCATAGGAGAATGCCCCATACCCTGCTTGCCAAGAAAATTTGCCTTTAATCAAACCCAACGAATTAATCCAATTCGTTGATGAGGCTTTTACTTCTCTTACAATCTCTGCAATGTTTTTATCTGTGGGAAGCTCAAATAAAATATGAATATGGTCTTTCCATCCTCCAACAGCTAGTGGATAAGCATTCTTACCAGATAGAATACCAGAAATGTATTCAAATAATCTCTTTTGAAGAGCTTTGGATATGATATTTTCTCGTCCTTTCACTGCAAATACACAATGAATATTCACTTGAGAATAGGTGTTTGCCATTAGTGTAGAATCTTGTAGTCAAAAAATACCTAAGGTCTGATCAAATCATGACCTTAGGTAAAACAGTAATTACTTAAACCGCAACAGGAGCTTTAATCGCTGGGTGTGGGTTATAGTTTTCCAACGTAAAATCTTCAAATTTGAAAGAGAAGATATCTTTCACCTCTGGATTAATTTTCATAGTTGGTAATGGACGAATATCACGTGAAAGCTGTGTAGCTACTTGTTCGTAATGGTTTGAATAGATGTGCGTATCTCCACCAGTCCAAATAAAATCACCAAGTTCTAAATCGCAAACTTGTGCTACCATCATTGTCAAAAGAGCATAAGAAGCAATATTGAATGGTACACCCAAAAATACGTCAGCACTACGTTGGTACAATTGGCACGAAAGTTTGTTATCAGCTACATAAAACTGGAATAATGCATGACAAGGCATCAAGGCCATTTCTGATAATTCTCCTACATTCCATGCACTAACAATGATACGACGTGAATCTGGGCTTTTTTTCAAGGTATCAATCACCTCTTTCAATTGGTCGATCACATTACCATTTGGCGCTGTCCAGCTTCTCCACTGTTTGCCATATACAGGACCTAAATCACCATTTTCGTTAGCCCATTCGTCCCAAATACTCACACCATGATCTTTAAGATATTTGGTATTGGTATCACCTTGAATAAACCACAACAATTCGTGAATAATCGATTTTAGGTGTACTTTTTTAGTAGTTACCATCGGAAAACCTTCTTGAAGGTTAAAACGCATTTGATAACCAAATACACTTTTTGTTCCTGTACCAGTACGGTCTGTTTTTACCGCACCGTTGTCCATAATATGTTGGAGTAAATCGTGATACTGTTGCATGGGATAATGAATATTTATAGCTGATATTGAAGCAACATCAATAGGATGTGCATTGATTCAATATTTTTAGGATAATTTCTGCTTGATTTTTTCTCAAAATGACCCCAAAATTAGCACAAAACCCTTGCTTGACCAAAGTCAGCAAGGGTTTTGTCGATGGTATTTCTAAGTTAGTGATTCAACTATTTGGCTTTCGGCAAAAGCATATCTGTAGTTGTTAAAACTCTTTGCCTAGTGCCTGTTGCCTAACGCCTAATGTAAACAAGTTAAATCTATTCAGCAAAATCAATGCTATAAGTATGCGTAATAGTAGCCGAAGGACTCAATTGAGCTGTTGCAGAGCAGTACTTTTCCATTGACAATTCAATCGCTTTTTGAGCTTTTGCTTCTGTAATATTGCCTTTCATAGCAAAATGGATATTGATACTACGGAATGGAGTCATTTCAGTTCCTTCGATTTTGACACGTTCGCCCGATACCGAGATTTTAAGGTCGTCGATACGTTGGCGTTGTTTTTTCAAAATCATAATTACATCAATGGCTGTACAGCCACCTAAACCCATCAACAAAAGTTCCATTGGACGCGCGCCTGAGTTGGTACCACCAATATTTTCGGCTGCATCGATGTGTACAGGTACTCCTGACATTCCTGATGCTTCAAAATGGAAAGCATCATCTACTCTAACTAATTCTACTTGCATGGTTCTCGATAATTAAATGATGGATAGAATTTTTGAAAATTCTATCTCTTTTTGATATAACAGAAACCGATACCACTTAGTGCCCCAATAGATGGGCTGGAGAACAAACAAGCCTAATAAACCTCTATTTCAGCTCATTGGCATGAATATCCTTATCCCAAACTTGTGTTCCTTTGGTATCGTACACTGTGATTTTCAAAACTCTGTCTTTCAAGGATCCTGTGACCTCACAGATTGCAAAGTTACGTTCTGTGTATAATGTACCGTCAACAATTGGCGAATTATTTTCGTCTTTAATAGGTTTTGACGGACCAGAAGTAAATGGTGAAATTGTCAAATCATACAAAGGATAGAGATTTCCTGCTCTTTCTAATTTCTGTAAACAAGTATGATGACGGTCGCCAGTCAAGAAAAATACGCCTGGTACTTTAGCATCTGCAATTTTTTTCAAAAGGTCGGCTCTTTCTGCATCATACGTTGCCATATTTTCGAATACCTTAGCTGGATTAACAACTTGCCCACCACAAACGATGAATTTGAAAGTCGCTTTACTTCCTGTAAGTGCGTCTATTAACCAGTTGATTTGTTTTTGACCTAAAAACGCTCTATCTCCTGTATGGTTGTCATTGGGTGTGCGGAACCAACGGTTATCTAACATAAAGAACTGAACATCATTCCATTGGAAAGTACCTGTACAAGCTTCATTTTCGAAAATATAATTAGGGTTTGCCCAAAAAAGCTTGAACATTTCTAGTGACATATCTTTATTCCAGAAAGAGCGGTCAGCATCGTTTGGACCATAATCGTGGTCGTCCCAGATAGCATAATGGTGAACGCTACCCAACAATGGCTGTATTTCAGGAATACTTCTTGAATGAGTATTGCGGTGAATCATCCCTGTACGAGTGTTCCAATCTGGCTCACGGTAATAGAAATTGTCGCCACCCCACATCATAAAATCAGGCTGTTTTTGGTAAATCGCACTAAAGATTTCTTGATAACCACCATAAGGACGTCCAGGGCGGTCTGTTTCTGGTTCGTTGATATAGTTACAGCTACCGAAAGCAAACTTAAAATTGGCTGGGTCTTTACGATATTGCCACAACTCCTGCGACTGAAACGAGAGTGGGTAATTACGTGCTACTTTTTTACCATTTACCCAAACTTCATAATCGTATTTTTTGCCCATTGTTACTTGGTCACAAACCAACTTGGCTACATTTCCATCATGTTTGTTGGTAATAGCTTCAGCGGTACTGTATTTGATAGCTGGGTTTTCTTTATCCCAATACACAAATTTCACTTTTGAAGGCTTTTGAGTTTGTACCCAAAGCATTACTTCCTTCATTTCAGAATAGCCCACCATAGGCCCACACTGAATCTGCGCTGTGACTGCAAACTGTACTATTTGAAATAATAAAATGAATAATAAGAATTTTTTCATGAGGGATGTTTTTAGTTGGTGATAAGATTGGGGTATCTTTGTATTTAGCTTTTATTGAAAACAATGACAAAATAGTATTCTGAATTTCTATCTAAACGGCATATATATTTTGTTAATTTATCACAAAAGGCACAAATAGAATTTAACAATAGCAAAAAAATGCATTATTACGACATCCAAGGGATTCAATTGACAGAGTTGGCCGAAAAATTTGATACGCCTTTATATGTATATGACGCCAACAAAATTATCGAAAAAATAGGCATTCTTCGTGATTCATTCAAAGATGTTAATATAAAGATAAAATACGCTTGTAAAGCTAACACCAATTTATCTATCCTAAAACTCATGCGCAAACATGGGGTCGAAATCGACGTGGTATCTCCTGAAGAACTGCGTTTGGCATTGATGGCTGGATATGAGGGTGCACAAATTACCTTTACGCCAAGTGGTGTTTCGTTTGATGAAATCGAGTTGGCAGCTGAAATTGGTGCACGTATCAATCTCGATAACTTGGATGTACTGGAAGCCTTTGGAAAATTGTATGGCAACAAAAAAGGTGCTTTGATCCGTATCAAGCCTCACGTATTTGGAGGTGGTAATGAAAAAATCATGACGGCTCACCCTGAATCTAAGTTCGGTATTTCGATTCATCAGAAAGACCAAATTTTAGAAATCGTGAAAAAGTATGATATGAAAATCATCGGTTTACATCAGCACACGGGTTCTGATGTAAAAAATGCCGATGCTTTTACGCAAGCAGCTTCAGCTATTTTGGAAATGGCTAAAGATTTCAAAGATTTAGAAATCATTGATTTGGGTGGTGGATTTAAAGTAGCTTATAAAGACGGTGATATTACCACAAACATGGCTGAATTGGGAGCTGTTTTGAGTTCAGCATTTTTGAATTTCTGCCAAGAATACGGTCGTCCATTACAATTATGGTTTGAGCCTGGTAAATTTTTGGTTAGTGAGGCTGGAACATTTTTGACAACTGCTAATACTGTTAAAAAAGACCCAATCAAGACTTTTGTATGTGTAAACTCAGGTCTAAATCACTTGGGACGTCCGATGATGTATGGCGCTTATCATGATATTTTTAACGCCTCTAACCAAGACGACAGTCAACAAGATGATTATCGTGTGGTGGGATATATCTGCGAAACAGATACTTTTAGTTGGTCGGCTGAAGGTCAGCAAAGCGAACGTCGTATGAATACAGTGAATAAAGGTGATATTATTGCAATGAAAAATGCAGGTGCATATTGTTTCTCGATGTCGTCACAATACAATTCTCGTATTCGCCCTGCGGAGGTTTTGGTGATCAATGGTGAAGCTAAATTGATTCGTCGTCGCGAGAACTTTGATGATATTTTACGTAATACGGTAGAAGTAGACGTATAAAATGAAATATAAATTTAGAGTGAGTAGCTTGATAATTTTCTTATCCAAAATATAAGTCTCACTCTAAATTCTATTTTTCTCTCAAGTAATCGTACAAAATAATATTTAATCGATTTAAAGTGTAAGATATTGATAATTAAAACTTTACATTCACAACTCATAATTCAGCACTAATACTTAAAACCCGTATCCTACTCCAAGCGATACGGTTGCGAAATTGTTGAAATCTTTGATTTTTTTCAAGCCATAATTAGCTCTCAAATCTACAAACCATCGCTTGTCGAAGCGGTATCCTGCTCCTGCCACTACTCCCATTTCCACTCGGTCACCAAAAGATAATCCGCTCAAGTCAATTGTATTATTGACAGAGTAAGAAAAATAGTTCATGCTTGTCAGGTAAGATGCATAAGGTCCTACTTCTATAAAAAAGCTCTTTGCGTCATACCCGAATCGATACTGGTATAATAAGGGAACATTGAGCATATTTATATGGAGCGTGATATCATTTTTTTGTGTTGCTTTCGACTGGTAATAAATTTCAGGTTGAAAGCGGCTTCTTGGTGTAAAACCAATGTTAGCAAAAGCACCGATTTCAAAAGTTGGAATCAAATCTGATTGCTCTCCTTCAAAAAGAATTACCTGCCCTATTCCTCCTCTTAATCCAAACCTATCAGGTGCGATTTCTTCTGGTACGCCAAAACGTCCGTCTCTGGTCGACATCTTATTGGCCTTAAATCCTTGTAAATTAGATTGTGGTCCTGCCGACTGTTTAACGCTTACATTGTTGGGCGTTTCAGACTTTGTACTTTTTACAGATTTTGTAGGTTCAGTTTTCTTTTTTTGTTGTCCCAAAATATCCTGTTGGACAACTAATAATATGAAACAGGCAGTAAGTAAAGATTTCAGTTGATACATATAGTTTATGTTGTGTGTTAGTTGATTAGAGTTGAGTCATTTTATTGATTTCAACCGACTCATGACAATAATATCTTTTATTTCTACAGCAAAAATTAAGCTAAAGTAGTTTTTTTCTCCAAAACAATAATCGACAAAAATACGAATGACTGACAATTTTTATATGGTCGAAACACCTAAAGTGTCATTTTGACAGTAAAAATATCAACAAAACGCCCACAATCATGCCAAAATGTCTTTATTTTTCAATTGGTATAGAACTTGTAAAAAAAATATTACCACCGCAACAAGTGGTAGTTCTTTTAAAGTGATTTTTTCAATTAACAAAATAAAAAAACATTTACAGCCATGACATTCGTAAGACTAAACCCAGCAGTAAAAAGAAATTCAAATTTCAACAACGATTTCAACAACCTTTTTAAACAATTTGACACCATGTTACCAAAAGCACATTTCCATAACTCATTGTATCAATCAATTCCAGCCGTAAACGTAAAAGAATCTGAAACAGGATTCGAAATTGAAGTGGCAGCACCAGGTTTGAAAAAAGAAAATTTCAAATTGAGTCTTCACGAAAATCGCTTGACGATATCGGCGGTTCAGGAACAACAACAGGAGGAAAAAACCGAAAAATATACTCGTCAAGAGTTTAACTATAACCAATTCCAACGCACATTTACACTACCTAAAAATGTAGACGGCGAAAAAATTGAAGCTACTTATACCGATGGCATTCTTCATGTTGGATTACCGAAAAAAGAAGAGCTTAAACCAGCCGTAAAAGAGATTGCAGTTTTGTAATCATAAAGAATAGACGTAAATAAAGATTGCTTCTTTTAACATGTAACATTGGGGAATATCCTTGACTTTTTTTCAATTTGGAGAAACAGTTGGACGGGTACTCCCCAATTTTTTTATCTAGCGAAATACAGAAAGTAACAGAATTCTTAAAATATGTTAAAATGCCTTTAATGTGTGCACCTTGAATATCGATTTTGCGTTAAATTAGCGTAGTGAAATCAAAAAAACTCGCTCAGTTAGTTTACTGGTTAGAGGCTCAAAAATACAGGCCGATTGTTTTTCAAAAAGCTTAAGTAAACAAGAGCCAACAGCTACAAATTTCAACAAAACAATCTATTCCACTAGACCGTTTAGGAAATAAAGTACGAGTCTGGTTCACATTAAAAACACTTTATTCAAAATGGAAATGAACAATAATTTAAAAACCCTTGCCATCGTTGGTGCTTTGAGCAGTGCGACCACGCTCGGAGCCTATAAGTTATTCATCGAAAAGTCTTCATCTGACGCTGTATTTTCAGATACTCCATCTGCCTTTACTCGCATGGTGTCGAATAGTGGAGCGGCGGCAGGTTCATTAACAGAATTTACTTTCGCAGCAGAAAAAGCTACGCCTGCGGTTGTCCATATCAAAACAAAAATGACTCGTCAAGTAAACCGTCAAATGGTAGATCCATTTGAAGATTTCTTCGGATTTGGAGATTTGGGCGGTGGGCGTCGTCGTCAACCTGAAGCGCAAGAAGCTTCTGGCTCCGGTGTAATTATCAGTGCTGATGGTTATATCGTAACCAATAACCACGTAGTGCAAGATGCCGATGAAGTAACTGTAATCCTTGGCGATAAGCGTGAATTGAAGGCTAAAGTAGTAAGTACTGACCCTTCTACCGACTTGGCCGTAATTCAAGTAAAAGCTACGAATTTGCCATTTTTAACATTCGGTGATTCTGATGCTTTGAGAGTTGGCGAATGGGTATTGGCAGTGGGTAACCCTTTCAACCTTGAGTCAACAGTAACGGCTGGTATCGTATCAGCAAAAGGTCGTCAAAACATTATCGACCGTGATAAAGAAGATGTAAATCCACTTGAATCGTTTATCCAAACAGATGCAGCGGTAAACCCAGGCAACTCAGGTGGTGCTTTGGTGAACTTGAAAGGTGAACTTATTGGTATCAATACAGCCATTTACAGCCGTACAGGTCAGTTTGCGGGGTATTCGTTTGCAGTACCTGTAAGTATTGTGAAAAAAGTATCAGCCGATTTGATTAAGTATGGTAACGTTCAGCGTGGTTACTTGGGCGTGAGTATCCAAGATGTTTCAGCGAAGGTTGCAGAGGAGAAAGGGCTAAAAGTGAGCGAGGGCGTATTAGTTGGCGGCTTTGCCAATAATAGCTCTGCACAGTCTGCAGGGTTAAAAGTAAACGACGTGATCGTCAAAGTAGATGGCATTGAAACTAAATCGAATTCAAAATTAATGGAATTAGTAGGTCGTAAGCGTCCAGGCGAAACAGTAGTTGTAACTGTAAACCGTGATGGTGCTACGAAAGATTTCAATGTTGTTTTGAAAAATAAAGATGGCAACACCAACATTGTAAAAGGTGAATCTGCTGGTGCTGCTATTGCTAGCGAATATCTTGGAGCTAAAATCACCAACCTTTCAGAAGCAGAAAAAGCCAAATTGAAACTTTCGGGTGGTGTTAAATTAACCGATGTAAATCCAGAAGGTCGTTTGGGTTATCAAGGAGTTGAAAGCGGTTTGATTATCTCAAAAATTGATGACAAAGCAGTAAAAGATGCCAAGGAAGCAGCTGATTTATTACAAAACCGTAAAGGTCGTGTAAAAATCGAGGGTGTAGATATGGACGGCACTCGTTACTACTACGTAATCGTTCTTTAATATTGCAATTTTGACTGATTGTATATTCCCCTACTTGCTCTTGCGGGTAGGGGATTTTTTTGCTATTGTGGATTTGGGATTAGGAGTGTAGAAGGATTATAAACACCATTTATTTCGGATATCGGATGTTGGATTGTGGAAGTGTAGTCTTCTATATTTTGTAAATAATAAAGGTATTTTACTTTATTTCGGAAAGAAGCAATACTTACAAAGTCAGAAATTGCTTGAAAACCTTCATAATAATGATTACGAAACTATCGCTACTACAGAACTCATAACGAATTTTCTTTTTCTAACAATAGGCACAGAAGTACCTAAAAATATAAAAGTGTTCGTCATAGAAGCATGAATAGATTTTTGCCTAATGCCTAAAACGTATTAATGTAATTTTATTTAGGCAAAGACAACTCCTCGCTCAAAACTCCCAACTCCTCACTAAAAAAAATTCCCCAGTCGAACAACTGGGGAATTTTATTCATTACTAACATCAATTTATTGTAATTATCTAGCAATTCTGTTTTTAATGGTTGAGCATTTTCAAACATAAAATAGCTACATAATCACCGTACTATCTTGGACGACCACCGCCTCCGCTTGGCATACCGCCACCGCCTTGAGACTGACCGCCACCATTACCGCCGCCGTTATTATCGCCACCGCCATCTTTCAAGTCATCATTACTAACTGATTTCTTGCGTTTTGGTGCGTCAAACGACATTTTACCAATACGATAACTGAAGTTAATTTTAAAGTTCATGTTACGCATGGTATTAGTACTATTTTGAGTAATGATAGGTGAGTTAATTTCGCTATGAATTTTGAAGCCATTTGGTGTAAAGAAGTTTTCTGCACCAAAACCAATGCTTCCTTTCTTGTCTTTGAAATCTTTCTTCACGCTCAAGCTATAGATACCAAATCCTCCTTGGAAACCTTGTAGCTGTACTTGTGTAGAGCGATAGAAACCAAATGCTTGCAAGCCCCAGTTATTACCCAAATTATAGCTACCAAAAATACGGTAATTAGCTACCCAACCTGAGTTTGAAGCATTATATAATGGATTTGGTACATTGTTGGCCAATTTTGCATAATACACATCTCCACCCAAACCAACAGTTAACTTATTCGAGAAATTGATATTTCCGAATGCATTCATACCATAAGCATCTTGTTTACCAATGTTTTGGTACGACGTACGAATAGTATCACCAATTACATCACGAACACTTTCGATACTTCCTGTTGTATTACGTACGAAAGTTGACACTGTCAAGAATGTACCTTTGATAGAGGTATTCAAAGTCAATTCGTAGTTGTTTGTGTACTCTGGACTCAAATTCGGGTTACCTGATGAAATATTCAATGGGTTTGACGCATTGATGTTCGGGTTCAAGAACTGAATTGATGGACGTTGAATACGACGGTTGAAACCTAATTTCAACGTACTTACAGTACCTAACTTACGAGAGATATTCAAACTTGGTACCAATACTCCATAAGATGGAATCGATAAAGTTTGGTCTCCACTCTTGAAGTTTGCAGAAATGTCAGTATGCTCATAGCGACCACCCACTTTCAAGGTATATAATTTTGATAAAGTAGCAGTATATGATAAGTAAGCAGCAGCAATGTTTTGAGTATAATTAAATACGTTTGATGCTGTTGCTGAGCTTGTCGTTGGCACATAAGCACCCGTTGCACCCTGAGCAGTAAAATACTGATAGTCTGAATTTACTGTTCTGAAAATCCCTTTAGCACCTACTTCAACCAATTGTGTTTTAGTAATTGGCGTTTGGTAATCTGCCTGAACTGTTACTTCTTGGTTATAGCTATCGTTATTGTTTTTCAAACGACTTGTCACGCTATTATCAGTCAAGTTCAACAAATTATTCACAAAGTCATTAGTACGGTTGTTACGGCTAAACTGCGTTAACAAACTAAATTCTTGTTGTGGCTTTTTGAACGTATGAGTATAGTCGATGTTAGCATCAATCGTTCCTGACAAATCTTTTGTATCTACATCACGAAGCGTTTTTGACATCAATGATGAAGCTGAATAGCTTTGACTCAACAATTTATCTTGGAAACTATTTTGATTACGAACACCATAACGAACCGAAGCTGTGATAGCATTATACTTGTTGATATCCCAATCCCAACCCAATTGATAGCTACCAAACAAACCGTTGCTACGAGTATCTGCACTCTGGGTATTCAAAGTTTGTTTGCCGTTATTAGTCGTAAGTTGGCTGTTTTCGAATGTACCATTTACATTATAGTTAGAGCGACCAAATCCACCTAGAGAGAAGCCCATATTACCTTTACGGTAATTTCCATTCAAAGAAAGGTTAGCTCCACGAATACCTACACTTGAATCCATGTTCAAGGTCAAACCTTGCAAATTGTTTTTCTTCGTAATAATATTGATAATACCAGAAGAACCTTCCGCATCGTATTTAGCTGAAGGAGAAGTAATTACTTCTACAGACTTAATCATATCAGCAGGAATTTGCTTCAAGGCGTCTGCAATACTTGTTGCTACAATTGTCGATGGTTTGTTGTTAATCAATACACGAACATTTGAGCTACCACGCAACGAAACGTTACCATCTAAGTCAACCGAAAGCATTGGTACTTTACGCAATACATCCGAAGCGTCGCCACCTTTCGAGGTAGCATCACGTTCTGCGTTATACACCAAACGGTCTACTTTGTCTTCGATTACTGCTTTTTGCCCTTCTACGGTTACTTCTTGCAATACCTGATTTGACTGACTCAAACGAATTACGCCCAAATCAATCTCGTCATTTTTATTCTGAATTTTAACTGGGATTCTTTTCGATACATATCCCAAAAACGATACAGAAATCACATAATCTCCTGTTGCGATTTTATTTAAGGTAAATTTACCTTTTTCATCTGCAACAGTACCATCGATAGGTTTATTAGTAGCTTTGTTAATTAAAGCAACACTTGCAAACTCGACTGCTTTGGTAGCAGCAGAGTCAATCACAAAACCCACAATCTTGGCAGATCCTTTGGGTGCAGCCTGAGCTGTTCCCGGAATCGCCTGTTGTTGTGGCTGCTGACGCTGTCCTCCCCCCATTCCCATGCCTGCGCCAGGGAACTGCGCCATAGTATTAAACCCGATAAAACTTAATACTGAAAACAATAAAACTTTTTTCATGATGATGTTTTAGAAAGCCCTGAACTTTATGTTCAAATAGATGACAAAGTTGTTGATAAGTTATTCTTTTATAAAAACAAAAAGTATCAGTGGTTCTTAATAAAGATGAGTGGACTATTGCCCAAATGTTAACTAATGATAGATTTACAACACAAAAGTTGCACTGAAAGATGGGACACAAGGCCACTTTTCGACCAAACAAAATAATTCATCGGTGAATAACATTAATCAAAGGACTTGTTATTCTGCCTATGCAAGGTGTTTATTTTCAGGCTCTACTATCCTAGAATCTTCAAATTTAATATACCTTTCTTCCTTTTTTATCATCTATTGTAGGGGTGGGTTTACCAATGTAGAATGCTGACTCATCGTGATACTCAAGATTGAAAATCTTAGAGATGTCGAGTGATTGCTGGTATATTTGTGGTTGCTGAAAATCCTTTTTTGACTTATGGCTAAAACATTGACTAAAAATAAATCCTAAATTCGCTTTGTCATTTTTGTAGCATTACGTTAAAATGCTTCACAACTAACCCTGTCCAGTTAATATATGGCTATTATTCGCACTTCAAGACTCAAACTTCAAGCACTCAAACATAATGAATTACTGATTTGGCATCGTCATGGTCGTGAGGCGCTAGAAAAACATCTGGAGCTTGTTCCAACATCTTGGCAAATTGAACCCTTTTTTGAAGCTGAAACCCTCGAAGCTCTTGAACATTTCTGGATTCCGATGGCACAAATATTTCCTTGGGACTTTGCTTGGTACTCAAATTGGGAGATTATTCTTGAAGAAGAAAATCGTTCGATTGGTGGTATTGGCTTTTCGGGATTACCCGACGACAATGGTAATACAATGGTAGGTTATTTCATTGATATGCCCTATCGTAACAAAGGATATGCCTCTGAGGCATTGAAAGGACTCATTGATTGGGCTAAACAAGATACATCTCTCTTACAAATCTTGGCAGATACTCCTGTTGACAATACAAGTTCAGGAAAAGTGTTAGAAAAAAATGGCTTTCAACAATTTGGCGAAATCGAAGAAGTAGAACATATCGAAACAATCTTAGTTAGACATTGGAAATTGAATATTAATCATTAGGACTGTATGAAGGATTTCGGAAATAAAGAAAAACATCTTTGTTTTTACAAAATACAGAAGGTTACTGTTCCGAAACCCAACATCCTAAATCCGAAATAAATGGTTTTTATAATCCTTCGTACACTACTCATTAGTCGTTAGTATCATTTTTCACAATTCTCTTGTAATAACTTTTCAAAAAAAAATTCCTTACTTAGCAATCTAATTCAACTCTTCTTTCGTATATCTGAGTAGGCTCAGAGGATTTGGAAATGTGCTTTTTATTTTTTTCAAAAAAAATCTAAAAATTTTCAGATATACTGTGACTTCTCTCAGTTTCATACGTTAAATGAGTAGTTTTCATAGTAGAAATAGGTTTTGTGGAATAGTATTTCAAAAATCTAATAAGCAAAACTATATTTTGGTGTGTTAGTGATACAATCTTGGCGGGCTCTAGTAGGGTTCGCCAAATTTTTTGTCCCCTGTTTATCCTTCAATTTGCGTATTTATTCAAAAATCTTCACAAAAAGTGGCAATAAGCCATTAAAATCAAGGAGTTTTACAAAAATACTAACGTGATTCTCATATTTAGGAATAACTTTGTAGTTTGAATTCAAGACAATCGCAATGTCGAAGAATCATCTTTTAATCAATTGTTCCATTTAAAACTTGCAACGAACTGCTATCGGATATTTAAAAAATGAGAAACTTCCTTTCAGTTAAAGATGCTGTTGATGTTCAGGCTCTAGTTAAAGAAGCCCTTTTATATAAAAAAACTCCTTATGCGGATAAGCATTTGGGCAAAAACAGGACCATGGGTCTATTGTTTTTTAACTCAAGTTTACGAACACGCTTAAGTACACAACGAGCCGCTCAAAACTTAGGGTTGGAACTAATCGTAATGAACGTCGGACAGGATAGCTGGGGATTGGAGTTTGAAGATGGCGCGATTATGAATGGCAACAAAGCCGAGCACATCAAAGAAGCTGCACCCGTGGTAGGTCAATACTGTGACATCGTTGGTATTCGTAGTTTTCCTGGCTTAGTGGATCGTGAAGAAGATTATTCTGAAAACGTCATGAATCAGTTTGTTAAACATACTGGTCGTCCGATTTTGAGCTTAGAGTCTGCTACTCGTCACCCATTACAGTCTTTAGCCGACTTAATTACAATTGAAGAGCTAAAGACAAAACCTCGTCCAAAGGTGGTTTTGACATGGGCTCCACACGTAAAAGCGCTTCCTCAAGCAGTACCAAACTCTTTTGCCGAGTGGATGAACGCCGCTGATGTGGATTTTGTCATCACACACCCTGAAGGATACGAACTTGCTCCTGAATTTGTAGGCAATGCCAAAGTAACTTACAATCAAGAAGAGGCATTCAAAGATGCAGATTTTATTTATGCTAAAAACTGGTCATCTTACTCTCAATATGGTCAAATTTTGAACCAAGACCCATCATGGATGGTAACAATGGACAAAATGAACTTGACTAACAACGCCAAATTTATGCACTGCTTGCCAGTTCGTCGTAATGTGGTTGTTGAAGATGCTGTATTAGACTCTCCTAATTCGGTGGTAGTACAACAAGCTGGTAACCGTATATGGTCAGCACAGGTTGTCATCAAACAAATGCTTCTGAGCATTATCCGCGAAGAAAGCCCGTACTTGTTCTAATGGTGATTGAGTGAATGAGTGATAATCATTTTCGCCCACTCTTCCACTACTCCATCAATCTATCATATTTTCGAATGTACAGGTCTTACGGTCTGTACATTTGTTGTTTAATAGCGCTAGCTCGTCAAAAAGGCGAAAGCAACGTTTCTGTTTAACCAAATCAAAATAATCTTTATGAAACTCACTGTTGTGAAAATTGGGGGTAATGTAATCGATAACCCAACATTATGTAGTCAATTTTTATCTGATTTCGCGCAAATCGCTGGTCCTAAAATTTTGGTTCATGGAGGTGGTAAAATCGCTACGCAAATTGCTGAAAAATTAGGTATCGAAACAGTAATGGTAGAAGGCCGTCGTATTACCGATCAATCTATGCTCAACGTCGTAACAATGGTGTATGGTGGTTTGGTAAACAAAAATCTCGTAGCACAACTACAAAAATTTGGCACTAATGCTATTGGTTTGACTGGTGCGGATGGAGGTGTTATTCTTTCTAAAAAACGCCCTGTCAAAGAAATCGATTATGGTTTTGTGGGTGACATCGAGCGTGTAGATGCAGGTCAAATTGCAGGAATGATTTCGCAAGGACTAACCCCTGTATTTGCCCCTTTGACTTATGATCTCGATGGCAATATGCTTAATACCAATGCCGACACACAAGCTCAGGCAGTAGCAACAGCCATGGCCAAAGAATTTGAAGTAAATTTGGTGTACTGTTTTGAGAAAAAAGGTGTACTTTCGAACCCAGACGACGACGATTCTGTAATTCCTCAATTACAACCAGAGGCCTATTCTTCCTACAAAGCTACTGGCGCTATCAACAAAGGAATGATTCCCAAATTAGATAATGCTTTCAAAGCGCTTGACGAAGGAGTTAAACAAGTAACTATCTGCCACGCCAAAGAAGTTCTTGCAGCTGTAACTGATGGTAACGCTGGAACAAAGCTTACAATATAAATTTCGGTATTAATGTATCGGTTTTAGGTGATTAGAAATACTAATAGCTGTAACCCGATAGCTCAATGCCACATTATTATTCATTTTATTTCTATGAAAAGCAAAGGTCTACTTTTTGGTATTGCTATTGGCGACTCCCTTGGTGTTCCTGTCGAGTTTATGAGCCGTAAACACCTCAAGGCACATCCTGTAGAGGGTATGCGTGCCTACGGAACTCACCACCAGCCAGCAGGTACTTGGTCTGACGATACCTCTCTATCCTTTTGTTTAGCAGAACAACTAGTCGAAGGTTTTGACCTAGACGGTCTAGCCAAAAAGTTTTGCGACTGGTACGATAATGGCTATTGGACAGCACACGGAGCATTTTTTGATGTGGGTATCGCGACTCGTAATGCCATCGATAGATTACTAAAAGGTGTTTCGCCACTAAACTCTGGCGAATGCGATGAGTATTCGAATGGAAACGGCTCGTTGATGCGTACACTCCCGATTGTGTACTATACTCAAAATAAATCCATCGAGGAGCGTTGTAGTATTATCAAAATTGTGTCGGGTATTACCCACGGGCACACACGAACCTTAATTGGCTGTTTTTTTGCTACGGAGTATTTGCTCAACTTGATGAAAGGTAAAGAGAAACACGAAGCATATAGTATTACACAAAATACGGTACGAGATTATCTTTTATCGGTACAAGTAAAGCCAGCTGAATTAGAATTATATAGCAGACTTCTTTTCGACGATATTTCTAAAATTGATGAAAGCGAAGTTTTTTCTTCTGGTTATATCTTGCATACCTTAGAAGCCTCTCTTTGGGCTTTTTTGACAACTGATAATTTCAAATCAGCGGTATTAAAAGGTGTAAATTTAGGTGATGATACCGATACCATTGGAAGTGTGACAGGTGGAATTGCAGGCTTTTATTATGGCTATGAACAAATTCCGAGTGAGTGGATCGAACAACTCGCCCAAAAAGATAAGATTGAAGATTTAGCAAATCGATTTTCAGCGAAATTTGGACAATAAATACAACATTTTAACATAGGAAGTAATCGTGCAGAATAAGATTTGAGTTATTTGTTTAGGCAACAGGCACAAGGCAAAGAGTGTTAAGATGTTTTTAATAACCACAGCCATGCTTTTTTCCAAGGTCCACCGCCGAAAGCCGTTACCTGACAGCGCAATGCCCAATCATGCAATCTTACTTAACAAGCAAATATTGACAGGCTTGTTAGCTCAAAAGTCGGCACATTTCTGAATTCTTTTGTTTGATGTTTGCTTAACAAAAGTGTTCATGATAATTTCGACCCAAAATTTTTATTTTTATCTCAAACGGGCTGATTCCAATGACCCTACAAGAACAATTGACCCAAGATGCTATTGGGTTGTTAAAACAATTGATTGCTACGCAATCATTTAGTCGTGAAGAGGATAAAACAGGCGATATTCTTGAAGAGTTTTTCAGAGAAAGAAATATTCCTTTTAGAAGAAAAATCAATAACCTGTGGGCTCGTAATCAGCATTTTAATCCCGAACTTCCTACCGTATTACTCAATTCCCATCATGATACTGTAAAGCCCAATCCCAAATGGACACTCGACCCTTTTGAACCTGTAGTTCAAGAAGGAAAATTATTTGGTTTGGGAAGCAACGATGCAGGTGGATGTTTGGTAAGTCTTTTAGCAACGTTTTGTTATTTCTATCATCGCAGCGACCTCAAATATAATGTCTTGTTTGTGGCATCTGCCGAAGAAGAAATTTCTGGCGTAAATGGGTTGGAATTACTTCTTAAGGATAATGATTTGCCTGAAATAGATTTTGCTATCGTAGGCGAACCTACACAAATGCACTTGGCTATTGCCGAAAAAGGTTTGATGGTAGTAGATTGTATTGCCCACGGGAAAGCTGGACATGCTGCTCGTGAAGAAGGCGATAATGCTATTTATAAAGCCATCAAAGATATTGAATGGATTAAAAACTATCAGTTTCCGAAAGTTTCGCCAGTACTTGGTCCTATCAAAATGTCGGTAACGGTCATCAATGCAGGTAAGCAGCATAATGTAGTGCCAGATAGCTGCACTTTTACCATTGACTGTCGTGTAACGGAGCAATATACTTTAGAGGAAATATTAGAAACCATTCGTCAAAATATTGAATCAGAGGCTATTCCTCGTTCTATTCGATTGAAGCCTTCGTCGATTCCAATGGAGCATCCAATTGTTCAAGCAGGGTTGGCATTAGGGCGTGAAACCTACGGTTCGCCAACTACTTCAGACCAAGCGGTTTTATCATGTCAATCACTAAAACTAGGTCCTGGACACTCTGAACGCTCACACACAGCCGATGAATTCATCTACCTTTCTGAAATAGAAGAAGGTATTGATTTGTACATCAAAATGTTGAAACAAACCATTGTAATGAGTGAATGAGTGAGTTGTGAATGAGTGAATTGTGAATTAGACCAATTGGTTATTGTTTAGTCCAATGGAAGCCAAAATTGTATTAATACCAAAATTAGGCATCTGAGCCTCCCTAATAAAATTTTCAATTTAAAAATCACTCATTCACAATTTACAACTCACTCATTCACAATTCACTAATTCCCCATTCCAACACTTAAAACTCAAGATTCAAAATGAGTAAGCTTTGGCAAAAAGATAATACTTCTGTTAACGAGAAAATAGAAAAATTTACTGTAGGTCGCGACCCTGAGTTTGACCTATTATTAGCGGAGTTCGATGTATTAGGCTCCTTGGCACATACACGTATGCTCGAAAGCATTGGCTTACTCGAAGCTGATGAATTGGCTCAGGTACAATCTGAATTGAAAAATATTTATCAAGGTATCCAAAACGGTGAATTTGTTATCGAAGAGGGTATCGAGGATGTTCACTCGCAAGTAGAATTGATGCTTACTCGTCAATTGGGCGAAGCTGGAAAAAAAATCCACTCTGGTCGCTCACGTAACGATCAAGTTTTGGTGGATTTAAAGCTTTTCACCAGAGCACGTTTGCAAGAATTAGCAGAATCAACTTTCCGCTTATTTGACTTGTTGACTGAACTTAGTGAGCGTTTCAAAAGTGTTTTGTTACCAGGCTATACTCACTTGCAAATTGCGATGCCATCGTCGTTTGGTTTGTGGTTTGGGGCTTATGCCGAAGGTTTGGTTGACGACATGGAAATGTTGCAAACGGCCTATCAATTAGCCAACAAAAATCCACTTGGTTCGGGTGCTGGATATGGTTCTTCTTTTCCCCTGAATCGTACCATGACAACGCAGTTGTTAGGTTTTAACCATTTGCATTACAACGTAGTATATGCTCAAATGTCGAGAGGAAAAACCGAACTATTTGCGGTAACTGCTATTGCTCAAATTGCCTCAACTTTATCTCGTTTGGCAATGGATATCTGTTTGTACAATTCTCAGAACTTTGGCTTTATCAAACTTCCTGACGAAATGACAACAGGTAGCTCTATTATGCCTCATAAGAAAAACCCTGATGTAGCAGAATTGCTTCGTGGAAAAACCAATAGGCTAAAAGGATTACCAAATGATATCATGCTCGTAATGAGCAACTTGCCTTCTGGATACCACCGTGAAATGCAGATTTTGAAAGAAGTATTAATGCCTGCTTTCGACGAAATTTTGAGTTGCTTAGATATGACACATTTTATGCTTTCAGGTATTCAAGTTAAAGAAGGTATCTTGGACGATTCAAAGTATGATTTATTGTTTTCAGTAGAAAGAGTTAACGAATTGGTATTACAAGGTGTACCTTTTAGAGAAGCTTACAAAATTATCGGAAACGAAATCAACTCAGGAGAATACCACCCAAATCGTAATTTACAACATTCACACGAAGGAAGTATTGGTAACCTCTGTACAGTAGAAATTACAGCAATGATGGAAGAAGTAAAACAGAAATTTGGCTTTGAAAAAGTAGAAAAAGCCATAGCTGATTTGCTTGCTTAAGTTATTTAGTGATTGAGTGATTATTTTAAAGAAGTTAATAGTTAACTGTATATCAGTTATTGGTATATACTACCAAAGTGAGTCAGAGATATATTATTAATTTAATACTTCCTTTTACTTACATTTCTATTGTTAATATACTTATTAAAATAATCACTCATTCGCTCAATCACAAATCACTAAATAAGTTTTCTTTGCTGTATCAAAAAGAAAACTAAACCTACGAGATATAGCAACCACGCTACTAGGGCAACTTTTGTACCCATACTCACATAAGGCGCTTCATATTGAAGTACTACCTGATGGTTTCCTGCTGATAATGGAATACCCATAAAACCAAAGCTCACTTGCTCTATCTTCTGTTCTTTTCCATCTACCAAAGCTTTCCAACCAATATCAAACGGAATACTCCAATACAATAATTGTGGCGTTTGCAACTTGATGTTTCCTTCGATATGATTATCCGAAAATTTAGTCATTGTAAAAGGAGTAGCTTTTCTGGCAGCAATGGCATCGTTATATTCTACACCATTCAATGTGCTCGTCGTATCTGCTTGTTGATAGAGTGACAAGCCTAATTCTTTTCCTTTTTCTTGACTCAAAACACAGGCGTGCAATAATACTTTTTGTCTAGCAAATGGCGAAAGTTGTTCAAATGTCTTCTCATCTGCAAATTGGTTATAAGTATATGCTAAAGGCAAAGCATTATTGTTTTTCAATATCTTCACCTCTCCCACCGTATCAATTGGGGTAAAACCCTGCGGACGCAAATCCATGGTTGGATTTTTAATCAAAACATATTTCACAGCATTTACACTTTCTAGTAAGGTATTTCCTCCTAGACCATTTACCCATCGTGTGCTAAATTCGTCCCCTTTTTTGACTAAGCCCATACCTAATAAAAAGCGGACATAATTAACTTGGTTGAACGAGGAATAACACGAAGTCCCATAGTAATCTTGTAGTTTGGCATCATTGAGCCCAGCAAAAATCGCAGGACTTGAGGCGTAATCCTTATCTATTCGATAAAAAGATGTATCAGATTTTTTGAGGCGAGCTACCGCTTCGTTGGTGGCATCTTCAAACAACGAACTTTTGTCCTTGTACTCCGAAACAGATGCTGCATTACGACGATTGAGTGCGGGATTATCCAAAAATAATATTTCTCCTATAACCAATACTAAAGCTCCGATTTGAGCAATATTTTTTAACGAAGAACGACTCAACAAATACAAAATACCCGCTTGCAAAATCACAAAAAAGCTCACCAAAGTACGCAAACGGCTATTGATATTTTCTTTAGGAATTTCATACGGCGCGTACAATGCAAAAAGTAAAACCACCAAAGTTGCACCCAATACCACAAGGTTGATTTCTGATTTTTGTACAATTTGGGAAATACCACGATATGCCAAAAACAATAAGAATATTACGATAAAAAAGCCTGCTGTGCGATAGTAATCACCCGAAAACAACCAGAAAGCATATCGAAAATAGGGAAAAGTCAGTATCAGAAAACAAGCGAAGGTGATAGCACCATAAATAATTGTCTGTCGGCGATTGGCTAAGGCAAATGCCTGTGGTGCAGCCACCAGAGTCAAAATGCCACAGTATAAAACAGGTGCCTCCATATAGTTTTGCCATCCTCGATAATCCGAACCTGTACCTAAAAGGTCATTTGAGAAAAAGCGTAGGAATGCCGAGGCCGTCTGTACGCCATCCGACATATCGAATGGGGAAGCCGCCGAAAGAGTATCAAAGTAAGATACGCCTCCAGCCACACGTGGACTTTCGATAATTTGATAAATATTACTTGGTAAAATAAAACCAGCCAAAGCCAAGCCCAAAATACCGAATCCTATCAAACCGAGCAGTTGCCACAACAGTTGAGATACAGGCTTTGAAGCATCTTCAAAATGACGCACCAAAGCATATATCAAAATCAATACTCCGTACAAGTACAAATAAAAAGGCTGATGAATAGCAATCAGGGCGATACTCAACGGGAAAAAATACCATTTACTTTTCCCTATCCATTGTTCCAAAGCAAAAAGTAAGAACGCTGCTTGATATACTTCGGTAGGATATTTGTTTAAATCCCACGTACTACAAACAATCAAATAGCCACAAAAAGCATAGCTTAATGCCCCTATTATTGAGGCAAACTTATGTAAATGAAGGCTTTGTAAAAAGGCATAAAAGAACGTAGCTGCTAAAAATATCTCTATCACTACCACCAATACTAAACTACCAGCAATGTTTTCTTTTCCAAATAAAAACAAGACAGTAGTTGCAATTGGATCTAACCAAAATGGATTGATGTTTTGTCCCATTCCTGCCTTAAATGACCAAGCGGGAATGCCCTCCGACTTGATATAATCGGCATAATGCATCAAGTTGGTGTAAATGATATTGATAGAATCGGCACCGAGATCGAGAAAAAGGAAATACTTTTTGTGAAAAAGATAGTCTTTAAACAAGATAACCGAAATCAGAAGCACACAGCCCCATAATAAGCCAAACCCTTGCAAGTCAGAAATTTTATCAAAAATTGAAATGACTTCAGACCTAATTTTAGGGGCTTCTTTAGGCTCGGAGACGGGTTGAATTTTGGTTTTAGAAGTTTTAGATTTTGCCATCAGCGGATTGAAAATAAATGAGTTGGAATTGAAATATTGGTTACAGCATAGTGTGAAAAGTATTACTCATAAACCAGAAATACTTGCGCCAAATTTATGCCAAAGTAAGAATAATTGACCCTTTTTTCAGTATTTTGCGTTGTAGAGTTAGCTTGAGGCGAAATAGGAAGAGAATTAGAATTTAGTAGGTAAGAAATTAAATAGCCCCAAAAATCGTTTTTATAGTACATCTTAAAAGAGGTGTTTCAATCAATCCGTAAGCATTGTGCCCAAAGCATCCTAATACATTAAAGAAATTGCCCATACAAAAATGAATCAATCACCTCAAAATCCTAATAAATTTCAATCTTGGCTCAAGAAATTGGGCTTGGCAGGTTTTCTTTTTTTTCTCATCAAAGGGCTTCTTTGGTTGATTATCCCCTACTTGATAGCAAAAGGTTTTTTTAAATAAGGTGTGTTATGTGCAATAGGCTTTAGGCCTTAAGTTGTATGCTAAAGAATGGGTTTTCGACTTTCAGCAATACGCTTTCGGCAAAAACATATCTATAAAATGTTAAAACTCTTTACCTTGTGCTTTCGGCTTGTAGGTACTAAAAATATACATATGATTCATCCCGAATGTCGGGATTAGGATGAGTCTCCCATTTTTATCAAAAAAGCGGTCGGAAATTGTTTTCCGACCGCTTTTTTGATACTATTCTGCTAAAGACGCAAAGCATTGCGTCTCTACAATTAAACTAATCACGCAATTAGCGATGACTCATAGCCTAAGCCCTATCGTGTATTTTTATTTTTTCTCGTAAACCTCTACAGGTAAGATGTTGCCTTCTGCATCAAATCTCATCGGCGAAATACAAGTTTCTCTGTTATATCCATTTCCGTTAGGAATGATAAAACGGTGATAAACAATATACCATTCATCTTTGCCTGGTACTTGTACTACCGAGTGATGACCAGCGCCTTTTACCTCATCATGCCCTTTTAGAATTGGATTATTTTGAGCTTTCACAAAAGGCCCCATTGGTGAATCCGAAACGCCATAAGCTACCGAATAACGTGGGTCACGGGTGTCGTATTCTGACCACATCAAGTAGTATTTCCCTTTTCGTTTAATCAAAAAAGAACCTTCATTATAACCTTCAGGCTTGTAAGAAACGATTGATGCTTCATTAATCGAAATCATATCTGGATTCAACTTGGCGATATAACATCTCCCCTGTCCAAAATAGATATAGGCTTGTCCATCGTCATCTACAAAGACCATTGGGTCAATAATCTGCGCTTGGTATTGTCCTTTTGTAATCAAAGGTTTGCCAAGTGCATCCTTGAAAGGTCCGGTTGGCTTGTCAGACACCGCTACACCGATGTTGGTATCTGCCGAAAAATAGAAGTAGTATTTATTGTTTTTGAAAGCAATTGCGGGTGCCCAAGCACGTTTTTGTGCCCAAGTAAGGTCTTTTTTGAAGTCAAGAATTGTCCCTTCTTTTTTCCATTTCTTCATATCTTTTGAAGACCATACCGTAAAATAGTCAGATGACCAGCCTTCAAATCCATCGGTAGTTGGATAGATATAATATTTGCCATTAAAAACAGCTACGTGCGGATCGGCAAAAGCGCCAGGTAAGACAGGTGAAGGAGCTTTTTGTTGAGCAAATATTGGACTCATGCCACAACAAGTCAACAAAGTAAATAGGATTTTTTTCATGGGGATAAAAATAGAATTGATAATTTCTGAAAATTGGTGAATAAACACGCTAAGAACAAGAGCTTTTTTAAATTCAGATATACTCAGATGATTCAAAAATAAAAGAAGTTATACAATTGAGTGTAGGCTGGTGTAACTAATAATCTTCCATTTTGCTATTCAAACATAAATCTATGAGTTTTATGGTTAGGTGGAAAATCAGGTCTGTCTGCAAAACCTTCATACGACAAACGTCGACTTTCTTTCATAGCAGGATGATTAAAGTTCATTATTTGTAAGGTTGTTTCTGCTCGTTGTGCTTCTTCTTCAGGTAAACCCCATAATATTTTTATTTCATGAGTAGTAAAATCATAATAGAAGTAATGATAAAAATCGTATCCTTGTTCATCAGGTCGAAGAAGCTTTTCGTCATAATTTACTCCTTTTTCTTTTTGGCAGTGAGCACAAACAACGTATAAATTCTCCCATTTACAGACTTCTATAGGATACTTTGACTTTGGCTTAAAGTGGTCAATTGTATTATCAGCACTCATGAGAGGATAAGCGTCACAATAAGAACAGTGTGAGTCTGTTTGCTGAATCAAGGAAGACATCAGAAGTTGATTCAGTGGTTTTCTCTGATATTGAGGCCAAGTAAATTCGAATGATTTATTAATTGCTCTTCGTTCTGCATACCTTTCTCCATATACTTGCCACCTAGGCTTAGGAATAGCAGCTGAATAGTTTTCTAATAAAATTATAGGGCTATTTACTCTAAGAAATTTACGCATAAGTGTTAGAATACCTCTTTATTTAAAATTCGTTGAAGTTGATTGATTTCACTTCCTAATAAGTGTGAAAGCTCTGTGCTCTGACTCGCTAAGCTATTTGTTAAATCTCTAAATTCTTGGAGATTATAAGATTCCCCTTTTAAAATTCTATTTCGTATCTCTCTAAACTTTTGGAGGTCTTCTTCAACAGAAACACCATATTGTTGCTTTACATCAAAAACCTCATCCAGAATACGCCTAACACTTTTTGCATCCTCTGATAAAGTTGGTAACCCATCTAAAATTACAAAATTATCATTTCTTTTAAATTTATAAATCCATGCTCCATCCACTGATCCTACGACAAAAGGTGAATGTGTAGAAATGAATATTTGCGCATTTTTAAAAAGTTTTTGAATCACTGGTAATATTTTACGTTGCCAAGCTGGATGTAAATGAACTTCTATTTCGTCGAGCAATAAAATAAAGCTTCTATCAAAAATATCCAAATCATCAATCCATCGCATTTGGCTCATTCGCATAATCAAATCACCAACCCACGAGACAATACTTTTGACTCCATCTGGCAATGTATCTAATCCGATACGTTGCTCGTCATGAACCATATTTAGATACATGGTTTCAGGATTTAGATAAAAGCTAAAGTTTTGACCTGTGATTTGAAATAATACCTCTTCTATGACTGATATGTATCGTCTGTACTCCAAAGATTTATCTATCTCATTGGTTGTTTTTAAAAGAGCCTCTTTTATCAAAATTGAACCTATCCAGTTTGAAAATTTTTCAGTATTAATAGATTTGTCAAAACTGGTTGAATCTTCCAATATTTGACTGTATGGAATATCTGCTCTTGAGTTTACTTCAGTACTTTTTGAGGTTCTTCTATATCCAGAATAAGAAAAAATAGCAAATGAAAATTTTCCTCCCCTAGTAAGAACCTTGTTAAGACTTACTCCTACTTTATTTATCTCTCCTGATTTATTATAGTTTTTTTGAGTTATAACTAACTTGTAATCTGTGTAATTACTTTTAATTTGAAATGAACTTTCGCTAATGTTGAGCTTTTCTATCAAAGATGACCCATGTTTAAGTTTTGAAATTCTGTAAGAACCCAACTCCGCTAGCATTTCTAATATTGTAGTTTTCCCTGTTCCATTCTCCCCCGTAAGAATATGTATCTCTGCTAATCCTGCATTTTTTTTCTCAGGAAAATCTATTTTTAAATTATTAAACACTCCAACTTGACTTATTTCTAAACTTTCTATTCTAAAGTTTTCCATAGATTCAATATATATTTTAGTCAACAATATAGCTAATAGTTCAAACTTGGACAAATATACCAATGTGTTAGGCTATTAAAAACAAAGT
Organism: Flectobacillus rivi; assembly: GCF_030056655.1. Lineage (NCBI taxonomy): Bacteria > Pseudomonadati > Bacteroidota > Cytophagia > Cytophagales > Flectobacillaceae > Flectobacillus > Flectobacillus rivi. Next base: position 272,593 of record NZ_JASHIE010000002.1, read on the forward strand.
AGCCGTCAAACAAAGTTCGACGGCTAAATTCACAGGCGCAAGGCCTGATAATCAAACACTATAATCAATTCCTTTTTCCAAATTCGGATGCTCAATAAAGAAACTCTTTTCAAGAAACTCTCTTTTGCACCCTCAATAACTTATAAAGCTTGGCGCTGACGCCAAGCTTTTTCTTATTAGAATTTCCAACGTACAAAAGCTTCCATTGCTTCATATTCTGCTAGACCTAACTTGTTGTACAACTCTGCTGTACTCGCATTACGGTCTTCAGCTCTTTGCCAGAATTCGCGTGAGTCTGTTCCTTGGAACGGCACACCATCTTTTTGTGATTGGTGTTTGAAGATACCATAACGTTTCTTCAATACTTGGTCTGGTGACATTGGAACCGCCATTTCGATTTGGTCGATGTCCCACTCTTGCCAAGCGCCTTTGTATAACCATACCCAACAGCTATTCATGTATTCGCGGTGTTTCAAACGTGTTACAGCGTCCATGATGGCATCCAAACATACTTTGTGAGTACCATGTGGGTCAGCCAAGTCACCAGCTGCATAAATTTGATGAGGCTTAACTTCTTCAATCAAATCCATTACGATTTGAACGTCAGCTTCACCAATTGGGTTTTTCTGCACTTTACCTGTTTCGTAGAATGGCATATCCAAGAAATGTACATTCTCTTTTGGAATACCTACATAACGACAAGTATTTTTAGCTTCTCCTCTACGAATCAACCCTTTGATGTAACGTACCTCCGAAGTATCTACTTCCGAATCCTTCTTGTTTTTCAAGAATTTCACCGCTTCACGATAGATACGATTTGCTTTTGGATTGTTTGCTTCAAATTTCTCGTTAAAGTCAACCACAAATTCCGCAAAACGAAGCGCCTCGTCATCTGCCACTGCAATATTACCCGAAGTTTGGTACGCTACGTGTACATCGTGACCTTGGTCATGCAAACGTTGGAAGGTACCACCCATTGAGATGATATCGTCGTCTGGGTGTGGAGAGAAAATAATCACACGTTTCTTAGCTGGGTAAGCACGCTCAGGACGGTTAGAGTCGTCGGCGTTTGGCTTACCACCTGGCCAACCTGTGATAGTATGTTGTAAATAGTTGAATACTTCGATGTTAATATCATAAGCCTGACCATACAATGCTAACAAATCAGATAAACCATTTTCGTTATAGTCTGAGTTTGTCAACTTCAATACAGGTTTGCCTACTTGTAAAGCCAAGTGAGTAACGGCTTTTTTCACCATTGGACGATCCCATGTTACGGCATCCACCATCCATGGAGTACGGATGCGAGTCAATTGAGAAGCAGCCGAATTATCCAATACAAAAGCTGCATTGGTATGGTGCTGTAAGTAAGAAGCGGGTACATCAGCAGATACTGAACCTTCTACTGCACGAGCTACGTTTTCGGCTTTGTGCTCACCCCATGCCAACAAAATTACGCGCTTCGCTTCCATAATTTTGTTGATACCCATGGTAATGGCTTTTTTCGAAACCTTTGCCAAACCACCAAAATCACCAGCAGCATCGATACGAGTAGTAAGGTCGAGTGTCATCAAACGAGTTTTTGAATTTACCAATGACCCTGGCTCGTTGAAACCAATGTGACCGTTACGACCAATACCCAACAACTGAAAATCCAAACCACCATAGCGCTCGATTTGCTCTTCGTAGTCACGACAAAAATCTGCTACCTTTTCTAATGGCAATGTACCATCAGGTAAGTGCCAGTTGCCTGACGGAATATCCACATGGTCAAACAATTGCTCGCGCATGAAGCGTACATAACTTTGTACTGCATCAGGTTCCATTGGGTAGTATTCATCAAGGTTGTATGTCACTACATTTTGGAAGCTCAAACCCTCCTCTTTGTGCATACGAATTAATTCTTTATACACTTTTTTAGGAGACGATCCAGTGGCTAAACCTAACACAGCAGGTTTGCCTTCACCAGCTTTTTGGCGGATGATGGAAGCAATTTCTAACGCTACTGAGCGAGAAGCTTCGTCTGAGTTTGCGTAAATTTTTGTAGGGATACGTTCGTAGCTGATGGCCTGTTCCATAGTTGTTTATGCTGCACGACTTGATGCCGTGGTTGGTTTTCGTACTTAAATATTTTTATATGAAAATTGGGAATAGTTCTTCTTAATCTTTTTTGCTTACTACAATTAGCTCCAGTCCTAATACACCAAGTACCTTGTCGAGGGTCTTAAGCGATGGGTTGGCTTTGCCAAGTTCAATTGAATGAATTGTCTTGATAGCAACATCGCTCTTATCGCTCAGCACTTCTTGACTGTAGGAAAGTTCATTGCGTCTTTCTCTGATTATGTGGCCTAATTGTTCGAAGTTCATATTACTTGATAATATATTACTTATTTCATGACAAATATAGAAACAAAATATTAAATAAAAAATTTTAATAAGTATTATATTACCGAATCATTAAAATTTTTAAAATATTTTTCATAAAACCCTCAAATATCTCTCTAAAAGACACTTTACCCCTTATTTAATCAGTAATATTTTTCTAGTGATTTTTTAAAAATACGATTTTTAGGTGCTCGTATTTTAAGCCTGTTATTTTAAAAAATAAAAATCGGCAATATTTTACCTATAAAATTATTTCAATATTATGTTTTCGGAAAATAAATATATAAATACGGTTTCTATAGGGGCATTGTGTTTTTAGCTTGTCAAAAATAAAGAAGGGTTGAAAATTATTATTTGAAAAAAAATTCGAAAACAGAAAACAAAATTACTTTTTGGTAGTTATTCTATCATAATCAATACATTTTAGTATAATTTTGAACCATAAATCACACTTTCATTGAATTGAACATAAAAACTTTTATCCGTTCTTTATGTTACTTTCTTTACACAATCAATCACTTAAACACTTATCCATGAATGCATTTTTAAGAAACATTTGGGTAGTCCTCTTATTATTTCCTCTTTGCCTACAGGCACAAAATCAAAAATTAACTGTCAGCGGTTATATCAAGGACGTTAAAAACGGAGAAGGTCTTATCGGCGCTTCTGTTTTTGTAAAAGAACTTATGACGGGTACTACCACCAATACGTATGGTTTTTACTCACTCACAGTACCAAAAGGAAACTATACTTTAGTGGTAAGCTCGGTAGGATACCGTAAAAGTATCCGTGAAATTAAACTCACAGAACAAAGCTTAAGCCTTAATCTTGAACTACAAGAGGATGGACAAGAACTAGAAGAAGTTGTTGTAAAAGCAAAAAGAGAAGATGACAACGTGAAATCGATGGAAATGTCGGTGAACAAGGTCGAAATGAAAACCATTAAGAAAATCCCTGCACTTTTAGGTGAGGTAGACTTAGTACGTGCGATTCAGTTTTTGCCAGGCGTTACAACAGTCGGTGAAGGAGCTTCGGGCTTCAACGTGCGTGGAGGTGGTGTCGACCAAAACTTAATTTTATTGGATGATGCTCCAGTTTATAACTCATCACACTTATTTGGTTTCTTTTCGGTGTTTAATCCCGACGCTGTAAAAGACGTAAAACTCATCAAAGGGGGTGTTCCAGCGCAATATGGCGGTCGCGCATCTTCGATTCTGGATGTAAAAATGAAGGAAGGTAATGCCAAAGAGTTGGAAATCAATGGTGGTATTGGTGTCATTTTTAGCCGCTTATCTATCGAAGCTCCAATTGTTAAAGATAAAGCCTCTTTTATTGTAGCGGCTCGTCGTTCTTATATCGATATTTTAGCTAAACCATTCCTCACAGGAAACAATGCTGGTTCGAGTTTTAACTTTTATGACTTAACGGCTAAAGTCAACTATAATATCGACAATAAAAATACGGTTTTCCTTTCAGGCTATTTTGGACGTGATGTTTTTGGACAAGATTTTGGTTTTAACTGGGGTAACAGTACGCTTTCTGGTCGTTGGAACCATGTATTTAGCGATAAGTTATTCTTGAATACTACGGCATTTTATAGTAACTACGACTATGCCTTAGATTCCGACTTGAAAAATAAGCGTCCTAATAATGCTTTTAAATGGTCTTCTAATATTACTAATTTAAGTATTAAGCCAGATTTTACGTATTATATCTCTCCAAATAATACTCTTACTTTTGGTGGGCAAGTATTAACGTATAATTTCAAACCTGGCGCAGCTACAGCAACCTCAGAAGGAGAATCACGTTCGTTTGGTCAAGAACGTAAAAATGGTATTGAGTCTTCTATTTATGTGGGTGATGAATGGAAAATTTCACCAAAATTCTCAGTGCAGTATGGCTTACGTTTTTCAAGATATGACTACTCGAGCCAAGAAGACTTTTACTATCAGAGAAAATATGTAGGTGTAAGTGCTGATTTCCCTTCAGGATATGATTTGACATATATCCCGAATACAAAAGGAAAAACAATCCAGACTTACCAAAATCTAGAGCCACGTTTCTCTATGAACTACAACACGGGTGACAACAGCTCAATCAAGGCTAGTTACAACCGTTTGGCACAATATGTTCACTTAATGTCTAACACAGCGGCGTCTACGCCTTTGGACGTATGGACATCAAGTACGAATAACATTAAACCACAAGTGGCAGATCAAGTTGCATTAGGCTATTTCCAAAACTTTGGAGACAATATGTATGAAGCTTCAGCGGAGGTTTTTTACAAAGAGATGCAGAATCAAATTGACTATGCTGACCGCGCCAATTTATTTTTGAATCCTTATTTCGAAAAGGATTTATTGTTTGGAAAAGGTCGTGCATACGGACTTGAGCTATTTGTGAAGAAAAATCGTGGTAAGTTGACAGGTTGGATTAGCTACACGCTACAACGTTCGGAGAAGAAAATAGATGCCCTTAACAATGGAAACTGGTACTTCAGTCGTTATGACCGTACTCATACATTGAATATGTTGGCTCAGTACGAAATCAACAAAAAATGGTCATTCGGAGCAAACTTCGCCTATATCACAGGGGTACCATACACCTTACCCGAACAGCAGTTTGTGGTTGAAGGGCAAGTTTATCCATATATTCCAGCAGGTACACGTGGTAATTTCAGAGTTCCAGCATACCACCGTTTAGACGTTTCGGCTACCAAGAAAAACAAAAAAGCTTTATTTGGAAAAGGCGAATCTGAGTGGGTATTCTCGATTTACAATCTATATAATCGTCGTAATCCATTCTCGATTTACACCCGTCCAAACGAAACGAACCCTGCCCAAACAGAGGCAGTTCAGTTGTCTATTATCGGTTCTTTCGTTCCAGCTGTAACTTATAACTTTAAGTTTTAATCATGAAAATACCTTTAATCCAACTTGGAGAAGGTAATAAGTTAGTGGGCAAAATTGAAATAATTTTACCCGCAATAGGCATTAGGATATATACTGTAAGCTGAAGGTATTTCTAATACAATGTTTGCCTAATGCGTATTAATGCCATTTTATTTCGCATTAATACCTAATGATGTTTAGAGAATTTAACTTGTACTTAAATCATGAAAAAATATATTTTAAATACTTTGATTGCACTTGGTACTTTGAGCCTCACAAGCTGTGAAGATGTCATTGATTTACAAGGTATTACCAATGCTCCGTCGATGTTGGTAGTGGACGGAAATGTAACCGATGTATCTACTAATCAAGTCATTACGCTTACGCAATCTCAAGATTATTTTACAAATGGTACTGTCAAACCTGTTTTGGGAGCTACGGTTACTGTGACTGACAGCGATGGGAAGATTTTTACCTTCAAAGATCTCAAAGGAGATGGCAAGTATGTTTGGACTCCAACCACTTCAGAGCCTAAAATTGGTCAGGTTGGGAAAACGTACACGCTTAAAATCACTGCAAATGGTGAAACCTACCAAGCAGTTTCAGCGCTCAAAAGAGTGCCTAAAATCGATTCGATTGCCTATCAATTTGACGAAGCTCGATTAAATCAAAGAGACGATGACAAAGGATATCCCAAGGAAGGATATGACGCACAATTTTATGCACGTGATTTTACAGGTATTGGCGACTGTTACAGAATTATAGCTTATAAAAATGGAAAGATGCTCGAAATGAGCAATACTGTAGCTATTGCTTATGATGCTGCAATCCAGAAAAGTAGTGGTGCCGCAGATGGATTAATCTTTAGCTTACCTGTACGCTCGACGATTTCTCCACAACTCTACTTAGCAGGCGACACGATTAAAGTTGAGCTTCGTTCGATTACTGAAGGACATTTTGACTTTTGGACACAAGCTAGACTTGAAGTAAACAACGGCGGTCTATTTGCAAGACCTTCTGCCAATATTCCAACCAATGTCAACAACGTAAACAGCAGCTCAAACAAAAAAGCTATAGGTTGGTTTGGTACATCAGCAGTAAGCTTTTCACAAACTGTTGTAGATCCCAAAAAAGCACAGAAAGGGTTGAGATAAAATATTAAGTGAACAGTAACAAAGGCAGAGAGGCACAAAGTGTTTAAAACAAATCACTTTGTGCCTCTCTGCCTTTGTTACTTTGAACCTATCCTTAAGCAAACTTCTGCTCAGACTCGATACCGTATTTGTACTTTTTGCCTTTCAGCTTTTCATTTTGAATGGCATTGATGAGCGATTTTACGACACTTTTCTTTACAGCTACAAAGGCCATAAAATCTTTGAGTTCAATCACTCCAATATCTTCTTTTTGTAAATTACCTTTTTTGGCCAAAAAGCCTAACACATCTCCTTTACTCAATTTATCTTTTTTACCTCCATTGATATACAGGGTAGTAAATTCAGAAAACGCAGGTGGAGTAGTATTTTCAGGAAAAATAAATTCTTCTATTTTTTGGTTCAAATACTCTGGTTGATGCTCATTTCTATGTAAAAGTAAATATGCAAAACCTTCCGCATTCATACGAGCGGTACGTCCGTTACGATGTACAAAATCTTCATTTTTGAGTGGCAAATGATAATGGATTACGTGTTTTACAAAAGGAATATCCAAGCCACGAGCTGCCAAATCAGAGGCTACTAAAAATTTCACACTGCCATTTCTGAAACGAATCAGCGCTTTCTCTCTATCTAGCTGGTCCATTCCTCCATGAAAATAAGCGTTTTCGATACCCATTTGCCAAAGTAAATCGGAAGTTCGCATGGTAGTTTCTCTGTGATTACAGAAAATAATACTCGGCTCCGAACCCAAATGACAAATCAATTCGAACAGACGATCAATTTTATCTTTTGATTCAGAAATTACTTTATAGAGTTTTAAGTCTGGCTTTTCATCTTCTTCTCTGGTAAAATTCAGCACCCAAGGTTGCGTAATTTTCGTAAACTCAGGAATCTTAATTTTGGATGTTGCCGATACCAATACCCTTGTTTTGAGTTTACGCAAATGCCCATAAATAAACTCCATTTGGTCATGAAAACCCAAGCTCAAAGATTTATCAAATTCATCTAAAACCAATGTCTGAATACCTGACAAATCAAAAGTTTTGCGGGTAATATGGTCAGCAATACGCCCAGGCGTACCAATCAGTACGGCAGGAGGCTCGCTCAAGTTCTGAATTTCGACAGCCATGTTATGACCTCCATAACAGATATTGACTTTGAAACCTGTACTCATTTTGCGCCAAACTTGTTCAATTTGTAAGGCAAGCTCACGCGAAGGCGCCAAAATCAAACATTGTACTCGTTTTTCCTCTGGTTTTAATTTGGTAAAAATTGGCAATAAAAAGGCAAGCGTTTTACCCGAACCCGTAGGCGCAAGTAACAGGGTATCAGGGCGATTCTGAATACTACGGAAAGAATCCTCTTGGATTTGATTGAGCTGTTCAATTTCTAAATTGTTTAACAGCGATTGAATTTTATCATCTAATTGCATAATACAAAAGTACAAGCAAATGAGGAGATGTGACTGGATAGACCTGAAAATATATTGGAAGGAAGCAGTAACATCAGGTAATTTTCAGGTTGGAGAATGAAAAAGATTTGAAAAATTGTCACAGTACATGACTCATCTTCAAATCCTCTAAGAGCATGTTTACATTCTATAAGTCCTTAAAAATAAATAAGTTTATATTTATTTTTCTGAAATCCTATTGTTTGAGCCATAGGCGAGTTTAGGATTTCTTGACTTTCTTTTGTTACTTTTCTTGTGTCAAGACAAGAAAAGTAAGGTGTGGCGAAGGGAAATTTCGTTTTTCTGATGAGAACCAAATAAAATTTTCAAACATACTCTAATTCAACCATTACATTTCGCCTAGCTGATTTTTGTCGATAAACTCCTTAAAAGCTCGACGATAGGTATCACTAATAGGTAAATACGTTTGCCCTATTAGGACTTTTTCTTTGTGAATAGCATCGATGGCATCCAACGACACGATGTATGAATTATGGATTCGAATAAATTTTTGTTCAGGCAATTGTTCCTCCAAAGTCTTCAAACGTTGTAAGGTGACCACTTTTTGGGTTTTGGTAAAAATAGTTACATAATCCTTCAAGCCTTCTACATAAAGGATTTCATTAAGTCTTATTTTGACCAATTTTGTACCATCTTTTACAAAAATATACGCTGGGCTATGATCCATGATAGGCACTTTTTCATGAATAATTCGCTCGACAGTTGTGGGTATCTGGGTATTCGTATGCTCATTACCACCCAATCGTTGACTAGCTTTTTCGACAGCTTTCAAAAAACGCTCGAAAGTAATAGGCTTGAGTAGATAGTCCATCACATCGAGCTCATATCCTTCTAGTGCATATTCAGAATAGGCGGTTGTCAGAATTACCAATGGTTTTTTTTGTAGAATTTTGAGCAAAGTAATACCTGTAATTTCGGGCATTTGCACATCCAAAAATAGCACATCTACTGTATTTTCTCTCAAAAACTCAATCGCATCCAAAGGATTTGAGCATGCTTTTAACAAGTTTAAGTAGGGTACTTTTTTTACGTATTCGGTCAAAAGATTGCGTGCCAATGGCTCATCTTCAACAATCATGCAGGTGATATTCATGCCAAATTGAGGGTTAAATGTACACGATAATGAGTTGGGGTATCCTCAATGATAAGTTCATGTTGATTGGGATAGCTTAGTTCTAAACGACGTCTTACATTTTGTAGACCTATCCCTGATTTTTCTTCGTTATTGGTATTTTTGGGAATTTTAGGGTTTTCTACGATATAAGTACAGCTTTGACGATTCATTTCAAGAACTGCATATACAAACGAATCCGACACATTATTACTTACACCATGTTTAAAGGCATTTTCAAGAAACGTAATCAAAATCAGTGGCACAATCATAATGCCTGTTGTTTCGCCTTTCACCTCCAACCGAATCGGTATGTCGTTATTTAAGCGAAGTTCTTCCAAACTAATATAGTTTTGCATATACTCGATTTCTTTTGATAAAGACACCTTCGGGTGATTGGAGTCATAAATCATATATCGCATCATTTGCGAAAGTTTGGCAATTACTTCGGTTGTATTGGGTGAGTTGGTAAAAGCAAGGTAATACAGATTATTGAGGGTATTGAACAAAAAGTGAGGGTTAATCTGTGCTTTCAAAAAACGAAGCTCTGCCATAAGACCCTCATTTTCAACCTCTTTCTTTTTTGCCTCTAACTCAAACCAATCTTCTACAAATTTTAACATACTGATAAATGCCACAATAAACAAGGTAGAAAGAGATGAGCTTACCCAAAATCTATCAGTATATAAAAACCATGCTTCATGGGCGTACCCATCTACGATCCATCGCTTGCCATGAACCAATATTTCGACACTCACAAACAAAGGAAGTATAATACTAAGCAGATAAGAGGATAAATCTTTGCTAGCCAAAAATTTGGGTAACAACACGAAATAATTGAAATACGCAATCACAGCAATACAAACTGCCTGAAAGCCTGCATCTAAAAATGCTTTTAATAAATCAGGTTCTTGTCCGTGCTTAGGATAAGTGAACTGATAATAAAAAAAGGAAAAATACACGCACCAAAATGCGATGTGTATATATAGTATTCGTTGTTTTTTCTGTGGATTCATTATAATAAAGTATAGTTTTGGTACCTCGTCAATTCATTTGAACTATAAAGGCTAGAAAAAAACTTCATTTGCTCTCTTCTTCTGCGAGTCTGTTTTACCTTTATTTTCAAATCTCGACAGAAAGTTAAAAGATTCAGCATATAATCTCCTTAAACAAGCCCTATTATTCTACAATTTGACTTTTGTGTCAGACAATCCCCCTTATTTTTTCCATCATTCGGTAAAATCGAGGAATACACCGAGTTGTCGAGTCTATTGTCGGAAAGGTATAATACAAAAAATTAGTCCGATTTTTTGTATTTGTTTTGTTCCATCAAAAAACACAAAGGCACGCAGATTTTTAATCTCTCAAAATATGAAATCATTATTCACTTTCCTAGCGTTTGTCATCACCATCCAATTGGCACAAGCGCAATTTCCAGGACCAGGCTCTGATGGGCAAGGTCGCCAGCGTATTGCTACTGAAAATAATGCTGTGGCAAATCCTGCACCCAAAGGCAATGCCAAAATCACAGGCTATGTGATTGACTCAGCAGCAACACAAGCTGTTGAATTTGCCAACATTGCTCTTTTTAATAAAGCTACTAATAAAATTGTAGATGGAGCCGTTGCCGACGATAAAGGTAAATTTACGATGAAAGGTTTGGCTGCGGGTGATTACAAAATTCAAATTTCATTTGTTGGCTTTATCAATAAAACCATTGATGGTATCAAAATCAAAAAAGGTGATGACCTAGATTTGGGCGTTATCAAATTGACACCTCAAATGAAAATGCTTCAGGAAGTAACAGTAACAGGTCAAAAAGCACTCATCGAAGAAAAAGTTGACCGCTTGGTTTTTAATGCTGAAAAAGATTTAACCTCAAAAGGTGGCGATGCTTCGGATGTATTGAAAAAAGTACCTATGCTTACTGTGGATTTGGATGGTAACGTATCGTTGAGAGGTAGTTCAAATATCAGAGTTTTGATTAACAACAAACCTTCAACAATTATGGCTAGCAGTGTGGCTGATGCCTTGAAGCAAATCCCTGCTGATATGATTAAAACCGTTGAAGTAATTACATCTCCATCTGCCAAATATGATGCTGAAGGTTCGGGAGGTATTATCAATATCATTACCAAGAAAACAACATTAGAAGGCCTTACACTCAATGTGGATTCTGGTGTAGGTAACCGTTCGTCCAACTTAGGCTTGAATGGCAACTACCGCAAAGGAAAATTAGGCGTGAGTTTGAGTGGTTTTGGACGTGCATTTTATAACCCTGCTTCAGGTACTTTGACACAATCTACTTTACAAGGAGGCTCTACAATTACGACAAAACAAAGCACTGATGCACAAGACAACGGTTTGTTTGGACAATATACCTTAGGTTTTGATTATGATTTAGCCAAAAATCAATCTCTATCAGCAAGTGTTCGTTTTGGTGTTAGAAACTTCAAACGTGACCAAACACAAGCAACTTCTATTTTCGCCGATGAAGCCTTAAAAAGTACTGCATTGAGAGGTATCAATTCTCAAGACTTGTCAAACTCTGTAGACTTAAACATTGACTACCTGCATACCTTCAAGCCACAACAAGAATGGTCGATTTCGACGCAGTATAGCCAGAACAATTTGACCAACAACTTTACTTCGGATTTGTTGGGAACAGGTAACGATATTCTTTCTCGTCAGAAAAACATCAACTTGAATACCAATAAAGAGTTTACGGTACAGACAGACTACACTACTCCACTGACTAAGAATCAATTACTAGAATTCGGCGTTAAAGGAATTTTTAGACAAGTAAACAGTAATTATGAGTATTTAGCTGCCACTGGTAACTCTTCTATATATTATAACGATGCGACTCGTCCAGCAGGTTTGTTGAACTATCAACAAAATGTAGCAGCAGGTTATTTGTCTTATACCTATACGACAGACAACAAGTATACTTTCAAAGTAGGTAGCCGTTACGAATACACAAGTATCACCGCAAATGATGCAAAGAGTACCATTTCGATACCAGATTATAGCAACTTAGTACCAAGTATCAATGTTTCAAAAACCTTTGCTGGTACTACGTTAAAAGCTGCATACAATCGTCGTATTCAGCGCCCAGGTTTACAGCAGTTAAACCCGAACTTTAATGCAGCCAACCCACAAGATATTAGAATTGGTAACCCCAACTTAAGTCCTGAATTGACTGATAACTTTGAATTAGGAGCAAGTACCAACATTAATAAGACGTATATCAATGCCTCATTATTTGCGCGTCAAACCAATAATTCGATTTCACAAATCAGAGTATTGTCAGATACTTTGTCGGGAGCTTTGATTACGACATTTCAAAATATTGGTAAACAACAAAACTATGGTGCCAATGTATTTGCCAATATTTTTATCACACCAAAGTGGAGTTTAAATGGCGGTGTTGACTTATTGCATACCTACCTCGAAGGTCAGGCGCAGAGCTTAAGCGGAACCTCTTATACAACTAGCAACTCAGGATTTGTTGTAAGTGGACGTATCATGACATCGTTATCGTTGACAAACGGATGGGGCATTCAAGGATTTGGATTTTTCCGTGGACCACAGATACAACTTCAAGGTTCGCAGAGTGGATTTAGAATGTACTCATTGGGTATCAAAAAAGATTTACCAAATCAGAAGGGAAGTATTGGGATAGCAGCCGAAAATTTCATGACGAATGGCTTTGTTATGGCGACGAATTTGAATTCAGAAACTTTTAAGCAGACGAGTGAAAATAAAATATATAACTCAAGCGTTAAATTAACATTCAGTTATAAAATTGGCAAAATGAGCTTCTCTAGCCCTAAAAAAACCAAGTCGGTTAGTAACGACGACGTAAAAGGCGACGGAGGTGGCGATAATAGCGGTGGTGGACAGGCTGCTCCTGCAAGTGGCGGAAATAGTGGCAATCGCCCAAGATAATTTTGAGTATAATTCGGTAATATTACTCTTTATTAGTAAATTTGCAACCGATTTAATTCTGACTTTGTTCTCTAGGAAAAAATCCTTTAAAGATAAAAGCATTTTGGACTTTTTTCAGATTCTTTCATCTTTGAACAAATGAAACCCGATTGTATTCTTGAAGCCTAATCTTCAAGTAATGATATAACCCCAGGAAAGACAAACTACGAGTTTTCTAATCCTCTTATCTAGGGCACACAATCTATATAATTGTGTTTTTTGGATAATAATCTAGAAAGGCTCGTCCTATTCGAGACGAGCCTTTTCTTTCTCATATCATTTTCATCGACCAAACGATTGAAGTACTTTTAGTTAATAGCGTTTGATTACAAGACTTCAAATAACATAAAATACCTCCTCTAAACCCCATTAATCCTATTCTGTTTCACTCTCAAGATTCATTTATAAAGTTATTAATCACGCTTTCAGCCAGAATTGTAACTCCTTTTCGTTTAACCATTTGATCTTTCAAGATTTTCTAAAATAGTATAGCATTTGTTATTCATTAGCCGCTATAATCTATTAAGCCTATTTGTCAACTATGAGAAAAATATCGCTGTATATACCGATATTCTAGGCTTATAGCTAAATTTTAGAAACACTTAAATTTAATTTTTTAAGTTGGACACAATTGAGCAGATTCCCTCTTGCGAGCTGTTTAATTATCTTTTTCAAGTACGAATTATTTTCTTTTTATACTTTTTTTAACCCCAAAAACTTTTATTACCATGAAAAAAATCACTATCCTCTCTTTTCTTTTAGTAGCTTCATTAAGCACATTTGCTCAAAAATGGTCAGTAGACAAAGCACACGCTAAAGTTGGCTTTAGTGTTGTACACATGATGCTTTCGGATGTAGACGGTTCATTCAAAAAATTTGATGCTACTATCACATCTTCAAAAGATGATTTTTCTGATGCTACATTTGAATTTACTATCGACGCAAATACAATCAGTACAGATAACGATATGAGAGATGGTCACCTCAAAGGCGACGGTTTCTTTGATGTAGCTAACTTCCCTAGTATCACATTCAAAAGTAATTCTGTTCAAAAATCAGGAGCAAAAACCTTGAAAGTAACTGGCGACTTGACCATGCACGGTGTAACAAAACCTGTAACTTTTGATGTAACGTTGAATGGTCTTGGCGAAAACCGTCAGAAGAAAAAATTAGCTGGTTTCAAAGTAGTAGGTACTATCAAACGTTCTGACTTTGGTGTTGGTGGCAAAACTCCTACAGCAGTAGTTAGCGACGAAATCGAATTGAAAGCAAACGGCGAATTTGTTCAAAACTAATTGAGATAGATTTTCTAGAAATACCCACTGCGCTAGTGTTTAAGTCCAAAACACTAGCGCAGTTTTTTTTTGTAGTAAAAACTTCATACTTGAGTACTTCCTCAGAAAACCCTCCTCCACTCATCATACAATACGACGTTTTGACACAATCTATCGTATCCAAAAAGCAATAAACGCCCAGAATCTTGTATATTTGAGCAAAGCGCCCTTGGCTAATACTTTCTGAGTTCATACAACATGCACATACAAATTCCGTTGTAGGAACAAATTGAGCCTTTGTTCGCTTCAAGAACTTTAATTTTTTATTCAATGAAAAAAACTATTTTGACGCTCTGCGCACTCGTTATGTGTGTTGGGTCTTTTGCGCAAAAAGTTACCCAAAATGCTTCGTATCAATTCTTTGTTGACTTAACTACCGTCAAAAATGATAAACTAGAAGTATCATTAATTGCACCAAAAATCAATAAGGACGAAATCACGTATAACCTTCCAAAGATTGTTCCAGGGACTTACGCTAACTATGACTTTGGTCGTTACATTACAGACTTCAAAGCTTTTGACGCTGCTGGCAAAGCCCTCAAAGTGGAAAAGCTTGACAAAAACAGTTATAAGATTGCTAAAGCTAAAAGTCTTTACAAAATCACTTATTTGGTAGATGACACTTGGGATTCTCCAGAAATCAGTGGTGAATATGTGTTTGAACCTGCGGGAACAGATATTGAAAAGGATACTTTGTTTGCCGTTAACACACACGGTTTCTTTGGCTATTTCGACAATTTGAAAAATGTAACCTACAACGTCAATTTCTCGAAACCAAAGGGTTTTTATGGTGCCACGTCTATGATTGCAAGCAAAAGCGATGCAAGCAGTGATTTGTTTTCGGCAGGTAATTACAATGATTTGGTAGATGCGCCAATCATGTATTCAAAACCAGATACCACTGTATTGAAAGTAGGTGGTGCTGATATTTTGATTTCAGTGTATTCGCCCAACAAAAAAGCAAGTTCTGCTGAGATTGCAGCCAATGTAAAAACTTTGTTAGAAGCTCAAAAAGAATATTTGGGAGGCACTTTGCCCATCAAAAAATACGCTTTCTTGATTATTTTGTCAGACAATTTGAAAAATGGTAGCTATGGCGCACTCGAACATTCGTACTCGTCTTTCTACTATTTGCCAGAGGCTTCTGCTGAAGAATTATCTCAAACAGTTAAGGATGTTTGTGCGCATGAGTTTTTTCATATTGTAACTCCTCTAAGCATTCACTCTGAAGAAATTGGAGACTTTGACTTCAACAAGCCAAAAATGTCAAAACATTTGTGGATGTACGAAGGTATGACCGAGTATGCAGCTGGTCACATGCAAGTGATGTACGATTTGATTCCATTGGGTCAATACTTAAATATGGTTCGTAACAAAATCAACAGTATGTATGATCGTTACGATGAAAAAGTACCATTTACAGTAATGAGTGCTGATGTTTTGGAAAAATACAAAGATCAATATCCAAACGTGTACGAAAAAGGTGCTTTGATTGGGTTGTGCTTGGATATCAAACTTCGTCAGCTTTCGAAAGGAGCTTACGGAACGCAAAATTTGATGCGTGATTTGTCAAAATATTATGGTAAAGAAAAATCATTTAAAGACCCTGAGTTGTTCGACAAAATCACGGAGATTACTAAATTCCCAGAACTTCGTCAGTTTTTTGCAAAATATGTAGAAGGAAACCAACCTTTACCATTAGAAGAAATTTTCCAAAGTGTAGGAATTGAATTCCAAAAAGAAGCGAAGGTTCGTGAGAAATCTATTGGGGTATCAGTATATAGCTTAGGTCTAAACCAAGAGTCAAAAGCTATTTATATCTTGGAAGATGAAGGCATTGATGCTTTCGGTAAAAAATTAGGATTAAAAGCTGGTGACGAATTTGTGTCACTAAATGGCAAATCGTTGGATTTAGCGAACTTCCGTAATACTCGTACTGACTTTATGCAAAATGCTAAAGAAAATGATACTATCAATATGGTGGTAATGCGTAAAGAAGGTGACAAAAAAGTAGAAGTAAAACTCTCGGCGCCATTATTTATTCCAGAAATTACGGAGAAAAACTTGCTTAAACCAGTAGCTTCTCCTAGTGAGGCTCAAGTTACTTTATTAAAAGCATGGTTGTCGCCAGCAAGCAAATAAGCATTGACTTTTGCGCTTAAATGAATTATATTCAGGTCTAGCATTTTAAACAATGCTAGACTTTTTTTATGCAAAAAATCTACCCTATCAAATGCCTAAAACTATCAGATAGTTATTGGACTCGTGGCTTTTATTTTTTTCTAGCAACGCTTTTTTATGCCTGTTCATCTTTGGATTCTACAGAGTTACAGCCTATCATTTTATCTTCAAAAGACTACCTAATGCAAGAAAAAGGGCAGTTTTGCGTTTTTTCAGTTCATCAACTATCCTACACACTCAACTCCAAACCGACAGAATCTCTTTTTTTCGAAAAGCATACCGTGATCGACCATCCTACTCATGAGGGTGTATTAGTTGTTATCTTTCGTAAAAATCAAGAAAATGCGAATTGGATTGAAACTGGCAGGAAATTGGTAGTTTTACAAAATAGCAAAATTATAGAAATTCAAAGCAACCAAACACAATGTATTTTGGTCAATCCAATTGAAGTTGGCACCCAGTGGAACTTTCAATTGTATAACCAAGCAAAAGCTCAGCAAGCTCAAATTATTCGTTTTTTACCTCAAGCAATCTATGCCAACAAAACGATGTCAAATCTGATAGAGGTTGAGTTGTTTAAAGATTCAAGTGCTTTAAGTTTACAAAAGAAACAAGTCATTTTGGCACCCAATTGGGGCATTGTTTTCTCAAAAGAATCAAATGTTTCTTATTGTTATGAAGGTAATTGCTTAGGTAAAGGGCAAATCAATTATGGAACAGTTATCACTTATGATTTGATAGATTATGGCAAAGAATAAACTTTTTCTCCCACTTTTTCTCCTCTTATTTAGTCTTTCAAGTTTTGGACAAGGCGCACTTAAATATTTGGTTTTACTAAAAGATAAAAATAACTCAACCTATCAAATATCTCAGCCTAATCAATTTTTATCGGCAAGAGCAATTGCTCGACGAGCAAAACAAAATATTGCTATCAATACGCAAGATTTACCTGTAAATCTTACCTATATCAATCAAATCAAGCAAACTGGAGCAAAGGTATGGTACACCTCCCGTTGGATGAATGGCGTCGTAATCGAGGCAACGGCTGAACAACTTTCAAAAGTATTGTCGTTGAGTTTTGTAAAAGGTTTGGAAGGGACAGAACCTCTAAGAAACTATGCAAGTATCCTTTCAGCAGCACGAAGGGTATCTAAATTTGCGATGGAGGATAGCCCAGCCCCAACAGGTTACGGCTTATCCGAAACTCAAAACCTTATGCTTGGTGTCGATGCCATGCACAATCAAGGTTTTCAAGGACAAAATATGCTCATTGCAGTATTTGATGCGGGTTTTACTGGCGCAAATACCATTCCTGCCTTTAGTCATTTATTCAACAATAACAGGGTGGTTCAAACGTATGATTTTGTTGAAAATAATACGTTTGTGTACAACTATCACTCTCATGGCACCAACGTACTATCCTGTATGGCATCGCTTCAAACAGGCAGAATGATTGGCACAGCACCACAAGCATCTTATGCGCTATTCAGAACTGAAGACGATGAGAGTGAGTCGATTTTAGAAGAAGTCAATTGGCTTATTGCCGCCGAACGTGCCGATAGTTTAGGGGTAGATTTGATCAATTCCTCTTTAGGATATACGGTGTTTGAAGACTCTAATACCAGTCATACCTATCAGGATATGAATGGTAAAACTACAATTGCGGCTAGAGCAGCCAAGTGGGCAGCGCAAAGAGGTATCATTTGTACCATTAGTGCAGGTAATGAGGGCGCCGATGCGTGGAAGTATATCTCTACCCCAGCCGATGCCGACTCGATTATTGCGGTTGGAGCCGTTTCAAGTACGCGTAATGTTGCATCATTTAGCTCGCGTGGTCCAAGCGCTGATGGTAGAATTAAGCCCGACTTATCGGCAATGGGACAAAGTGTTGCCGTCTTAAACACCGCTGGAAACGCTACAGTATCGAGTGGAACGTCATTTTCCTCTCCTATCCTTTGTGGTATGGTAGCAGGTTTGTGGCAAGCTTTACCCAATAAAAAAGCACAGGAAATCATCCAATTATTGAAAGAATCAGCTAGTGACTATAGCGCACCAAACAATACCATTGGTTATGGTATTCCTAATTTTACTATTGCGTATTTGAAAGCTCAAATCCCATTATTCGAAGGCATATCGCTGGCTTTTCCTAACCCTATCAATGACCAGTTAAAAATAGCATTATCGGACTTTTCTGCTCAAAAAAACTATTCGTATCAAGTTTTCAACATGCTTGGAAATCCCATTTCGCAAGGAAGTATCGCCAATGCTATAACATTTGTAGATAGTAGTAGTTGGCCAGCAGGTATTTATATTCTCAAACTTCAGGTAGATCAACAAACGGTGGAACATAAAATTATAAAGATATAACGCTTGTAGAGGCAATGATTAGGCAAATTAAGAGGACTAGACTAGCTGAAATCTGTATTTCAAATCCAATCTATCCAAAGATTTATTTATATTTATCGAATGTTTATTCCCCACTATAGCATGAGGTCAATATTATACAAAAGTCTTTGTTTTCTTGCTGCCATAATTTACTCAGTTTCATCGTATGCTCAGTTTCATCGTGAAGCTCGATGGATTAGTGTGACCGAACCTCAAAAAGCAAATCAATGGATTTGCTTTCGTAAAAAAATTACGCTCAAAAAAGCCATGGCAACTGCCATTACCAAAATCGCTGTCGACTCCAAATATTGGTTGTGGGTAAATGGACAGTTGGTGGTGCGTGAAGGAGGGCTCAAACGTGGTCCTAATCCACAAGATACCTATTATGACAATGTTGATTTAGCCCCATATTTGAAAGTTGGAGAAAATACTGTTGGTATTTTGGTTTGGTATTTTGGTAAAAAAGGATTCAGTCATAACAGTTCTGGACAAGCAGGACTCCTTTTTGATTTGCCTACGCCAAGCGGAAACAATTGGGTTAGCAATGCTTCTTGGCTTTGTAAAGTTCATCCTGCCTTTGGCGAAACACAAGCGCCATTTCCCAATTATCGCCTAGCGGAATCTAACATCCATTTCAATGCTCAAGAAGATATCGAGGGTTGGTACGAACCCAAATTTGATGATTCACGCTGGGAATCGGCTACTGAATTAGGAGCAGCAGGTGACGCGCCATGGAATCAACTTCTAGAACGTCCTATTCCTCAATGGCATTACAGTAATTTACAAAACTATACCAATACCCCTCCGCTCCCACTCGTTAGTGTAGGTGATACCTTGTTATTACAATTACCTCAAAATTTAGCAATTACTCCTTATTTTAAAATTGAAGCAAAAGCTGGGCAAAAAATAGATATTCGTACCGACAACTATTATGGCGGTAGCGAACCCAATATTCGAACTGAGTATATTACCAAAAATGGTGTGCAGGAGTTTGAAAGTCCCGCCTATTTTAATGGTCATACAGTCAAATACTTTTTCCCAAAAGGAATTAAAATATTAGCAGTTCAGTACAGAGCGACTCGTTATAACTATGAAATACAAGGAGATTTCACTTGCAATGATGCTTTTTTGAATAAACTGAAGGAAAAAGCGCTGACTACACTCAACCTCAATGTGCGTGATGTCATATCTGACTGTCCTGACCGTGAGCGTGCACAGTGGTGGGGCGATGTAGTAATCAATGAAGGAGAAATGTTTTACTACTGGAATCAAGCAGGGCATCAATCTTTACAAAAAGCCATTCGTGAATTAGTAGCTTGGCAAAAACCTGATGGAACGCTTTTTTCGCCAATTCCAGCAGGTAATTGGGATAGAGAACTTCCTGCCCAAATGTTGGCTAGTATTGGTGAATATGGTTTTTGGAACTATTATCGCTATACAGGCGACTCGGCACTCATTGCTGAGGTATACCCTGCCATCAAAAAATATCTTGCACTTTGGAAAATAGATGAGCATCATTTGGTAAAACATCGTCCTGGTGGTTGGATGTGGCATGACTGGGGACAAAATATAGATGTGGAGCTATTGGACAATGCGTGGTATTATTTGGCCATGAAAGGATTATGCAAAATGGCACATTTACTTGGTTTGGAGGAAGATGTAGCAGCCTATTCCTACCAAATGCAAGAAATGAAAGATGCTTTTAACGATACCTATTGGCGTGGTAATTTCTATAGAAGCCCCAACTACAAAGGTATTACTGATGATAGAGGCAATGGCTTGGCCGTAGTGGCAGGATTGAGTAGCCCAGAACAATATGGTTCTATTAGTCTATTTTTAAGTCAGGAGTTACATGCTAGCCCCTACATGGAGAAATATATTTTGGAAGCTTTGTTTCTTATCGGAGAAGATAAAAAAGCTATTGCTCGCATGAAGACGCGCTATAAATCTATGGTCAATAGCCCTATTAGCACCTTGTGGGAAGGCTGGGAGCTCAACAGCGCTACTTACGGCGGTGGCACGTACAATCATGGTTGGACTGGCGGACCAGCTACGCTTCTTTCACAATATGTGGCAGGGATTAGTCCTTTGGCAAATGGATTTAAAACTTATAAAATACAGCCTCAAATAGGCATTTTGACTTCGATAAAAGCACAAGCCCCCTGTCCAGCGGGTTTGATAAAAGTCAATATTCAAAATACCCCTCAGCAATTTACTTTGAGCGCAGAGGTGCCAATAGGGATGCAAGGGGTCATTTCAATTCCGATTTTAGCAGATATTTATACAGAAATTACGTGCAACGGAACTGTAATTTTTGCCAATGACAAATACATCAACGCCCTCCCATGGCTAGACTTAGTCCCAGGCAATGAGCATTATCTTAACTTTGAAGTAAAAAATGGAGGGAAAATTGTTTTTGTAGGGAAGAATAAGAGGTAGGGATAAGGCGCATAGTAGCAAAGATACAGAGTGGCAAAGGCACAAAGTAGCAAAGGCACAGAGGGAAAAATAAATTACTCCCTTTGTGCCTTTGCTACTTTATGCCTTTGTGCCTATCTTCTCTTCAGCATTAATTAATTTCAAATATGCAGGGAAGGAAAAATATATAAATTACCCCCTCTGTGCCTTTGTTACTTTATGCCTTTGTGCTATTTTTTCTTCCACATTAATTAATTTAAAATATGGAGGTAAGGAAAAATATATAAATTACTCCCTCTGTGCCTTTGTTACTTTATGCCTTTGTGCCTATCTTCTCTTCAAGCATTAATTAATTTAAAATATGGAGGTAAGGAGAAATATGTAAATTATTCCCTCTGTGCCTTTGCTACTTTATGCCTTTGTGCCTATCTTCTCTTCAAGCATTAATTAATTTAAAATATGGAGGTAAGGAGAAATATGTAAATTATTCCCTCTGTGCCTTTGCTACTTTATGCCTTTGTGCCTATCTTCTCTTCAAGCATTAATTAATTTAAAATATGCAGGGAAGGAAAAATATATAAATTACTCCCTCTGTGCCTTTGCTACTTTATGCCTTTGTGCCTATCTTCTCTTCAAGCATTAATTAATTTAAAATATGGAGGAAAGGAAAAATATATAAATTACTCCCTCTGTGCCTTTATTACTTTATGCCTTTGCGCCTATTTTTTTCTCTTCTTCTCTTCCGCATTAATCAAATTCAAATACTGCTCTGTATCTAATTTTTTGTTAGCGAGTATTTTATAATTTGCATCTAGCAAAAATACATTTGGATAGGTCTGGGTGTTGTAATCATTGGTAAAGTCAATACTCGAAGTATTGTCGTATCCATGAATAAACTTCTGAGCTTTAAAATCTTTGATAAATTTCTTCCAATCCTTTTTATCTTTTTCTTGTCCACGTACCCCGCAAGCCATAAAAACCTTTACGCCTTTTGCTTGTAATTTGGGATAGTCTTCTACCAACTTTTTGGTTGTTTCTTGACAGTGATGACAATTAGGGTCATAAATCATGACCAAGATATATTTCGATTTTGTTTGATAAAGACTCACAGGTTTACCGAGGGTATCGCTCATGGGTAAATCCTTGAGCGTATTACCAATCAAAACCTTTTTCATACGATACACGTACTCAAAATTGCGAACCACTGTGGCAGAATCCCATAACGCCACATTTTTGATCATATATTTCTCAGCTACGTGGGTGTACACTACCTCTTTTCCAAGGTAATCTGTCGAAAGAAATTTCTGTGCGATTTTACTAAACACGTACTTTCTTTGGTCAGATTTGGGTGGCGTGCGGTCAAGTAACCTATCAGAAATCTGAATTAAGGTATCTGGAGAATAAGGACCTTCTACTGTTTTGAGGTAATTTTCTAAGACAGGTCCAAGAAATGGCGTTCGCATCATACGTTCGTCCTCAAGGGCAACATTATCAAAATAATGTTTTAATAAATATTCATTGTGTCTGATTGTATCCTCGGTAGTAGGTTTGGCAGGATATGGAGGAGCAACAATTTCGGTATTGATACGAACAATATTGGCAGCCAAAGATTCTTTTCCATACTTCTGGACAAAAGCTTTCTTGTAAGCGTCAATATCGGCTATGAGTTTGGGGCGTTCGTTGGCAGGAGCATTTTGAATTTTAGCCCCTTTTTCGTTGACTGTTCTCAAAAATTCGGCAAATTGACGAGCTTCTTCAGAACCAACAATTTCCATTTTACCATATAAATCAGCCTTATCGGTATTGATGCTAAAATTCTGATTAGTGATCAATAAATCAAAAATCCGCTGATTCCCTTGTACCAACACATAAAAACCCAAGGGTAAATCTTTTTTACCTTGAAATAGGATTTTTCCATCACCATCCGCTTTGGCAGTATCCAAAGCCAAATAGCTTTTTTCAAAGCCATTCACCAAATAAAATGTAGAATCTCTCAGGCCTTTTACCTGAATCTCAATACGATGTTGTGCGTTCAGTTTAGCTGTCATCATGCCCAAAAATAGAAGGCAAATCATCCATCTCTTCATTCTGATATAAAGTTTTTTTGAAAACGAATTTACATAATTATCTCGGCTGTACCTTGTGATTAACAAAAGATTAACACAGCTCTTTAGTATTTTATCATGATTTAACAAGAATATCTAGGAAGATAATATGGTACAAAAAATATAAAAAATTGTAGGATTCAAACTACTATTTACCATTTAATAAACTCTAGGGCATTTTTCCTGAGTATGCTCCTTATTGTCAGCTAAATACTTGTAAATTAGCTCAATTAATTTTTTCTAAAACTATCTTGCCATCAAGTATGCCTATTCAAAAAGTTACTAAAAATGAGATAATAGCCAAAGCCCTAAACGTGTTCAGCAATAAAGGTTACCACAACACTTCTATGTCAGATCTCGCTGCGGAAGTTGGTCTGCTGAAGGGAAGCTTTTATCATTACTTTATTAGTAAAGAAGAATTAATGTTGCAAATTCTTGAAAGTATTGATTACGAGTTAAAAAGCAGTGTTTATCCCCTAGCCCAGCACAAGCAATATCCTGCCTCTAAACGAATGAAGTTGTTTCTGAAAGGTTTAAGTAAGGTGATTGTGCACAAAAATGGGGGTTGTATTTTGGGAAATACGATTTTAGAAACGGCCAATATTTATCCATCGTTTCGAGTATTGCTTACCACCATCATGGATGGAATTATCCAAAGCTTTACTGCTATTTATCAAGAACTTCACACACAAGAACAAGCGCATATATTGGCACAACAAACCCTTATGGAATTAGAAGGGGCCATTATGTTCTCTAAACTATATAGTAATCCGAGCATCTTTCAGGATTTTCAAAAACGAATGATTCAGCGCGTTGAAACTGATTCATAAGGATTGTATTGAACAAGCAGATTTCAGCTTGGCAATATCAATTGCACACTATTATATCTCAAAACTTTACAGGTTATTGCTTCGATAATTTCTCTGATGTTATCTTGATATTGCTTTGCTTCAATGATTCTTTTTTGGTTCTAAAGCTATTTCTTGAACCACCTTTACTACCTTTTCTAGGTCTTTGATAGGCGTATAAATATGAGGGGTGACTCGCACACCCACAATATTTTCCCAAGTTACGGGAGAGGTATAAATTCTGGCTTTTTTCATCAATGCTCCATGTAACTCTGAGGAAGTCATTCCTTTAAATCCTATGAGGGCTATCGCACCAGAAAATTCGGGTTTTAGAGACGTTTGGGTATAAAAATTTGGCAAGTCTATACAACGAGTTAATAGATAGTTTTTGAGATATTGTAACCTCTTTTGGATTCTTTCAGTACCAATAGCATTATGAAAATTCACGGCGTGACCAATCGCCATTTCAATAGGAAAAGAACGAGTACCTAGTCCTTCAAACTTTCGGATATCATCTTTCAAAGGATTATCTGAGGGGGTATGTGTCCACAAACTAGCAATATGCTCTTTTTTGACCCACAGTAAGCCTGTTCCAAAAGGTGCACAAAGCCATTTATGTAAACTTGCGCCCAAATAGTCACAACCTAAGTCGGGGATTTTATAGGCAATTTGTGCAAAGGTATGCGCCGCATCGACCACTACTTTAATCTTAGGATTTTTCTTTTTTACCGCTTCGGAAATAGCTTTTACGGGTAAAGTTTGCCCTGTCCAGTTAATCATGTGTGTAACATGAACGATTCTCGTATTTTCAGTCACCAAATCGACATATCTTTTGACTAATAAATCCTTATCCTCACAAGGTAATGGGTCATGATTGACATATTTAATCACAATTCCTTCTCGTTTTTCTCGCTGTCGCCAGCAGTGCAACATATTAGGATAATCTTGTAGAGACATAACTACTTCATCGCCTTTTTGTAGGTCTAAACCTAAAATAATCGTATCCAACGCCTCAGTAGCATTGCGATTAATAGCAATCTCTTCAGGAGAACACCCTGCTAAATCTGCCAGTTTGCTACGAACAGCCTCACGGTTTTCATCCAAAATTCGCCACATATAATAGGTTGGCGCTTCGTTACACAGCTTGTTGTAATGTGTTAGGGCATCTTGTACCATAATAGGTTGTGGACTTACCCCAGCATTACTCATATTAATCAAATTGGGCGAAGCAGAAAAGGCCAACTGAATTTGCGCCCAATAATCTTCATCGGTAGTGACATCCTTTTCGGGTGCGTAACTAAGAATACGCTGGAGATTTTGCTGAGTAGCTTGACTGGCAAAAGGTAAGGCAGATAAGCTTCCTGTACCGAGTACAAGATTTTGTAGAAAATTACGTCGTTGCATTATAGTTTGGAGCGTTTGAGGTAAGAAGGGCTTGGCTTGGCAAAGGCACAAAGGCACAAAGGCACAAAGGCACAAAGGCACAAAGGCACAAAGGCACAAAGTGTTTTATCTCAGTGTTTGGGGAAGCATCAAGTCAAATCCTCCCTAAATTTAATAAAGAATAGCTGTAATTTATAAATTTGAAGATTTGATAGTTTGAAAATTAGGAAAAGGGATTCTATCTATGAAGCTGTTTAAACTTTCTTAAAATTGCTTGCGTAAGCAATGAATTTATACTGTTTGAGCGAAGCGAGTTTATAAATTCTTGAATTTTTTGTTACTTTTTGTTTCAAGACAAAAAGTAAGACGAAGAATTAATCAATAAAATGTGTTTTTTGAAAAGTTTAAACAGTTTCTATGTTAAAATCAAAAAATCCCCTCACAACAACTCATCTCCTAACTCCTCAACCCTATCCCCTAACCCCTATTCCCAAAACACACTTTGCCTGATCCCTTTGAACCTCCAAACAAAAAACTCCTTAACTAACCCCTCACCCCTATCCCCTAAAACACACTTTGTGCCTCTGAGCCTGATCCCTTTGAACCTTAAAAAACAAAAAAATCCTTAACTAACCCCTCAACCCTATCCCCTAAAACCACTTTGTGCCTCTGTGCCTGATCCCTTTGAACCTTAAAAAACAAAAAACTCCTTAACTAACCCCTCTCCCCTATCCCCTAAAACCACTTTGTGCCTCTGTGCCTTATCCCTTTGAACCTTAAAAAACAAAAAATCCTCATACCCGAAGATATGAGGATTCATAAAAGGAAAAGATTGTTCCTAATTGCGTGCACTTGCATAAAGTGCATTTGGAATTTCTTGTTTAGAGAGGACCCTAACACGTACATTACCTATACCTCTTCTAACTATTCCAATTTTTTTGGCAGCCGCATAACTTAAGTCTAAAAGTACTTTTCTTCTATGCGGGCCTCTGTCGTTTACACGTACCACAGCTTTTTTGCCATTGGATTTGTTGGTTACTTCCAACAAGGTACCATAAGGCAAACTACGATGAGCTGCTGTGTAGCCATTATTTTTGTAGCGTTCGCCACTTGAAGTTCGTCTGCCGTTGAATTTACGAGCATAAAACGAAGCTTTACCCTGAAATGACCGTGCATCTTTTGCTACAATTGATAGTGAAATTACACTACAAAAAATAAGCAATAAAATGGATTTTACCATGTCTATTTTTTGGATGATGGAGTGCAAAATTACGGTAAAAACCTGTCATTTACAAGCTTGCACAATACTTATGAGTTTACGGCATTGTACTTTATTGATATACATTTTAGTTTTTTCAATTTGTAACACTTCTTAGATTAGTACAAAAAAGTGGGCTATCTGTCGAGATAGCCCACTTTTTAAAGAAATCTTACCAACTCTTTTTCTACGATAAGAATCTCTTATTTTTTCTAAAAAAAATATTTCTAAAAAGCCAATTTTAACAAATATTAACAAATTTACATAGGCTATTTCATTAGTATTTGCCACGAATCGCAGGCTTAATTTGGGTATCATATACCTCTCTCAAAGCTGTATGAATTTCGGCAGATAAAGGTTGTAAATCGCTTGAACTTACGTTTGACTCTACCTGCGGGATTTTGGTAGCGCCAGGAATAACCGTGGTAACTGCTGGATGATCCAAAATCCAGCGCAACGACCATTGTGCCAAACGCTCATCTGGCATAAGATTTCCTAGGCTCTGAGCAAATTCTACACCTTGTTCAAAAGCCACTCCTGAAAATGTTTCACCAACATTGAAAAACTCCCCATTGGCATTATAATTACGATGGTCAGTAGTAGCAAAAGTCGTGTCCTTGGTATATTTTCCACTCAATAGGCCACTCGCTAACGGAACTCGAACGATTAATGAAACGCCTTTTTCTTGAGCCTTCGCAAAGATTTCGTCTGCCAAATGTTGACGGAATAGATTAAAGATAATTTGTAAAGAAGCCAAACCTTCCTGCTCCAAACAAATAAGAGCCTCCTCAGCCGTCTCGACGCTTACCCCCCAATATTTAATTAAACCTTCGTCTTGCAGTTTTCTTAATGAGTCAAAAACATCACCTTTTTGCAATTCTTCGGTTGGGATACAGTGTAATTGTTCCAAATACAACTGCTCTAATTGAAGATTTTGAAGAGATTCTTCTACATGGCGTCTAATGGCTTCATACGTAAAATTTTGTGGCCAACCGTTTCCATTATCTCCTCTTCTTCCGAGTTTGGTCGCTACATACAGTGTTTCAGAACGAGTTTTCAAAAACTTGCCAATAACTTGCTCACTAATACCGCCACCATATACATCGGCTGTGTCGATAAAGTTACCTCCTAAATCCACAAAGCGATTGAGGATTTCGAAGGCGGACTCTTCAGTTACATTTCCCCAATCGGCACTACCTAGCTGCCAAGTACCAAGACCGATTTCACTAATAAGTTCTGTTTGAAATTTTCTGAGTTGCATGATGATTAATTGTGAATGAATGATTTAGTGATAATGTTTAATTATGAATGAGCGAATGGTGAATTGTGAATGTAACTTTTCAATTAATTACCAGTGCTTATAATCATGAGTAATCTTGCCAAATAACAGTTAGTAAATTTTTATTGTAAAATACAGATATTACAAAATACAATCGCAATTCAGCATTAATACTAAAATTTATTCCTCTACAAATCTAAAGACAATATGACATTATAAATGCTGATTTGGAGGTATTCTACTGAAATTTTGACTGATAAAAATTCCCTAAATCATTCAAAATAAGACATTTTTTCCGATTATACGGATTGGATTCATATTTGATAAATAATTAGCAAATGAAACAAATCAGGACAAAACAAAACTACTGATATGAACTTTAATAAATACACCACCAAAACCCAGGAGATTATCCAGCAGGCAGCTACGATTGCCTCGGGTAATGGTCAGCAGGCCATCGAAGCGGGGCACTTGCTGAAAGCTATTCTTGAAGAAGACGGCAATACTTCGGGCTTTTTGTTGAAGAAAATGGGTGTGAATGAAAATATCCTATTGGCCAAACTTGAAAGTATTGTTAACTCCTATCCAAAAGTATCAGGCGGACAACCTTATTTGGCCAATGACGCCGCCGCTGCTCTGACAAAAGCCGAAAACTTATTGAAAGATTTTGAGGATGAGTTTGTCAGTGTAGAACTACTTTTGATGGGCTTATTTTTAGGAAAAGATTCAGTAGCTACTTTATTGAAAGATAGCGGCTTCAAAGAAAATACACTCAAATCAGCGATTAAAGAACTTAGAGGTAACACCAACGTGAAAGACCAAAATGCAGAAGCAACCTATCGTTCATTAGAACGATATGCTCGTAACCTAAATGAATTAGCCAAATCAGGAAAAATCGACCCAGTGATTGGTCGTGACGAAGAAATTCGTCGTGTTTTACAGATTCTTTCTCGCCGTACCAAAAACAACCCCATGTTGATTGGTGAGCCTGGCGTAGGTAAAACCGCTATCGTAGAAGGTTTAGCACAAAGAATCGTATTGGGCGACGTACCCGAAAACCTTCGTAGCAAAACGATTTATACCCTAGACATGGGCTTGTTGATTGCGGGGGCCAAATACAAGGGTGAGTTTGAAGAGCGTTTGAAGGCTGTTATTAAAGAGGTAACCGACGCAGAGGGTGAAATCATCATGTTTATTGATGAAATACATACCTTGATTGGCGCAGGAGGCGGTGGCGATAGTGCTATGGATGCGGCCAATTTGCTCAAACCAGCTTTGGCACGTGGCGAATTGCATGCGATTGGTGCGACTACGCTCAAGGAATACCAAAAATATATCGAGAAAGACAAAGCACTCGAACGTCGTTTCCAAGCCGTAAACGTTGGTGAGCCAGATGTGACAGATGCCATTTCTATCTTGAGAGGTATCAAAGAAAAATATGAACTTCACCACGGAGTACGCATTCAGGACGATGCAGTAATTGCAGCGGTTGAGCTGTCAAACCGCTATATTTCAGATCGCTTTTTACCTGATAAAGCCATCGACTTGATGGACGAAGCAGCTGCAAAAATGCGTATGGAAATTGATTCTGTTCCTGAAGAAATTGACGACTTACAACGCCGTATCATGCAACTCGAAATTGAAAGAGAAGCGATTCGTCGTGAAAATAATAAAGAGCGTGAAACCATTATCAGTCGTGAATTGGCAGAATTGACTGAGAAAAAGTCTGGTTTGATGGCCAAATGGCAATCCGAAAAATCGGTGCTCGATAATGTTCGCAAAATCAAGGAAGATATTGATCGCTTGAAATTAGAGGCAGAGCAAGCAGAACGTTCTGGCGATTATGGTAAGGTAGCAGAGATAAGATATGGTAAATTGCTTGAGGCGGAAAACAAGCTCAAAGAGCTACAAACACCGAAAGTAGAAGAAAACACCATGCTTCAGGAAGAGGTAACAGCTGAGAATATTGCCGAAGTTGTAGCGAAATGGACAGGCATTCCAGTATCGAAAATGATGCGTGCCGAGCAAGAAAAACTCTTGCACATGGAAGAAGAACTAGGCAAACGTGTAGCTGGACAAGAGGAAGCGATTGAGGCTATTTCAGATGCAGTGCGTCGTTCACGCGCTGGTATGCAAGACCCTCGCCGCCCGATTGGTTCATTTATTTTCTTGGGTACAACAGGGGTTGGTAAGACCGAATTAGCCAAATCACTTGCTGATTATCTATTCAACGATGAAAATGCGATGGTCAGAATCGATATGTCTGAGTACCAAGAACGTCATGCGGTAAGCCGTTTGATTGGAGCACCTCCAGGATACGTAGGTTATGATGAAGGTGGTCAGTTGACCGAAGCAGTGCGTCGTAAACCTTACAGTGTAATTTTGCTCGATGAAATTGAGAAAGCACACCCAGACGTTTGGAATATCCTTTTGCAAGTACTAGACGATGGTCGTTTGACCGACAATAAAGGCCGCATTGCCAATTTCAAGAATACAATTATCATTATGACTTCAAACATTGGTAGTCATATTATTCAAGAAAAATTGGCAGAAATGGAAGGCTGGAATGACCATATCATCTTGGAAAAAGCCAAAGAAGAAGTCATGAGCTTATTGAAACAAGTGGTTCGTCCAGAGTTTTTGAACCGTGTGGATGAAATTGTAATGTTTGAGCCACTTTCTAAAAACAACCTTCATAAGATTGTTGAAATACAGTTCAAACAAATCCAAGACCGTTTGAAAGAGCAGGGTATCACTCTGGAAGCTACCGACGAAGCCTTGACATTCTTAGCTGAAGAAGGTTATGACCCAACCATGGGAGCTCGTCCACTCAAGCGTGTATTGCAAAGAAGAATTTTGAACGAACTGTCAAAACAAATTCTTGGACATTACGTAAGCAAAGATTCTATTGTGATGATGGAATTGGACGAAGATAAATCATTAAAATTCTCGAACGTTACAGTCGAGGTTTAAGTCAAATAGTTGGTTGAGGAGAAAAAAGGAGACTACAGAGTTGAGAGATGGGTTGTGTGGTAGTCTCCTTTGAACTTTATTAACAAATATCAATTAAGATTCTCTAGTTAGAATAATATCTACCTCCCCAGGCTTTAAGGTCTTATCACCATAGAGTTTTGTTTGTGTTTTTGTATTCTCAGACAATGGTTTTTCTACTATTTTAACCTTGTGAAAAGGAAAATGCTTTTTCAATATTTCAAGAGTTGATTTAAATGTAAATTCTCGTTTGTCTGTTCTAACGTAAACAGTACTTTTTACTTTCATTAATTTAGAGCACAGACCAAATACATTATCTAGCAACTCGTAATATTCTTGCTTATTAACAAATCGTCCTTTGTGTTTGTCCTTTAGTGATTGTGGGTTTTCAGAACCACCTAAAAGCCACAGGCGTAACCATTGGTCAGCGTGATAATCTGTAATTGAACAATAAGGTGGTGAGGTGAATAACAATGAAAACCTTAAATCGTTACCTACTGCTCGTTCTGCAATGTTCACTAATTCATTTGAACTATCTCCAAATACAACGGCACTTTCAGTAACTTTAGGCTTACCTTTCTCATAACGCCACTTAATTTTTTTGAGAATAAAATCGCAAGGATTTATTTCAGGAGGTGTGGTCATCTTATTTTTCTTCCACCACTGAACTGAGTAATTCATCCCCATAGATTTTGTCATTCTCATCTGATTAGAAAGTCCTTCTCCAAGTTTTGCATGAAGGTAAATGAGAAGTATTGACATCAAGGTAGCATCAACACTATCATTCTTCCAATCTAAGTGGTTTCGGGCAGCTAAAAGGAATTTAAGAACTTCATCACAATAGCAAATGCGATAAAACTCAGGCATTCGCTGAATAGCTCGATTGTAATAATTCCTCTTTCCATAAATTTCAAGAAGTCGGTCTATAACCTCCTCCTTCTCTGCTGGCTGAAGTTTTACAGTTCCATACAACCAACCAACAGGATTTATTTCAATTCCTAAACTATTTCTTCCTAAAACACCACCAGCATAAATGCTGCTGCATCTGCCTGCAAAAGGGTCAATGATATAATCGCCTTTCTCTGAATATTTCTCAACTACATCAAATGCAAATTCCAAAGGAAACATAGCATAGTATGGTCCAAATCTTGCCCATCGTGCTTCAGCTGTTTCAAAACCTTTTAATATTTTTTCCTTTGTTATCATTCTCTTGATTTCTTTTTAATTTCATTTGCTATGTCTTCAAAAATACGTCTACCTAAATTCAACGGAATTGCAGCTTCTGCGTGTGCTGAAACTAATGGTGAAATAGAATTTGGGTACCTGTTAGACACAAGTTGATCAAGCAAATTTAATACATCAGCTAATCTTGTAAATTGGTTGATATATGCCGTATCTATGTTTCGTTGATAGTCATCAAAGCATGCTACAACTGGAACAATTTTTTGACCCGACGCAGCTTTATAAAAAAGCTTTCTTCCAAAATAAGTGTCTTGTCCATACGGTTTAGTACTTTCAGAAAAAATGATATTACGTTTTATATAATTGTCATTTAAAAGCAAGGCAGATTGTTTTGGAAATTTATCAGTTACCCCGTCTTTGGTGGTATCTATCTCTATGAAGTGGTTAAAAAATGTTCCTGATTTTTCAATTCCAATAATTAAAAGATCTTGTCCGTTCGTCTTCTTTTGAAGGTCATTCAGTCTACTTAACTCGTAGCTAATAACTTTTGTCAGCCAAGATGATGTACTGAAAACAGCTAGAGGGCCATCCATTACAAAAGCAACTCTCCGAAGTGTTGCTAACCAACCTTTCCTTTCAAATGCTCTTAGAATGTGAACAAGCCAGAGTTTTTCAAGTGTAGACATAATTTGTCCAAACATTTCACCATTACTACCTCCAGTGTTCATTAGTTCGTGCAAACGCAAAGCATCAGTTGAGAAAAGTGACTCACCTGAATGAGGACAAATATATTCCCCATAATCATAAGTCATTTCTTCTTCAATTCCTTCGATTGGGCTCCTTGGTAAATTCTTTTCCTTAAAATGTTCACGCTTTATCTTGAAAAGATGTTCGTATGTTTCAAGCAAAGTTTCTCCATCAGTAAAAATAGTGTTACTTTTTAGCTCTTCAAACAATGCTCTCCTTAAAGAAGCTTTTGCATCTTTTTCTTCATCAAGAATTACGTTACAGCCAGGAAAAACACTATCAATAGTTGATGCCTTCTCTGTTTCACGAAATTTTTTTGGTTCAACAAATTCCTTTTTTTCTAGCTCTCCAATTAACTTTAAGTCGATTAATACGGAAGCAACTGTTACATAGCCAAACTCAGCTCCTGGAAATCCATTTTCTGCTTTTGAAGCTAAATAGCTTCCATCAATGGCAAGAACTAAATCAGGTTGCAAAGTGCTTTCAGTCAAATCCGATTTATTGACTATTGCACCTTCAAAGTCTTCTGTTTCTTCTTGTTGCCTTATTTTAAGTCGGTTTTGAAGTGCTTTAACTTTTTCACTATCAAGTAACCGCCTCAAAGGCTCATAACTGGCAAATTCTCCTTCAAAACTCATAATGATAGTGTTTTAAACTTCAAACTTATCAACCTGGACAGGAATGACAAATAGGTTACTTAATGTTTTTACTCTTAAAAATCCTTTGTCTTGTGCTCGTCTTATAGATGGTTCAAAGTCTGCAAAGTCATAATACTTACATAGTTCTTTAGTCTCATCAGTGTTGTTCAAGTGGCTAATAAACCAATTGGCAGTGTTTTTCAGAATGTTCTTTTGAATACTGCTCACTTCTTGTGTTGCATAAACCATTCCGATGCGATACTTAGAACCTTCTTTTGCCGTCCTAACCCAAATGTCTGACAAGTCTAAATCGTTGCCTGCAGGCAAAATATTGTGTGCTTCTTCTACATATACCAAAATTTCAGAAATGTTAGTTTCCCCTTGAACAAATTTTCTTTGATTTTCTTTGAAAATCTTTGTCATTATTCTGGTTGCAGAAGATTTGTTGAGTTCGGGTTCACCACTTGATTGGTCAATTATTACCAATTTACCTTGAACAAGGTGGTTGTAAATATCTTCAGCATAATCACTTGTTGTGTCTGCACTATGTTGTTCTGCCGCTTTACCGATTTTTCTAGTTCCGTTAGGATATTGAAAAATACCAATGATTTTTTTCAAATCTTCATCGGCCCATCTGTCGCCTGAGCCATTGGGACGACTTACATAAGCATTTTCAAATGTTGTGTAATTGCTACTGCTGTCTCGAATGAATTTATCTAATGCTTCAAAAGCATTAGCAAGTTGTCCCCACGCAGGGTTTGGATTTGAGAATACTTGTGCTGCTGAAACATACTCAGGGGTTGGGGGATTATTATTTCTTCCCGTTTGAAGGGCAGTAATCAAATCTTGATTAAATAGCCCCCGTGTGCTTGCCCTTAAACTTGATGGAACTTGAAAACCTGCTCTAGCTAATACTGAACGATAGGCTAATAACCGTCTGTTATAACGTGTAGTTGCACTACGGTCATTTGGGTCAGGTTCGTCAAAGCTTACTTGGCAAAATTGTTTGATGTAATTAGTGCTATCTTCTGATAAAATGCTATCAATTATACTTTTTCCAATCTGTGTATTACTTGTTTCAAAGAAGTTCAAAAGCATTAAGGTTCTCTCAGGGTCATTTGGATGTCTCGTAATCCCATAGGTAACAACTTCGTTTGCCTTTACTCCATTTGGCAAAAGTTGCCAAACATTTTTTAGTGCAGAATTATTATCCTGAACATTTTCATTTGCATACTCACCATTTGGGTCAAAAATAATTTGCCCTATTCGTAGTGGTCTATCGTTTGGATTTTCATTTGTTCGTAATTCAAATACTGACTTCGCGATAATTTTAGTGGTGTTTGATTTACCCGTTCTAGTCATACCGAACAATGCAGATTTCTGAGAAAGTAAGTCCGCGGGATATATGTAAACTGGAACATCATCTATTGCCTGATACTTGCGATTTGTCGAAGCATATCGAACGAACCCAAGCTTTACTCTTTCTGTATTTCCGTATTTCTCTGTGTGAGCTAGAATACTTGACGGATCAGCGTAATTAACTATATGTTCAAGTGCTTTATCATTTGGTTTATAAACTTTCAACCCCCTGTTAGGGTAATAATTAGAAATATCACTTCCAAATTTTAGGTTTAGAGGTTTTTCTCCATTGTGTCCGTTTTCTTCAAGAAAGAATGTGCCTATAATTCGGCATTGAACACCTGCAAAACCAAGAATATTTTTTGTCCGCAAGTCCATTGACCCTGCATCATCCCAATGTTTTTCTGTTTCTCCACTTATTCTTTGTGCAGTTTCAACTCTTATTCTTTCTGCTTCTTTATCTTGCGGCAAAGCGGCTGCGTCCATTACCCGTAGAAGAACAAATGAAGTATCTTCCTTTTTAAAGTCTATGTCTGCCTTGCTTGGATCAACCCTTGTTGCAATTAGAAAACTTAAACTTGGTATTCCTCCAACTTTTTCTCTATAAAAGTCGTGAATGATTACCCTTGCTGTTTCATAATTAATAGAGTAGATATCACCAACATACTGGTCTGTCTGAATAAGCTTTTGAAACCATTGTTGGCTTTCAACTTGCTTGTCGCTTTTAAGTCTTGTGTTAAGTCCTTGTTCTATGCTCATTTTAATTTTACCTAAAATATTAAATATATAAAGTGTAGTGTTTTATCTATTTTAATAAATTTAGACTTTTCACTATATCTTTACCAAAATCAAAGATTTTTGTTAATCAAAAAATTACAACTCTTAAATAGTAATTTTCAACTAATATAAAATTACATACATTATTTGAGGTTTAGCTACAAAGTTTTCTTTATTTACAAAATAGCTTTGGCAGCAAAATAATTCATTATTACAGATGTACCCTTAAATCTTAAAATTTCTAAATTCTTTTCAAATAATGTTTTAGGTCATCTATTAAAGAAAAAATCTATGTTTTGCCATGCTTAAAGATATATAATATCATTGAAAAATATAAATTTTCATTATCTGTCCCTAACAAAATTTAATAATGCTTATTATACGGTCAATAACTCTAAAATAATAAAGGGACAAAGCATTTAAACACTTTGTCCCTTTTGCTTTTATTACTTTAACACCTAAAATATCTTCGTAAATATCAAGTCAAACACTTCTATCAAAATCAAGATAATGATAACCCATTCGAGGCGGGTGCTTTCTCGATTTTGCACTAGCTCCATGAAAAGGGTAAGGTTTTCCTGAACGATTTTGAGTTTGTATTCAATGTCTTGATAGCGCATTTTGAGGTCGAATGTCTTTTTTAAGCCCTTGTCTATGCGTTCTAGATGTTCATTTTCCCAAGCCTCTTCGGGAGAGTCAAAGATGTAGAGGTTATCGATAATACTATTTTTGATATTGATGGTTTTGCCAATAAACTTCAGGAGTTCACTTTGGGAGCTTTTGAGACGCCCATGATGCTCTAATTCATCGGTCATTTGCTTAGTGCTGGTGGCAATTTTATAAGTCAACGCCTCATAATAATCCAATGCCACAGACTGACCAATATTGAGCATAATGATACGGATAGAATCATCTGTAAGCTCAGATACGGTGATAGAGTTATGTTTGAGAACAACCGAAATTGAAGGGTCTGTCTGGACGATAAAATCATCTTCAAACTTTTCTTCAATGAGTCCTTCTGCGTAGTTTTTGATAAATTTCAAAAATTCACTTTTCTCCAAATCACCCACACCCGCAAAAACTACTAATCCATAACTCAATAAATAGATATAGGTATCGTCTTCACGCTTATAGAATAATTCTGAATTGTTGTAAAGGGAAGGTTCGCTGGTATAGTCTTGTTTAAACTTCTTGAGGTTAAAGACTTCCGATATTTGGTATGCATCGATTTTCATACAAGTATAATTTGAGGCTTTGCGTATTCGCCTAACTCAAATTTACATTTTTCAACCATTACCTTGGTTTAATTCTATATGAAAAATTTATGAAGGAGTATTTATATAGAGACGCAATGCCTCGCGTCTCTTAATTAGCAGCATTTCTACTATTTCTTGGGCTTACAGTCGTAACAATAATCCGAAAGTTCAGCAATTTCGGCTAGTACTTGCGTTCTGATTTTAGTCAACTCTTCGGTGTTTTGTCCTAGCTTGGTTGCGGTTTGAATGTAGTTTTCACGCGCTTGAAGTTCTTTTTGGAGTTCTTCTTGGACATTGGCGTAAAACTCG
This sequence comes from Flectobacillus rivi, assembly GCF_030056655.1. Taxonomy (NCBI): domain Bacteria; kingdom Pseudomonadati; phylum Bacteroidota; class Cytophagia; order Cytophagales; family Flectobacillaceae; genus Flectobacillus; species Flectobacillus rivi. The sequence goes on from NZ_JASHIE010000002.1 coordinate 310,045, forward strand.
CTATTTGAAAAGGCTTTTTTCTCTTCAAATAAGCGCTTTCTAAATTTACGAGCATACAATTCTGTCACATCAAAAATACACTGTGAATAGGCCACCAACTGCTGTTTTTGTTCCTCCGTATTTGCCACTAAGTAAGAGGTATTTCTAGTAAAAACTGCTTTAACTTTATTATTAAAATTCTTGGTCAACATAAACGAGGCTGCGCTCATACGAAATCCAAAATCGATACTGCAACTGGCTTGACATCCATATAAATTACCACTATTCGATGGTGACTTCGCCATAAAATCACTGATTTTCAATGGACTTTCTCCGCTCCAAACGATAACACTTTGGGCATTTGATTGTGTAATTTGAAAGATAGAAAAAAGCAAAATTAATGTGTATTTGAGCATAGTGTTGTGAGTTTGTTTTAAAGGTAACGATGTGGTTTATTTTGAAATTGTCTATTAAGTTAGGTTAGAAAAGTTTCATTACAAAAGTGGGGGATAACATATTGAGTGATTGAGGGAATGAGCTCTTTAGTCAGTTTATAAACTGTTAAAAAAATAAGTCCAAGACTAAGTTTTGAACTAGTAATTTTTCAGAAACCTATCATTTACTTTAGCTCCGTAGGAGCGACAGTTTGGTAGTAAAGAATCATTCTACTCTGGCATTACAGAGCGCCGTAGGTGCGAAAGACTGCAAAATAATCTGCTTTCTTTCGCACCTACGGCGCTCAGAGAAGGTTTTCTTAAAGAATTATTCTACCATACTGACGCTCCTACGGAGCTTTAAAAACGGCAAAATCATTTGAAATTTTATGCTGCCCCCTACTCTAACATCTTTTTAAACTCATTCAATTTCAGCAAGGCTTCTATTGGAGAGAGCGTATTGACATCTAATTTCTTAAGAGCTTCCTGTATTTTTTCAAGTTTTGGATTACTTGCTTCAAAAATATTCATTTGATAATTCTGTTTTGGCATCTCTTTTATGGTAGTGCGATGCTGTTCTTTGGAACGATTGCGTTCTAATTCCGCCAAAATTTCGTTGGCACGATGTACTACACTCACAGGCATACCTGCCAATTGCGCTACATGAATACCAAAACTGTGCTCTGAACCACCTTCCATCAACTTACGCATAAAGATGATTTTGTTGCCTACTTCTTTTACCGAAACATTGAAGTTTTTGATACGTTTAAAGTCTGTGGTCAACTCATTGAGTTCGTGATAGTGCGTAGCAAATAGCGTTTTGGGTCTGAAATGCGAGTGATTATGCAAATATTCGGCAATAGCCCAAGCAATAGATACCCCATCATAAGTACTTGTACCACGTCCAATTTCGTCCATCAAGACTAAGCTTCTGTCCGAAAGATTATTCAAAATGCTTGCCGTTTCGGTCATTTCAACCATAAAGGTAGACTCACCTTTACTCAAGTTATCGCTGGCTCCTACACGGGTAAATACCTTATCGACAATCCCAATTTCGGCTGCTTGAGCAGGGACAAAACAACCAATTTGTGCCATTAATACAATCAAGGCTGTTTGGCGCAACAAGGCAGACTTACCCGCCATGTTTGGTCCTGTAATGATAATAATCTGTTGTTCGGCATCGTCCAAATGCAAATCGTTTGGCACGTATGCTTCGCCCAATGGCAATTGCTGTTCAATTACTGGGTGGCGCCCTTCTTTGATTTCGAGGATTTTAGTATCAGTTACATTAGGTTGCGTATAATTATTTTTCTCTGCCACTTTTGCAAAGTTGGTCAGCACATCCAATACGGCTATCATTCTTGCATTTTGTTGAATTTGCAAGACATATTCATTAGCTACGTTTACCAAATCATTGAAAATACGCTGTTCGATGACAAAGATTTTATCTTCAGCTCCTATAATTGTTTCTTCGTATTCCTTTAGTTCTGGCGTGATATAACGCTCAGCGTTTACCAAAGTTTGTTTACGAATCCAATCAACAGGCACTTTATCTTTATGCGAATTGGTCACTTCCAAATAATATCCAAATACCTTATTAAAGGAAATCTTCAGTGAAGTAATACCAGTACGCTCAATTTCGCGGTTTTGTAATTTTATCAAAAAGTCTTTTCCAGAATAGGCCACCTTCAATAAAGCATCTAAATCTTCATCGACGCCCTCACGAATCATATTCCCTTGATTGGTGACAATAGGTACTTCGTCACGGAGTTCTTTCTGGATTTTTTCTAGTAAAAAATGACAAGGGTTCAACTGGTCAGCATAGCGTTTGAGAACGTCAGCTCCCAAATCATTACCAAAATCCAAAAGTGCCTCTTGGATATGCCCTTTGATTGGTTCGATATGTGACAAGGCTTTTTTCAATTGCAACATCTCACGAGGATTGATGCGACGTACCGCCACCTTCGAAATCAATCGTTCTAAGTCACCAATCTGCTTAAGATGTTGTTGTAGCGTCTCTCTTAGTTCAAGATGTTTTTTGAAAAATGCTACGGTATTTAATCTTTCCTGAATCAAAGACTTTTCTTTAAGTGGCAACACCAACCACTTGCGCAACAAACGTGCACCCATTGGCGTATGGGTTTGGTCAATGATGTTAATCAAAGGTACTCCACCTTCTTGTTGAGGATGAACAAGCTCAAGGTTGCGAATAGTAAATTTATCTAGCCATACATACTTATCTTCCTCCAAACGGTTGATACGAACGATATGTCCCACTTCTCGGTGCTCAGTCTCAGCGAGATAATGTAAAATTACCCCAGCGGCAATGATGCCTTCATTGAGCGTCTCTACCCCAAATCCTTTTAACGAATTGGTTTTGAAATGGTTAATCAACAAAGGATAGGCAAAATCATAGGTAAACACCCATTCTTCCAAAGCGAAAGTATTGAACTTGTCGCCAAAAAGTTGGGTAAACTCTTGTCGGTATTTTTTACAATACAATACCTCGGAAGGCATAAAACTCTGTAGAAGTTTTTCAATATAAGCAGCACTTCCTTGCGAGCATAAAAACTCACCAGTAGACACGTCCAAGAACGAAATACCGATAACATCTTTTGAAAAACCTGCAAAAGAAATTGAAGCTAAATAGTTATTTTGCTTCACATCAAGCACGTTATCGTTGAAGGATACTCCAGGAGTAACTAGCTCAGTAACCCCACGTTTTACGATACCCTTGGCAGTAGCAGGGTCTTCTAATTGGTCGCAAATGGCCACACGCTGACCTGCACGTACTAATTTAGGCAAATATGTATCCAAAGAGTGGTGTGGAAATCCTGCCAATTGGTCATCGGCTGTACCGTTGTTGCGACGAGTCAAAACAATACCTAAAATTTTGGAAGCAGTAACGGCATCTTCTCCAAAAGTTTCATAAAAATCCCCTACCCTAAACAGCAACAAAGCGCCAGGATATTTGATTTTGATTTGATTATACTGTTTTGCGAGAGGTGTTTCGTTTGCTTTTTTAGCGGGTTTATTATCAGTATCTGTATTCTTTGAAGGTCTTGCCATTATGGTATTGATGTAATTGCTAGATTTTGGGGTCGATATAATTGGTTGATGGTATTGTTGATAATATTTTGGATATCTGCTATTTGATTATGGACTTAGAAGAATTGTTAATCTCCCAAATTCGTATCTACAGATATAACACTTAAATTTTATACAATACTAATCAAGAATAGAAAGTATGTTGACATTAACATGCTCGGCACTATGCTTTAGGCTATTCATTTTCTGAATGTACCCACTCGCCTACAGTCATTTCCTATTCAAGCTTACAAAATTAGAGTTTTTAAAGGAATATTGTTTTGTAAAAAAGAAAAATCACTGCCAGCATTGCCGGCAGCGATTCCTAAACAGACAAATAGATTATTTAGTCTTTAAGCTAAAAGCTTGTTATATTTTTAGAAGATTAAGGAAAATGTTTCCTTATCTCTGTATTTCTATTTATTTCTATACACTCTTTCGTAGAATAATGGGAAAATAAAGAGCGTCAATATAGTTGCGCCAATCATCCCACCAATTACTACAATTGCAAGAGGCTTTTGAGATTCTGAGCCAATACCTGAAGAAGTAGCGGCTGGTAACATCCCGAAAATACCCATCATAGCGGTCATCATTACTGGACGAACCCTCGATTTGACTCCTTCAGTAATCGAGTCGAGCAAGGTCATTTTCTTATGGAGGTTTTCTTTAAATACCTCAATCATAATTACCCCATTTTGAATACATATACCAAACAAGGCAATAAAACCAATACCTGCCGAAATACTGAAATTGGTATGCGTAACCAACAAGGCTACCGAACCACCAATAATCGCAAAGGGTACATTAGAGAATACCAAACCTGCATCTCTCAAGCTACCAAACATTACATAGAGGATAAAGAAAATCGCAATCATCGAAATAGGAACTACTTGCGCCAATCGTTTAGACGCACGTTGTTGGTTTTCGAAATCACCTTTCCATTTCATGTCGTATCCTTTTGGTAGGTTAGGAATGACTTTTTTCACTTCTTGTTGTGCTTCGGCAATGGTACTACCCATATCACGACCACGAACAGAGAATTTCACAGCAATAAAACGCTTGGTATCTTCACGGAAAATCAAACTTGGACCTGTCAATGTTTTTACCTCTGCGATTTGCTTAATAGGTATTTTAGTACCGCTCATAGATGGCACCATCAAATTGCGAATCTCTTGCTCTGACTTACGGAATTCTGATTGGAAACGTACACGAATATCAAATTTGCGTTCACCTTCGTACAACTGACTGGCAGTCTGTCCACCAATCGCCATGGCTACTACGGCATCAGCATCGGCTGTTTGTACACCATAGAAGTTCATTTTCTGTTGGTCTAGCTCAATGTGCAATTCTGGCTGTCCAAGGTTACGGATAATACCTAAATCCTCGATACCTTTTACACGACGCAATACCTTTTCTACTTTCTCTGCTTCACCTTCCAAAAACTCAAAGTCATTTCCATAGATTTTTACGGCAATTGAACCTTTTACCCCTGAAACTGCTTCTTCTACGTTATCCATAATAGGTTGCGAGAAACCAAATACAACTCCTTGGAAAATGCTCAATTTGTTTTCCATTTTCTCAATCAGCTGCGCTTTGGTAAGCTTACTAGCCCATTCTTTTTGTGGATAAATATCTACGTGAAATTCGACGTTATAAAAACCTGTTGGGTCAGTACCATCGTTCGGGCGACCTGCCTGCGAAAGTACCTGACGAACTTCAGGGAAGCCTTCAAATACCTTACGAATATCGTTGGCATAACGCACAGACTCGTCCAAACTAATACTACGTGGCATTGTGGCACGCACGTAAATAGAGCCTTCGTTGAGTTGAGGCAAGAACTCTGTTCCGTGAATAGTTAAGGTCCAAAAGCCTACAACCGTAATAATACCAGTGGTAATGAAAGTAAATCTTTTATGCGTAAAACAGTAGTTGAAAAGCTTCATCGAATACTTCATTACAGCATCGACTAAGAAATTACTTTTCTCTCTTACGTTTTTATTCATTAAGATACTTACCATCACAGGCACCAAAGTCAATGTAAAAATCAAGGCACCTAGCAAGGCTGAACCCAATGTCCAAGCCAATGGCGTAAACATTTTACCTTCTACTTTTTGGAAGGCAAAAATGGGTAGCAAAGCAATCAAAATAATGATTTTTGAGGTAAAAATCGCTTTACCCATGCTCGTACCTGTACGCTTGATAATCGACATTTTAGCCAATTTATTAAAGCGCTCCATCCCCACATGCTCCGCTTGATGAGCCAAAACCACAATAAGCCCTTCGACTACCACCACGGTACCATCAATAATAATCCCAAAGTCTACCGCTCCTAATGAAAGTAGGTTTACGTTCATACCAAGAAGTTTCAGACAACAGAACGCAAACAGCAAAGCCAACGGAATAATCATCGATACAATCAAGGATGCACGCCAGTCAGCCAAGAAAATCAATACGATTAATGTTACCAAAACAATCCCTTCTATAAGGTTGTGCGTTACTGTTTCGATACAAAAATCTAGGAGCGTTTGACGATTATAAAACGTTTTGATTTTTACACCATTAGGAAGAATTTTTGAGTTTAATTCCTCTACTTTCAAATTCAAGCTTTGAATTACTTCCGATGGATTTTCTCCTTTGCGCATTACCACAATACCTTCTACAGCATCGTTGTCTTCGCCACGACCCACTTGACCCAAACGAGGCAGAGCCGACTCCGTTACGGTTGCAACCGTTTTTACATAAACAGGTACGCCATTGATATTATCGACCAAGATATTTTGAATGTCTTGGATATTCTTCAATAAACCTATCCCACGAACCACATAAGCTTGGTTGTTTTTGGTTATTACGTCACCTCCAACGTTGATATTACTTTTCTCAACAGCTGTAAATACATCTAGGGGAGTAATTTTATAGTCCTGAAGTAAATTAGGATTTACACTAATCTCATACGTTTTTACTTCACCACCAAAACTTACAATATCAGCCACGCCTGGTACTGAGCGTAAATTACGGTCAATCACCCAGTCTTGAATTTCCTTAAAACGACGAGATGTCATTCCTTTACCTTCAAGGGTATAACGGAAGATTTCGCCCGTTGGTCCATAAGGCGGTTGTACTTCAGGTTCTACGCCATCAGGAAGTTCAACGCCCATCAAGGCATTATTGACTTGAATACGAGCAAAGTTATTGTCAACACCGTCGTCGAACATAACCACTACTACAGATAAACCGAATAGCGTTGTAGAACGAACAGTAGTTTTCTTTTGCACCCCGTTCATCGAGATTTCGAGCGGAGCGGTTACAAATTTTTCAATTTCTTCAGCACTACGCCCAGACCATTGAGTAATGATAGTCACCTGAGTATTGGTAACATCGGGAAAGGCGTCAATTGGGGTATTGATAAAACTCGAAATACCTCCAATCACTACTACAGCAGTAAAAAAGAATACTGCAAATTTATATTTGAGCGATAACGCTAATAGCTTTTTCATCCGAATGAGTGATTTATAAGAATACTGTTTTGAACAATTTATTGCATAAGCTGAATAGTCTTTTCCAGTTGAAAAACACCATTACTTCACTTTGCGAATTAGTTTACCAATGCGTTGTACACCAACAATTGGTTTTTGTTCATTACATTTTCACCCTCTTTCAAACCTGAAATCACATAAGTTTTATTAGAGTTTTGTTTCGCAATCTGGATTTCTCTTACTTCCAAATGCTTGGCATCCTTATAAACAACCACAAAATTTTTGTTTTGGTCAAAAATTACCGCCGACGAAGGAATCGCAATACTTCTATCTGACGAGCTATAACTCACATTTACTTGCGCAAACATTTCTGGTTTCATCAAAAAGCCAGGGTTTGCCATATTGATACGCACTTGTAAAGTACGAGTTTCAGGATCAAGGGCATTACTCATTTTGTTGACAACTCCTTTGATTACTTTGTCAGGATATGAAATCAACTTTACTTCAACCTGCGAGCCTACATGTACTTTCGCAATATCTGCTTCATACACGTTTGCTACCACTTGAATTTGAGATAAATCGGCAATAGTAAAAAATGCTCCTGTTTCGCCTTCGTGGAAAGACATTTTATCAGAAATGGCATTGTTTTTTTCAATTACATAACCTGAAATTGGCGCTTTCAAGGTATAAAACGCATTTTTTACACTGTAAATACTCGAAACTTCTTTGGCGCGTTTCAATGACCCTTGAGCTTTCAATACATCGTTTTGAGCAAAAGTCACGTCTTTTTCTGATGCCAAACCTGCTTTGTACATATCTTTTTGTACTTGCAAGTTTTTCTGAGCTGAAAGCAAATCTGAAGTAGCACTAACCGTTTGATTTTCAACGTCTGCCACCTCTGATGAGTGAACTACAGCAAGTGTTTGTCCTTTGTTGACAAAATCACCCAAATTAGCATGGATTTTTTCGATAACACCATCTACCAAAGGTGACACTTTTACTTGTTTATCTTCGTAAGGCATTACTTTGCCTGTCAACTGCAATTGTGTTTGAATAGGCTCCAAGGTTGCTGGTGCCAAGCTCAATTCTTGCTTTAGGCGTTGTGAAAGTTCAAAAGGCTGATCCTCTGCTTTTGATTCATTATCTGCCTGTGAAGAGCTACAAGCAGTAGCCAAAGTTGAGATTGCAAGAATTGAAAGATACTTTATATGCTTTTTCATTGTGATGTCTGTTTAAATCTTAAAGAACTTTTTTGCCTACTACAAAATTGAGATTTTCGAATGTCTGCATTCTTGTATTTTGAAGTGTATTGATTTGCGTAACGGTAATTTTATACGACTCCAAAAAGTCCATAAACTCTAATAAAGTGATATTACGCTTTTGGTAGTTTTGCACTACCCCATCAATCAACTTATTAAAGCTTGGCAAATAGTTTTTATCAAGTGTCTTATATAGACGTTCCGCTTCTTGTGCTTTAAGCAAAGCTTGCAAAACGTCATTGTTAATTTGTACGTCGGTTTGTGCTAAATTTTGTTTGTTTGCTTGAATCGTATTTTCAGCAATCTTGATATTTCCTTGATTTTTGTTAAACACAGGCAAATCCATCGCAATCGTCAAGCCGTGGTAATTATTGAGATAACTACCTGCACGGTCATAACTATAGCCAATCGTCAAATCAGGTGTTGCCATTGCTTTTTGCAACGCCAAATCTGCTGAAGCTAATCGTACAGATGCCTCTTGAATCTTACGGTCATAACGATTATCAGTAGCATTGTTGATTAACTCACTGAGCTGTAAGCCTGCTGCACTTTTTTGTTCCAAAGCGTTATCATCTACAACTGGATGCACCGTTTTGGTGGAAGTATCAGACAAAAGCACTTTAAGTATGGCTTGATTATCAGTAATTTCCAAAATAATATTGGAACGTTCTGTTTCAAGACTTACCAAAAAAGACTGCAAACGAATCAGTTCTTTTTGTGGCACATTACCTCTATTTACTTGATCCGAATAAGCACTCAAAAGTTTATTGAGGGTTTCTATTTCTTGTTCATACGTGGCTAATGTTTTTTGCAAATAATGTATTGTATAAAAACTAGCATGTAACTGATAGGTCAAACCTCTTGCTATTTCAAAAAACTGATAATCTGTGATTTCAGCATTGATTTTGGCAACATTGACTTGTTTATTGCGCTTTCCTGCCAATAGAATCAACTGTTGAATCTGTAAAGTTCTTTCACCAAAAGCACCGATAGGCGCATCATTGGCGATTGTCTTCATGGTATTCAACCCTTGTTCGTAGTTGATGTTAGGATTAGGCAAAAGTTTCGCCTGAATGATTGCAGCTTTAGAAGCTTCGATGTTATACTTCTGCGCTAGCAAAGTGAGGTTGTTTTTGACAAACTGTTGTTCGGCCTCGTCAATGTTTAGGCGCAATGTATCACGGCTTTGAGACAAAGCCACATTGGCACTACACATCAAGCCGAAAATCCATACCAAATAGGATTTCATAATTTTGAGTCAAGTGATTAAAATGAAACGGACAAAAATTATGTATGCCCCCGCATACACATTAAGCAATAGTACAAAACCAACGAATATTGAGTGACTTGCATTTTTTATAAAATCCGACGTAATAACGCCTTCGATTATTTAGCAAAGCACCGATATTTTGTTAGTATTTTCTTGGTATTTATACCAAGTAGGTAGATTATTATATAAAACCTACACTAACTAGCACTATTTCTTATATGCTTATCGATTCAGAAACAAAACGAGTTTCTAAAGCGAAAGCTTCATACAATCAGCCCGAATTCAGGAAAGAGTATTGAAGTAAACAGAAGCAATAAATTTGAGTCGAATGTCAGCAAAATTACGTACGTATAGAATTAATGTAGTTCAAGACCACATTACATACTTGTTTTACAACACCTTAAGCAAAGTTACCCTTCTCTAGCGAGCCTTAATTACATAAGCAATCTAAGCTTTTTAGACCAATGCAAAATCAATTTTTCAGTATAATGATTATACGGACTTGTCCTTGCATTGTTGGCACCTCAATGGGCTAATGTTGATTTTTAATACAGTTTTTAGGGAAATATAACGAGTGAGTAGTGTGCTATTCTCAAATTAAATAGACACAATGAAGCATAAATAACTTTTTTGAAAAGGATAAATGAGGTACAAACGGAACATCCGAACGTTGTAATGTTTGCATAATAGCACGTTCGATACTTGATAAATCTGAAGTAGAAGTCAGTCCGTGAGAGCGCTCAGAACTTTCATCTTTTTCTTCTTGGTTATCAAGCAGTACATTATTCTCAACTTCGAAATGACGACCAAATGTTCTTTTTTTACTAAACTTTGTAACACTCTTGCTTACCTTAGTATAGCTACCTTTTACTTTTCCGTCATGGGCATAGCCACTCATTGCTATTGTCCATAGCACTAGCGGTAATATCCATTTGAATAAACGAAAAGCTTTCATGGTACGCAAAATTGTCTGTTTTTTACTAGCTTTTTAAAGAAGTCTATAGTTGATGGTCGTAAAGATACAGATTAGTTTTGATTATATGTTCTTAAAAACTGTTAAATTATTATAGATATTGTTGTACTCTATTGATTTTATTGGAATAAATATTATGGCAATTCTTTCTATGAATAGATAGACTAATTTTGGCACATTAGTTGTAATTTTAACCTTATTTTTCATTTGACTATCATAAATCAGTTGAATTGTCCGTTGTTTTGATATTCATTCTTAATGAGAGGTTTCATCTAATCGCAAACATTCGGGAATTACTTACTTCGTTTACAATCAACCCTAATAAATCATACATATTCACATGGCTAAAAGATTTCAGGTATTAGATTCGTTTTCACACATTAGTAACTCAATTAGTGCTCCTATTCATGCCCTAGTATCGGTACAATATCCACAATTGTCAGGTTTGCAAAACTTACGAGATAGTATCAACGGTATTTTCAAAAAGAAGAGAGCTGTTTACGTAGCACTTTCAGACCAGAAGCTATATCACATTCACACCGTTGGAACATCAGTAACCTCTACCAAAGAAATTCCTTTCGAACATATCGAATCTATTCATATCGATTCTTCGAGTCAACATCGTGATTTTAATGCTCCCAAAATTACCCTTTCGGTAAAAAAGCAAGGGAAAAAACCTGAATCACAGCTACATGAGTTTATTTTATTTCCATCACTATTTTTCCCTAACTTAAAATATTCGGAGAATCACACCGAAATTATGCAGTTTGTGCAAATGCGTGAACATTTATTGGAGAACTTGAAACAAGTAAAAGAGAAGATTGAATCCAAGGTGGAGAACGTGTAGTTTTACTTATAAGTATGTTTAAAAATTTATTCTGTATTTGTTATAAGAACAAAATTTCTGTTCGCCACTCCTTACTTTTCTTGTCTTGACACAAGAAAAGTAACAAAAGAAAGTCAAGAAATCCTAAACTCGCCTACGGCTTAAACAACAGGATTTCAGTAAAGTCGATACAAACTTTTTCATTTTTATGGCAATATGCTTACAGATATAAACATGATTCATCCCTAACTGAGTTATTATTTTTTAATTTGTAGAGACGCAATGCTTTGCGTCTAAAGCAGAGTCAATCATAGCATAATACTATCAAAAAAGCGGTCGAAAATCAATTTCCAACCGCTTTTTTGATGAATAGCTGGAGAATATTACTTCTTTTCTTACAAAAGGGTTGCTCCTTTATTTTGATAAGGTCCTAATTTGGCATCGTTGGGGTCTAGGTCGGTCACCAAGTAGTTGATTTCTGATAAATCTGCAATTTTCATCTTCATGACCGAATCTAATTTTTCAGCAATAGATAACACTGCCACTTTTTTAGAGGCCTTAATCATCGCCTTTTTTACCAATACCGTTTCCCAGTCTGAATCTGTAAATCCACCTTGTGTATCAATAGCGTTACTTCCCATAATACATAAATCTGCACGCATTTCGGATAAACGCTGATGTACCTCACCTCCTACTGCCATCTGACTATAACGTGATAATTGACCACCCACCATAATAATGTCAACATTAGGTTTATCCAACAACTCTACTGCAGTCAAAGGATTCACGGTCATAAATGTGATACGAAGCGTATCAGGAATGAGCTTGACCAACTCCCTAATGGTAGTTCCTCCGCCTACGAGCACCAACATACCTTCTTTCAACAACCCCAATGCTTTTCTAGCAATCTCTTGTTTGGAGTTGTGTGCATAGGTTTCTTTTACTTGAGAAGAATAATGATAGGCTTTTGACATTGCACCTCCTCTAATTTTTATAATCTCTCCCTCCTCGGCCAACTCATTCAAATCTCTCCGAATGGTATCTTCCGAAACATTTAATACATCCACTAGCTCTGCGAATGTTACACGGGTATGAACATTGATTTCCTTCAGTATTAAATCTTTTCGTTCTTTTTTGAGGAGGTTAACTGACATATTCAAGGAAGGTTGTTGGTTATGGTTTGCAAATATAGCAAAAAGACCAAGTTTCTATATCCTTATTAGAAGTGGTAAAGTATTCAAAATTTGCAATAATTGAGAATAAATACTCAGTATTTGAAAAATTTGCAGAATTTAATTGCAACAAATGCAGGTTTATTTAAAATTTATGTTAAGTTTGTAAACAAATAGCGCAATAAAACTTGCAAATTTTGCAAAACCCAAATCTCCAACTAAACAAGCTATGATGAAAACTCGACTATTACCTCGCTCACAAAGGTTGCTGTGGCTATCTGTGCTAGGAAGTATGACCTTTCAAGGTTACGCAACCGAGCTTGCAGAGCTCCGTCTGGCTCATAAGAGCAATATTACTTTCAACGTACTTGGCACAGTTCCAGTGTCTGGTGTGATTACCTCTGCCAAAGATGGCAGCCCAATTATTGGAGCCTCTGTTTTTGTAAAAGGAAATCCCAAAATTGGTACTTCGACAGATGCTTCAGGAAAATTCAAATTGGGAATTCCTGATAACATTACAAGTATTACGTTGGTCGTATCGATGGTTGGATACGAACCGCAAACAGTAGAACTTTCGGCTAATCAAACTGCTGTATCAGTTACTTTAAAAGAAAGTGTACAAAACATCCAAGAAGTAGTAGTAACTGCTTTGGGTGTGAAAAAAGACAAAAAAGCACTTGCCTACTCAGTAACAGAAGTAAGTGGTAGCGAATTTACTCAAGCTCGTGAAACCAACTTAGCCAATGCTCTTTCTGGTAAAATTGCTGGGGTAAACGCAACAAGTTTGGCAACAGGTGCGGGTGGTTCGAGTAGAGTGGTAATTCGTGGTAATGGCTCATTATCAGGCGATAACCAACCTTTGTATGTAATCAATGGTATGCCAATTGACAATAGTACACCAGGCGGTAGCCCAACCACAGGTGGTAGTGGTCACAACGTTGACCGTGGTGATGGTATTGGTGGTATCAACCCTGACGATATTGAAAGTATCTCAGTCTTGAAAGGTGGTACAGCAGCAGCCTTGTATGGTTCACGTGCTGCCAACGGTGTTATTTTGATTACTACGAAAAAAGGTACAGTCCGTAAAGGTATTGGTGTAGAATACAATGCTACTGCTACAATCGACGATGTCGTTGACTTTACTGACTGGCAATATATGTACGGTCAAGGAGACGGTGGCGTAAAACCAACTTCACAAGCGCAAGCCGTAAGCTGGGGGCGTCGTTCGTGGGGTGCCAAAATGGACGGACAGCCTTATATTGCTTTTGACGGAAAAGAACATCCTTATTCTCCACAACAAAACAATATTAAGAACTTTTACCGTACAGGTTCGACTTTGAGTAATACCATTTCATTTAGTGGTGGTACTGAAGCCTTGAACTTTAGAGCATCAGTAGCAGACATCAATAACAAGAGTGTATTGCCAAATTCTACCTTCAATCGTAAAGTAGCCAACCTAAGCATTAATGCTAAATTAGGTGAACGTATTTCGATGGAGGCTTTGGCACAATATAACTTAGAAAAAGCGCACAACCGTCCGAGTGCTGGTGATGCACCAGGTAACCCTAACTGGGCAAACTACATGATTGCCAACACAGTAGATATTCGTTGGATGGATCCAGGCTATGACGCAACGGGTCGCGAAGTTCAATGGAACGAAACTCCTTATGCTTCCAATTCTTACTTTGTTGTTAATAAATTTAGAAATGATGATACCAAAAACCGCTTTATTGGTCAGTTTGGTTTGAAGTATGATATTTTGAAAAACCTTTTTGTAAAAGGTAATATCAGCCGCGACTTCTATAGCTATGACTTTACAGGTATTATCCCAACTGGAACAGTTTATACTACAAACGCAGCAGGTGAATATCAAGGTATCAAATCGACAGTTACAGAAAACAACTCTATGTTGACTGTAAACTACAATACCGATTTAGGTCCAGTTCACATGAATGCGATGTTAGGTGGCAACCAACGCTCTTTCGAACGTTCTGAAATTTATACTAACGGTACACAATTCATTATTCCAAACTTTTACAGCTTTACCAACCTGACTACAGCTACGACTCGTCCAGTAACACAACGTTTGGCGACAAACTCGGTATTTGGCTCGTTAGACCTTGATTACAAAGGTGTCTTGTTTTTAAATGCTTCAGCTCGTCAGGATTGGTTCTCTACATTGGGTATCAAAAACAATACAATTCTTTATCCAGCAGTAGGAACCAGCTTTGTATTATCACAAGCTACAGAAATGCCGTCTTTTGTCAACTATGCTAAATTGAGAGCTTCTTGGGCTCAAGTAGGTGGTGGTGTACCAGACCCATATACCTTGAATCAAAGCTATAGTATGGTAACAAGTAGCGGACAGCCATTGCAACAAATCACAATGACTAATGGCGAGTATCTTCTTAACAACCCAAGTTTAAAGCCATTTACCTCAACCACTTGGGAAGCAGGTCTTGATACCAAATTATTCAATAATCGCTTAGGAGTAGATTTGACTTATTACTTGCGTCGTACTACTAATGATATTGTAAAAACTGCTATTTCAGGAACAAGTGGTTATCAAAATACCTACGTTAACGTTGGACAAGTAGACAACTCAGGTATCGAATTATTGTTGACGGGTTCTTTGGTAAAAACCAAAAACTTTAGTTGGAATGCAAGCTTCAACATGGCTTATAACCAAAACAAAGTAGTTCAATTGACTGAAGGTGTAAATACGATTCAATTAGCTACTTCGGTAGGTTCTTGGGCTTATGTCAATACAGATGCAGGTCGTCCTTATGGTATCATCAAAGGTTATACGATGGTTACTGACTCAAAAGGAAATATCGTTTATGATACTTCTACAGGTTATCCAGTAAAAGGCCCAATCAAAGAAATTGGACAAGGTGTAGCGCCGTTGACAACAGGTTTGAGCAACTCGTTTACCTACAAAAATTGGAACTTTGATATCTTGTTAGATGGCAAATTCGGCAACGATGTATTCTCGGTAATGAACGTGTACGCAACTCGTTTCGGCTTACAAAAAAGTACTTTAGCAGGTCGTGACAATGGCTTAGTTTTGAACGGTGTAACTGCCAACGGCGATTCTTACACTCGTACAGTACCAGTATCTCAGTTGCGTCTTTACTATGACAACTTGAAAAACTACTCAGACCTATTTGTGTATGATGGAAGCTTTATCAAGTTACGTCAAATCGTTTTGGGCTACAAAATTCCAGCGAAATACCTAAGCTTTGCTAAGATTCAGTCGGCATCTATCTCTTTTGTGGCACGTAACTTATTTGTGTTGTACAAAAAGACAGAAAACTTTGACCCAGAATCAAGTTATACCAACAGCAATGCCCAAGGTTTCGAGGCATTTGGTTTGCCAAGAGCACGTAGCTACGGTATCAACTTAACAGTGAAATTCTAGGATGTGGTGAACTAAGGGAAAAACGGGATGTGTTTTTAGGGGCGAATTTTTTCGCCCACTAATTCAGAGAGAGTGCGGAATCAGGAGTTGTGAATATAAATTTTCAATAACCCCAATTATATCATATTCTGTAAGAAAACTCATTTTTGAAATCCCTTTTCCTTTATTCAGTAAGCCCCAACATGTAGCATTTTCAACATAGGATAAATTCAAAAAATTGTGCTAAAGAGTCAGCTCAATAGCGTATTACCTGAGACTTATGAAAAAGAGACATACATTTAAAACCCTTCTTTTTATGGCTGGTGTTGCACTTTTCAGTTCGTGCGACAACGGTTTTGAAGAACTCAATATCAACCCCGATACTTCTCCCATCATTGTGCCATCTTATATGTTTAGCAAGGCACAATACGATGCACTCAACAATAGCTGTGCTAGTACGTATGAGTTTGCAGCGGGAGGTTCGATTCAACATTTTTCGACATACAAAGATGTACCAGGTATTGGAGATAAATATTTTTTCTCACAAGGTACTTACCCGTATGACTTCTTCAACAACGCTTATCCGTTAGGCGTAAACGAAGTTCAGACAGTTATCAATGCTGTTAAAAACGATCCTGCACAAGTAAACCTTTATGCGATAGCTCGTATTTGGCGTGCTTATACTTTCCACCGCATTACGGATTTGTACGGAGATATTCCATACTCTGATGCTGCACAAGGTTATACTGCTTCTAAATTCACTCCAAAATATGACTCTCAACAAAGTGTCTACTTGGATATGTTGAAAGAATTGGAGCAAGCAGCAACGAGTTTGGATGCAACCAAATCATCATACGCAAGTGCTGACATTGTATATGGTGGAGATGTGGCAAAATGGAAAAAGTTTGCTTATTCATTAATGCTTCGCTTGTCGATGCGTATGACCAAAGTGGACGCAGCAACGGCAAAAACTTGGGCACAAAAAGCCATCGCTGGAGGCATCATATTGGATGATAAGGATTTGGCAAAAGTGCAGTATATTGCTAACGGTCAAGACATCAACAAAAACCCTGTTTCATTGGCTTTACGTGGCAACAACTATGCTGTGGCAGATGGTAACAACAATACCGAAGGTGGTAAGTTTTCAAATACATTTATTTCTTTCTTGAAAACTAACAAAGACCCTCGTTTGAGTTCAATTGCAGTTGTTTGGGTAGATAAAAAGCAAGATACTACTGCTACCATACAAAAAGGTATGCAAAACGGTTTGTTACAAAAACCTGCTGATTTTATTACGTATTCTGAGCCAAATATCAACACCGTGTTGAAACTAGATGCGCCAATGGTTGTAATCAGTAATGCCGAAATGAATTTCTTGATGGCTGAAGCTATTGTAAGAGGTTGGGCATCTGGCGACGCAGCGAGTTACTACCAAGGTGGTATATCTGCTTCGATGCGTAATATGGCTATCTACGGTGACGCAGCAGCTATTTCTACTGCAAAAATTAATGCTTATTTGTCGACTCATGCTTTCCCTGCAAGTTTCGATGCGCAAATGGAACAAATTCACTCACAAATGTGGGTATCTTTATTCCCAGACGAAGTAGAGGTATATTCTAACTGGAGAAGAACTGGTTATCCTAAATTAACGCCAGTGAACATTACAGGTAACTTGACCAATGGTACGATTCCAAGACGTTTGATTTATCCAATTGTTGAAGAAAACCTCAACGGACCAAACCTCAAAGAAGCAATCTCTCGTCAAGGTGCTAATACGCTTACAACTCGTATATGGTGGGATAAAAACTAGCCAAGTCGGCGTGTAGAATGAAGAGTGAGGAGTTTCAAAAACCTCACTCTTTAATTCAAAAAACCTTATTTATCCTTTTTAATACCCCAAAATAAGACGTAAACTTTAGCGTGTGGACAATGTGTAAAAGTGATTTTTTGACTACAGAATAAAACAATTATAAAATTAAATCTCATCACTTTTAACTCTGCACTCAAAATTCCTATGATTTTATTGCTTGTAATTGCTTGTATTGGACTATTGGTGCTACTGATTACTGTTGCGAAGTTCAATCCATTTTTGGCTTTTTTGATTACCTCCTTAGTGGCAGGTATCAGCATGGGAATGCCCCTCGAACTCATCAGCAAGTCTATCCAAAAAGGAATAGGCGACATGTTGGGCTCATTAGTTGGGGTAATTGCCTTGGGAGCTATGTTGGGCAAATTGGTGGCTCAAAGTGGCGCTGCACAACGTATTGCCTCAGTCATGATGGGACTTTTTGGCGAAAAATACATTCAATGGGGCTTAGTTTGTACAGGTTTTATTATCGGAATACCCCTATTTTATAATGTAGGTTTTGTGTTGATGATTCCTTTGATTTTTTCGGTGGTGTATCAATACAAATTACCTGCTGTGTATATTGGCTTACCCATGCTGGCATCTTTGTCGGTGGCACATGGTTTCTTACCTCCTCACCCCTCGCCTGCTGCATTGGTAGCGCAGTTTCATGCAGACATGGGGCAAACTTTACTGTACGGAATCATTATTGCGATTCCGACAATTATTATTGCTGGCCCGCTTTACTCTCTAACCCTAAAAAATATTTCCTCAAGTCCCAACTTGAGTTTTGCGACTACTTCCGAACCCAATCAAATTTTACCTAGTACCTTTCTGAGCTTTTTTACAGCCTTATTTCCTGTTTTTATGATGGCAGGAACCACTATTCTCACAAGTATTTTGCCAAGTGATTCGCCCTTGATACCAGTTTGTAAACTGATTGGTGATCCTGCCATGGTTATGCTATTGGCAGTTTTGGTAGCAACCGCTACTTTGGGAGGGCTGACAAGTCAGGCGCTTTCCAAAACGATGAATACTTATTCTGAAGCTGTAAAAGATGTAGCAATGGTGCTCTTAATCATTGCTGGAGCAGGAGCGCTCAAACAAGTTTTTATGGAAAGTGGAGTAAGTGATACCATGGCTTCTCTGCTCAAAAATGTCAGTATTCACCCTTTGATTCTTGGCTGGTTGATTTCCGCTTTTATTCGTGTATGCCTAGGCTCGGCTACGGTAGCGGGCTTAACTACCGCTGGAATTATGGCGCCCATGATAGAGACGCTACAGGTAGACCCTAACTTAATGGTATTATCCATTGGTGTAGGCAGTTTAATGTTTTCGCATGTAAATGACCCTGGTTTTTGGATGTTCAAAGAATATTTTAACCTTAGTATAAAAGATACCATCCGCTCTTGGTCAATGATGGAAACCCTTGTCGCAGTTGTAGGTCTGATAGGTGTACTCATCATCAATTCCTTTTTATAGGCTTTTCCTAGTTTGAGACTTAGTCTCGGACTAGTGTTTGTTTTAGTTTATAAACTGTAAGTAAAAGGATGTTATTACTTATAGAGAAGATTTTTAAAGCACATATTATGAAAAAGTTATTAGTTATTTTTTTACTCGTGTTGAGTTTTTCACCAATCGGAAATGCTCAAAAACAACAAGTTACCAACCAACCTGATAGAGTCAATTGGTTTCAAGACCTTGGCTTTGGCATGTTTATCCACTGGAATGTGGATGTTACACTAGGTGCTGTGATTAGCCACTCTTTGGCTGGGGCATCCACCGAATATGTCGAAAAATACATCAATGAGCTTCCTAAATACTTTAACCCCTACAAATTCAAACC
Source organism: Flectobacillus rivi (assembly GCF_030056655.1). Lineage (NCBI taxonomy): Bacteria > Pseudomonadati > Bacteroidota > Cytophagia > Cytophagales > Flectobacillaceae > Flectobacillus > Flectobacillus rivi. The sequence continues at coordinate 329,610 of NZ_JASHIE010000002.1, forward strand.
TGAAGATTGGGCTAAAATGGCCAAATTAGCAGGAATGAAATATGTGGTATTTACCGCCAAACACCATTCTGGTTTTTGTATGTTCGATACCAAAACTACGCCTTTCAATGTAATGAATACCCCTCTGAAAAGAGACATTACCAAAGAACTCATCGAGGCTTTTCGCAAAGAAGGTATCGCTATTGGTTTGTATTTCTCCCCTGAGGATTTTTACTCTTTCCATAAAAACAATATTCCTATTGGTCGCTTGCAATTGCCTCAGCATTTTCCTACTAAAAACCCTAGTTTGATGGCCTATGACAAGGAACAATTGAAAGAATTATTGACCAAATACGGAAAAATCGACATTCTATTTATCGATGGCCCAGGTGATGGTTTGAGAGAATATGCTTGGACAATCAATCCTGAATTGGTCATTACACGTGATTTGATGACTACGCCAGAGCAAAATACGCCTGACGAACCACTTCCTCGCCCTTGGGAAGCTAATTACACCATGGGTACTGACTGGCAATACAAACCTACTAACGACCCACATAAATCTGGTACAGAAATTATCAATATGTTGGTTGAAATGCGTGCTAAAGGAGGTAACTTTTTGTTGAACATAGGACCAAAACAAGATGGCGAAATCCAGATTGAACAAGAGGCTTTGTTGCAAGAAGTAGCCCTTTGGAACTTTGCCAACTCAGAGGCTATTTACGCCGTAAAACCTTTGCCTATTGTACGTGAGGATAATGTTTGGTACACACAATCAAATGACGAAAAGTATATCTATGCCATTGTAAGAAGAGCTAATTGGCAAGATTGGAAATACGGTACTCGCAAAAACTTGGTATTGACACACCTTGAAGGCAACGCTCAAACCAAAGTTTCGATTCTAGGATATAAAAGCGAGTTGGTAGAATACAAAGATGGCTTCGATGCAAGCACTTATGTTGCTCCAACTTCAATCGGATTGGTAGTAAGTGCTGTAAATGGACAACGTTTTTATACAAACAACCAATGGCCAAATGCAGTAGTGCTCAAAATCGAAAATGCGAAGTTTAGAAAATTAACACATACCAAAGTAACGCAATCAACTTTGGATGGAGCTAAATAGAAGCTTGAGGTTGGGTATTCTAGAAAGAGTTAAGTGTTTTCCTAAATACCCAACTGTTTAAACGCTTTACAACCTTGTTTTTTCTCAAAAACCTTATTTATTTACACTCAATTTTGAATTTTATTTTTAATTAATGTTACATTTTCAATAAAAACTATTTTATGGAACAGTTGGTAGAACAATTAACCCCTTCAGAGGCATTTGCAAAATTAGGACTTTCATTACCTCCTGCCCCACTACCATTGGGCGTGTACAAACCATATCTTATCGACGGCAAATACTTATATGTTTCGGGTCATGGTCCTGTACAGGATGACAAAAGCCTTATTATTGGACGCATCGGTCGTGAGTTAGATATGGAAGAAGGCAAATTGGCTGCTCGTCAAGTGGGTTTGACCATTTTATCAACCATCCAAACACATTTAGGAAGTCTCGACCGTGTGAAGCGAGTAATCAAAGTGTTGGGTATGGTCAATTGTGTAGATACTTTCGAAAGACATCCATACATTATCAATGGTTGTAGTGAGTTGTTTGCGCAAGTTTGGGGCGAAGAAAACGGTATTGGTGTTCGTAGTGCGGTAGGTTTTGGCTCATTGCCAGACAATATTCCAGTTGAAATCGAGGCATTGTTCGAGTTAGTAAGCGAATAAATGGTGAATTGAATGAGCAAAGTGTAGTGTTCGAAAGATTTCAAACAATTGCTGATTGGGGATTTCTGATTTCGGAAATATAAAAGGCTACCTTAATTTTTTGTAAAATATGATTCAAAAAATTGGGTTGTGCTTCCTTTAATCTTACAGAGCAATGTATCCGAAATCAAAAATCAAAAATCCACAATGGATAAAACTGCTTGGTACAACTTACAAAATTTAGATACCTTGGATACCCCCGCTTTGGTGTGGTATCCATCGCGTATCGCTCAAAATATCGATACCTTGGTAACCATGTTACCAGAGGTAAATCGACTTCGTCCGCATGTCAAAACACATAAATGTCAGGAAGTAACCGAACTGATGTTGGCAAAAGGCATTACTAAATTCAAATGTGCTACCATTGCCGAAGCCGAAATGCTCGCAATATGCCAAGCACCTGATGTATTGCTGGCGTATCAACCAGTGGCGACGAAGTTGCAACGCTTTATCACCCTAATTCAAACTTATACTACTACCCAATTTTCCTGCTTGGTCGATGACTTGTCAGTTGGACAAGCCATCGCCACGGCAGCGATACAGCACGAGATTACGATAAATGTTTATATCGACCTAAACGTTGGCATGAACAGAACAGGAATCTTACCTCAAAAAGCCGAAGAACTTATTAATGCACTTCTTGACTTAAAAGGTATCGCGGTAAAAGGACTACATGCCTATGATGGTCATATTCGTGATCAAGATTTGGCGTTGAGAACAGAAAATTGTCACCAAGCTTTTGTACCTGTATTTGCATTAGCTTCTGGATTTTCTGAAAAAGGAATAGCACTTCAAATCGTAGCGGGAGGCTCTCCGACTTTTCCGATTCATGCTCAAAATCCACAGGTAGAATGTAGCCCAGGCACTTTTCCTCTTTGGGATAAAGGCTATAAGGATGCTTTTCCAGAACAAGCTTTTGAGCCTGCTGCTTTGGTTTTGAGTCGAGTAATTTCTCATCCGAGTACCAACCGAATTTGTATTGATTTAGGACACAAATCTGTCGCTGCCGAAAACGACCTGAACCGAAGAGTTCACTTTCTCAATGCGCCAGATGCTCAGTTTATTGGACAAAGCGAAGAGCATTTAGTGCTGGAAGTGTCAGATATACAGGACTTTCCGATTGGTAAAGTTTTATATGGTGTACCAATCCATGTATGTCCAACAGTAGCCCTTTACGAAAGAGCCTATCTTGCAGAAAACCAATCTATTACTGATAGGTACTGGAAAGTTATAGCAAGAGATAGAAAATTAATGCTTTAGGCTTTCGGGTTTCAGCCTTCGGCCATTTTCCTACAACAACTTAGGCAAAGCCGATAACCGATAACCGAAAGCCGATAACCCTTTAGTCTTAAACTCCCATGTTCACTATAGATGCCCATCTCGACCTTAGCATGAATGCTATGGAATGGAATCGAGATTTAAGAAATACGGTATTTGAAATTCGTGAAAGAGAAATAGGTCTTTCCGATAAACCCGACCGTGCGAAAGGTACTGTCGCATTTCCTGAATTACGTAAAGGAAATGTAGGTCTGGTTGTTGCTACGCAAATCGCACGATATGTTGCTCCTGACAACCCACTCCCAGGCTGGGCATCGCCCGAGCAGGCATGGGCACAGACCCAAGGGCAAGTGGCTTGGTATCAAGCTATGGAGGCTTGTGGCGAAATGATACAAATCAATGATTTGGCTAGCCTAGAAAAACATCTTGCTCTTTGGTCGGATACCACTATTCCAAACGAACAGAAAGCTATTGGCTATATCCTAAGTCTAGAGGGCGCCGATTCTATCGTAACAGTTGACCATGTCGCCAAAGCGTATGAATATGGCTTAAGAGCCATTGGTCCTGCCCATTATGGTCCTGGTCGCTATGCGCAAGGCACAGATGCCACGGGAGGATTGGGTCCTCAAGGTCGTGATTTGCTCAAAGAAATGGAACGACTCAATATCATCCTTGATGCTACGCATTTGTGTGATGATAGTTTCTGGGAAGCCTTAGACCATTTTCATGGAAACATTTGGGCGAGCCACAACCTTTGTCGTAGCTTGGTAAATCATAATCGCCAATTTAGTGACGAACAAATCAAGGAGCTCATCAATCGTGGTGCTGTAATAGGTGGTGCCTTGGATGCTTGGATGATGGTGCCCAACTGGGTGAGAGGCGTATCTACGCCAGAAAACATGAACTGTAATCTGGAAGTAATGCTCGACCACCTCGACCATATTTGTCAAATTGCGGGTAATGCCAACCATATCGGTATTGGCTCTGACTTGGATGGGGCTTTTGGAAAAGAACAAAGCCCTTATGATTTGGAAACCATCGCCGACCTTCAAAAAATCCCCGATATGCTTCGTAAAAGAGGCTATTCTCAAGAAGATATTGAGAAAGTCATGCACGGTAACTGGTTAAGATTTTTAAGAAATGCTTGGAAATAGCAAGTGCAAGGGTAACGACCCTTGCACTTTTTTTTCATACAATAACCTCATCAATCAACAATATTGACACATTGTTTTATGTGCTCCAAAACTCTTTTTTCGCTTTTCTTCGCTCTTTTATTTTTGGGAAAAACTGCTGCCCAAAATACCATTTCTATCATTCCCAAACCTGTTGAAATGCAAGTTTCAAAGGGTTATTTTAGGTTAGAAAAAAATGTTACCATCTCTTTGCAAAACTCTGCTTTACAAGAAACTGCACAGTTACTTCGATTAGGAATACAACAAATCCGCCCGAGTTCTGTAAGTATAAAAAATAGCACTCCTAATGCAATAAAGGGTATTTCTCTAGCAATAGACAGCAATCGTGTAGTACAAAAAGAAGGTTATTCTCTTGCTATCAGCGCAACAGGTATCAAGCTAATAGGTCATGATGCTGCGGGTGTTTTTTATGGTACGCAAACTCTTTTACAACTCATTCACCAACAAGGCAATCTTCCTTTTGTCCAAATCAAAGACTATCCAAGATTTGGTTATAGAGGTATGCACCTAGACGTTGGGCGACGTATTTTCTCGGTTACATTTCTCAAAAAATACCTCGATTTATTAGCGCTTTACAAATTCAACACCTTTCATTGGCACCTTACCGAAGACCAAGGTTGGCGCATAGAAATCAAGCGATATCCTAAATTACAAAGCGTAGCAGCCTATAGAAACGAAACCATTATTGGACATAAAAAAGACTCGCCTCATCGCTTCGATGGTAAACCTTATGGTGGTTTTTATACCCAAGAAGAAGTAAAAGAAATCGTCGCTTTTGCCCAAAAACGCCACATTACAGTCATTCCCGAAATCGAAATGCCAGGTCACGCTCGTGCAGCTTTGGCAGCGTATCCGCAATTAGGATGTACAGGTGGTTCCTATCAAACTGCCACTTTTTGGGGAGTTTTCGATGATGTTTTTTGTGCAGGGAATGATAGTACGTTTACTTTTTTACAAAATGTTTTAGATGAAATCTTGCCACTATTTCCAAGCAAATACATACATATTGGTGGTGATGAATGTCCAAAAGTACGTTGGAAAAGTTGCCCAAAATGTCAAAAACGCATGCAAGAAAATCATCTGAAAGATGAGCATGAACTACAGAGTTATTTTATCCAAAAAATGGAGAAATATCTGAATGCAAAAGGTAAAAACCTGATTGGCTGGGACGAAATTTTAGAAGGAGGCTTAAGTCCAAAAGCTACAGTGATGAGTTGGCAAGGCGAAGCTGGCGGTATTGCAGCAGCCCAACAGCATCACGATGTCGTTATGTGCCCCGAAAGTCACTATTATTTAGACTACTATCAATCTTTGCAAGCTTCAGAACCAATTGCAACGGCAGGTTTTACTCCTCTTGAAAAAGTGTATCGCTATGAGCCTATTCCAGCCATATTGAATCCAACAGAACAAACTTATATCAAAGGTATTCAAGGAAATGCTTGGTCAGAATATTTGGTATCTGAAGCACAAGCCGAATATATGCTTTTTCCAAGAGCTTTGGCGATTGCCGAAACAGCTTGGTCGCCCAAAACGCAGAAAAATTATGACGATTTTCTCCAAAGATTAAGACTTCAAGAAAAAGTTTTAAAACATCGAAAAGTACATTATTTTGACCGATATGAAGAAATTCAGGCTCGCTTTCAAACCAATTCCAACGGTTCGGAGTCTATCTATCTGACAAGTTCTTTACCTAATGCCACTATTCGCTTTACGGAAGATGGTAGTCAGCCCAATACTCAATCCAACGTTTGGAAGGACGGACTTTCTATCTTTAAACCTACCCTTATCAAAGCTCAATTATTTGATAAAAATGGTGCGTATGGACAGGTTTGGGAACAATGGGTGAATGTTAATTTGGCGACAGGCAAAAGTATTACTTTCAAAAATGCACCTCAAACGCCCTATCTCCCAACAGATGCTTATGCTTTAAGTAATGGTATTATCGGTACACATCGATATAATACTGGACAATGGATAGGCTTTCGGGGTGAGGATTTAGAGATAGTGGTTGATTTAGGCAAAAGCCAAAGTGTTCAAGAAATAGGCATCAGTATTCTCAAATATCACTGGCAACGTATGTGGGAACCTACAGAACTTTCGTTTTGGATTTCGGAGGATGGTAAAGCTTATGAAAAAGTAGGTAGTTTTAAAGATTTTCCAGAAAATGCCATCAATACAGTATCTCTAAAAGTACCAAACAAAACCGCCCGATTTATCAAGGTAATTGGGGTCAATAAAGGCACTATCCCAGCAGGCGAATACGGTGCTGGTGCCAAGGCATGGTTGACAGTGGATGAATTGTTTATTTATTGAGTGAGTGGCGAGTGTGTGATTTAGTGATTAATTTTCCTCAAAGACGTAACGCCTTGCATTTCAGGCAAAGACAGAAAAATTTTCTAATCACTAAATCACAACTCACTCAATCGCTCCATAACAACCTCTCAATTAAAGGAATATGACAATATAGGGTAGGAATTTTTATAAAATGTCGTATTTTGCAGTTGTAAAATATGATTATAAAATTGGCATAATAAGATATGAACAGCTTGAACGAGACCTACAACAATCTTCAAATAAAACTGTATCAACACTTGTAAGAGAAATTTTCGTATCATAATTTCATGCGCTTAAACCTTTAACCTTCGGGTTAGATTTCATCCAATTTTTGCAAAACATTTAATTTGGTAATCGAGCAAACGATTATCACAAAGCGAAATAATTACCTAAAAAGCTATAAAAACTATGTTTGATTTTCAAATCAAAGAAAACAACACCGTATTCGACGTGGTGATTGTTGGTTCGGGTGCTGGTGGTGGTATGGCTGCACATGAGCTTACCAAAGCTGGAGCAAAAGTCTGCGTTTTGGAAGCAGGTCAGCCCTTCGACCCTGCCGATCCTAAAAACATTACTCAACTCAAATGGCCGTACGAATCTCCGCGCCGTGGTGCAGGAACAACTCGTCCTTTTGGTGATTTTGATGCTGCTTATGGTGGCTGGGAAATCGAAGGAGAGCCATATACGCGTGCCGCAGGCACGAAGTTTGACTGGTTCCGTTCAAGAATGGTGGGTGGTCGTACCAACCACTGGGGACGTATCTCTCTTCGTTTTGGACCTGATGACTTCCGTAGAAAAAGTATCGACGGATTGGGCGACGACTGGCCTATTGGTTATGACGATGTGAAACCCTATTATGACCGTTTGGACAAAATGGTGGGTATCTTTGGAACAGTTGAAGGCCTAAGAAACGAGCCAGATGGTATTTTCTTGCCTCCTCCCAAACAACGTTTGCATGAGTTGATGTTACAAAAAAGTAACAAACGCTTGGGTATTCCAACCATTCCATCACGTCTTTCGATTTTGACAAAACCTATCAACAACGACCGTGGACAGTGTTTTTACTGTAACCAATGCGGACGTTCTTGTCAGGCTTATGCCGATTTCTCAAGTTCATCGGTATTGATTAAGCCAGCGCTCAAAACAGGTAATTTGACCATGATTACCTACGCAATGGCTCGTGAGGTATTGACTGACCCAACTACAGGTTTGGCTACTGGTGTATCATACGTGAGTACGCTTGATATGCAAGAATACACTGTAAGAGGTAAAATCGTTATTTTGGCAGCTTCAGCGGGTGAAACAGCTCGCTTGTTACTCAACTCAAAATCTGCTCGTTTCCCTCAAGGTTTAGGTAACTCAAGTGGTATTGTAGGACGCTATATCAATGACTCAACAGGTGCCTCTCGTTCGGCGATTATTCCAGCTTTATTTGACAGAAAACGTTATAACGAAGATGGCGTAGGCGGTATGCACGTGTACACTCCTTGGTGGGGCGACAACAAAAAACTTGATTTTGCTCGTGGTTACCACATCGAATACTGGGGCGGTATGGGTATGCCTGCTTATGGTTTTGGTTGGGGCATCGAAGGCATCAACGGTCGCTTTCCTACTCGTGAGGGTATTACCAAAGCTGCTGGTGGTTATGGAGCATCGTTAAAAGACGATTATCGTCGTTTTTATGGTGCTTACGTAGGTATGGCTGGTCGTGGAGAACCTATTCCTTTGGAAAGTAACTACTGTGAAATCGACCCGAATGTAGTTGATAAATTTGGTATTCCTGTACTTCGTTTCCACTACAAATGGAGTGAACACGAAATCAACCAAGCTAAGCACATGCAAGATACCTTCGAACAAATTATCCATGAATTAGGAGGTATTGCTTTGGGACCAAAACCTGGAGCTGACAGAAACTACGGTTTGGAAGACCCAGGAAAAATCATTCACGAAGTAGGTACTGCTCGTATGGGTAACGACCCTAACAAGTCGGTATTGAACAAGCACTGTCAAGCACATGATGTGAAAAACCTATTTGTTGCCGATGCTGCTCCATTTGTTTCGCAAGGTGACAAAAATGCCACATGGACCATCATGGCACTTTCGATGCGTACTTCGGAATATATTATCAATGAAGTGAAAAAGAAAAATCTATAGGACATGAGTAGGTAGCAGTGCTGAATGATGAGTTGTAAATTGGTCACATAAAGCCCTATTTACCAATACTTTACTAATTAATTTTGCATTACTATTTGCTTAGAGCATGTTAAAATTTTATAAGTCATTAAAAATAAAAAGTCTGTATTTAATTTTCTGAAATCCTGTTGTTTGAGCCGCAGGCGAGTTTAGGATTTCTTGACTTTCTTTTGTTACTTTTCTTGTCTTGACACAAGAAAAGTAAATAGTGTCGATAGGAAATTTTGTTTTTATAACAAAAGCCAAATAAAATTTTCAAACATACTCTTATTCAAACCTTTTATTCAGATGAAAAGAAGAGATTATCTTAAAAATATTGGTTTTACTTCGTTGGGAATGGCAGTGCTTGGACCAGAAGTAAAAGCCGCAGAGTTGCTCGAACAGCAAAAGCCTATTAAAAAAGGCGCAAAGGCAGCATCTGCCAAATCGGACGACATCAAAATCCCTGGTGGTCGTACCAAAGATGAGGCTATTCGTGACGCCAAATTGATGGCTGAGAAGTTTTTCACTGAGCACGAAATGAAAACGATCACCATTTTGGTAGATATTATCATTCCAGCCGATGGCAAGTCGGGCAGTGCTTCACAAGCTGGCGTGCCTGCTTTTATCGAATTTATCGCTAAAGATAGACCAAGCGAGTTTAAGACGCCATTGCGTGGAGGTCTTCGCTGGTTAGATTCACAATCAATCAAGCGCTTTAGTAAGGATTTTGTAGGTATTACGCCACAACAACGCATTGAAATTGTAGAAGACATTGCTTATCCTGCTAATGCCAAGCCACAGTTTTCGCAAGGCGTTTCGTTTTTCTCTCTTATGAGAAACTTGACTGCAACAGGCTTTTTCTCAAGCGAAATGGGTATTAAAGATATTGGCTACGAAGGCAACCGCCCTAACCAATGGGATGGCGTTCCTGAAGATGTCTTGAAGCAATATGGCTTGAGCTACGAATAAATTGTAATTTTGAAAAGGGTTTTAACAAGTGTTGTTAAAACCCTTTTTTATTTTTCATACTTATTTTTGGCAAATAGTTTTTTCGGAAGAAATATTGAAAAACATCACTTAGTGGTGTAAATTGCAATAGAGTTTTGAGCAAAACTTCTGAAAAAACAGATACGAAGTTTGAAAAATGAGATTTTACCGCCAACAAATCACATTTTTCTAGAATTCTCTCCTCCACTGAATAACATTATATAAAACATCCTTAATTTCTAGAGTTGTGACGCAGATTACGAAGCAGTTTTTTTACTTTACCTTATTAATCGTTTTGGGCATTGTTGCCTGTTCCCATCAGCCAAACCAGTGGGGTGATACCACCACAAACAGCACATCGGTACGTAATGACAGTATAGCCAAGCTTTTTGATGCTACCACAGCCTCTCGTAAAGCAGCTAAGTTGGATACTTTTTTCAGAAATCTTCAAAAAACTGCCAAATTCAATGGTGTAGTACTGGTTTCACAATATGGAAAAATTATCTACAAAGGAGCTTTTGGCTACAAAAGTTTTGCTAAAAAAGATACAAATACTACCGAAACGTTGTTTCAATTAGCCTCTGTTTCGAAGCAATTTACGTCGGTTGCTATTATGCAATTGCACGAAAAAGGTTTGATTAATTACAACGACCCCGTTTACAAATACATTCCGAGCTTTCCTTATGACCCAAGCATTACGATTCGTAGCTTGCTGACTCACTGCTCGGGCATTCCCAACTATGCGTATGCGCTCGACAAGGTTATCAATAAAAAAGAGCCTATGTCAAACGAGCAAATCGTAAACTTATTTGCCAAGCATAAGCCAGGGATTAATTATTTGCCTAATGCTCGCTTTAACTACAATAACTCCAACTATGTTTTGTTGGCCTATATCGTAGAAAAATTAACAAATATGTCGTTTAGAGAATATGCCCAAAAGCATCTTTTTGCACCCGCGGGTATGTCCAAAACCTTCATCTATGACCCTAGTAAGTCTGAGATGGTGGCCAATGCAGCCTTAGGATATACGCCAAGAAGAGGTGGTTACTGGCAAATTCCGTTCGATCATTTGGATGGCGCTGTGGGCGACAAAGGAATTTACTCGACGGTAGAAGATATGTTTAAGTGGGATATGGCATTGAATAGCGAAAAATTAGTCAAGCAAAGTACTTTACAAGAAGCTTTTGTTCCAGCGCATCATTTCAAAAATTTAATTAATAAAAACTATGGCTACGGCTGGCGTTTACAATTGATGGACGATGGCTCTTGGTTGACTTTTCATACAGGTTGGTGGCATGGTTTCAAGAATTACTATCTCCACAATCCAAAAGATAATTCCTCTATTATCATTCTTCAAAACGTAGCCAATCATGCTTTGGCACGTGTAAAAGTTGCGCAATCTATCTTATATCCTGATAAGGCTTGGTACTTTATGAAAGGTGAAGCATTCCCTGAGGAAGTAGAAGGCGGACATGAGTAGTTGCGAGTGATGAATTCATCATCTTGGATATCAGATTTGGGATTTCGGAAGTAAAATTTAATTTTTAACACTTCCGAAATCAGACATCCCAAATCTGCAATAGTTATAAATCCTTCGTACAACCCTAAATTCCACAAGTTACTTATTGCTTTTTCACAAACTCGTACGCTTCAACACTTCCTTTTCTTGGCTGAAAAGTAATCGTATATTTTCTACCTTTTCTCAAAACAGGAATCGTCAATGTATTTGAATAGCTTGTATAGGTTTTGTTGATATTAATAGAAGCCAATATTTCGTCTCCTTCTTGCAGCCCTGCCTTGGCAGCTTCCGAATTGGGGTCTAGTCCTTTTACAATTTCTCCTTTTTGCACTTTCATTGGTTTGGCAAAACCCAAGTCAAATAATCCTGTTGTGATTTTCTTTACGGTATATCCTTCATAAATATCAGGTTCAGGAACAATTAACTTTCCACTTAGCATCGCCTTCCAGTCGTCTACTGCCCACTGTCCAACTGAGGTGGCTAAGAGCTTTTCCCATGTATCTTTTGTGACATATTCACCAGCTTGAGCTTGTTGGGTTATTTGGTTGATTAACCCTACAACAGTCGCTTGACTATGCGTACGCTTTAGTTTGGCTTCAAGATTAGCAAAATACATCGCTCCTCTTGAATATCCGATTGACCACGCATTTCGCCCCGACCACTTTACGCTTGGTATATCTTTTTCCGAAACTTCACGAATTGCGTTGGTATAATAAAGTGCCGCCTCCTCATTAATAAGCTTACCAAATTCCGAGGAAGTGTATAATCCAGCCTCAAGCGGTAATATCATACACAAATAATCTGCAATACCTTCGCTATACCAGTCATCTTCTCCTTCTTGTGCATGAAGACTTCCTACAAAAGCATGTACTGTTTCATGAGCTATCAAGGAGTGAATATCGGCGGTGGTGGCATCTTCGGTGGGTGGTAAATATAGCGTATATCCTCCCATTACAGCAACGCCACTGGCGAGAGGTCCGCCATCGTAAGTTCGGATAAAAATTCTGAAAGGGCTCTCAGAATTTCCATTCAGACGGTTACGTAAATGCGCATACACTTTTTCGACCCAAACAGCAGCCTGTTTCATTTCGTCTGATTTTCGTCCTAACGCATACAAGCTAAAGCCTTTATCTCGACCTTTATCAGGATAGGTAAACATTTTTCCTACAATAAACTGGCAAAACATCAAATCGCCTAAATCGGTTTTGATCTGGCAATCATTCTCTCCTTTTGAAGTAACAGCGATAAAACCTTTGGGTAAATGCCATTTTAGGGATAAATCAACCGATGTAAGTGTTTCGGGATATAATAGAAAGCTCGTAAACGCTCCTGCTAACCCTCCTCCTGTAGCTTGTAAATCAATATGGGGTCCTCGACGCTTAGGAATAGATACCGCTACTGGTATGTGATAATCAATTTTAATAGTTTTTCCTTTTACTGCTCGATTCCCTTTCCAAACTTGAAGGTTTAAATCATTGATACTAGTGTCGGGATAAGCTCGATAGGTGACAGCTCCTTGAGTATCTGTGACAGAAAGCTGAGTTATAACATCCGTTGTTCTGTCTAAATAAGGGTGTAGCGAATTGAATAATAGTTTCAAATTATGCTCTTGATTTGTTTCATATTGCACCGAATACTGCACATGCAACCCTACGGCTTCTCCAGCCTTATCAAGGTCTGGACTTAAGTGAATTTCTTTGATAATAGGGAGATCTTGCGCTTTTATTGCTGAGGTAATTACTAGCCATAAAAGTAAAAATATGGTGCTTTTGCGAAATATCATAAAAAGAGGATTAAGACGGGGTGTATTGTAATTTAGCAGAAAACCGATAAAGAATCAATGACTATAAGCATTTTGTTGTTTAGAAATACAGAAAGCTTAATCGCTACTTGTACACTATTTGGATTAACTATACGTTTATAGTAAAGTTTAATCACGGATAAAGTGTACAAAACTTTAAAAATTACATATCTTTACAGCCCTAGGCATTCGTGGCATTCTTTTCGCTACAAATTTCCCAAAGCTTCAATAATCAAATTTTTCCAACATCATGAAGATTAAATCATTACTTCTCGGCTTATTAATGCTGGTAGGATTTCAAATCAAAGTGCAAGCGCAATCGGAAGATGAAGGTATCAAAGCCTGCATCAACAATTACCTTGATGGAGTAATGCAAGGTGATACCGCTCGTCTCAACCGTGCTTTTCATCCTACAGCTTTGCTTCGTAGTGTAAACACCAACACAGGAGCATTACAAGACCTTTCAGTTCGTAAGTTTGTGGCAACAACTCCAGCAGGTGGTATTCAAACTAGAGGTGGTTCGACCAAACTAGTTTCTTACTCTTATATTGGTGTTTCGGCTCTTGCTACAGTCGAACTTCGTTTTGGTGATTTCAAGTATGTGGACTTATTGAGCATGTTGAAGTTTGGTGACAATTGGAAAATTGTAAGCCGTGTGTTCAGCCGTGCCGATTTGGATGCTACTGTAAAAGGTACAGGCGCTGCACCAAGTACTGGTGCTCCTGCTGCTTCAAAACCCCCTGTAGTGAAAAAGTCAAGTGCAAATGTAAAACCAAAAGCTGATGATGGTTGGTAGTATTGAGACTTAGGGCTATCGGCTTTGAGCCGACAGCTTGTAACGTTTTAAAATACTTTCTTGATCTTCAAGCTCTGAAATAGATGATAAGGTGACTAGGCATAGCTTAGTTACCTTTTTTATTGATTGGCAGTTTGAAACTATTCAAAAAATAAGTCCAAGTGTGGAACACTGAGACTAGATTACTAAAATCATTTTATTCCATTCTGAAATTCCCAACTACTTTTGTACCTTTGCATTCGCAAAAAATTACCCTTTAGGTCTACTTTATTTTTTGGAATAAAGTATCAGCCTAATTTCTTGATACATAAATTACTGAACATACGAAAAAGTCTGAAAATTGTATTTTTCTAGACCCACATCAATTTCAAATGACCAAATAAAATGGGAAGAGCCTTTGAATTCCGTAAAGCCAGAAAGTTTAAAAGATGGGGCCAAATGGCCAAAACTTTTACCAAAATCGGTAAAGATATTACAATCGCTGTAAAATCAGGCGGTCCAGACCCTACCTCAAACTCTCGTTTGCGTGCAATCATGCAAAATGCTAGAGCGGTAAACATGCCAAAAGTCAATATCGAAAACGCCATCAAACGTGCTACTTCGAAAGACCAAGAGGATTACAAAGAGATTGTATATGAAGGATACGGACTACACGGCGTAGCAGTCTTAGTAGAATGTACTACCGATAACACTAACCGTAGTATTGCCAACGTTCGTAGTTACTTTACCAAATGTGGTGGTAGCGTAGGTACTTCGGGTATGCTTGACTTTATTTTTGACCGTAAGTGTATTTTCAAAATTGCTAATAATGGTACAACTGACATCGAAGAGTTAGAGTTAGAACTTATCGACTTTGGTGCAGAAGAACTGTTCTTAGATACAGAAGCTAACCAAATCAATATTTATGGTGGCTTTACCGCTTTTGGAGCTATTCAAAAATACTTAGAAGAGCAAGGTTATGAAATTCAAGGTGCGGACTTTGAACGTATTCCTACTGATTTCAAAAAACTTACAGAAGAACAATCTGCTGATATTGAAAAGCTTATTGATAAATTAGAAGAAGACGATGATGTTCAGAACGTGTATCACAACATGCTTGTAGAGTAATATCAACAAAGGTTTTCAAAATAAAAGGGAATAAAGCATGGCTTTATTCCCTTTTATTTTGGCTAAGTAATCGTGTATTTTTCCTTTACATTTATCGCATTCTCTCAATCTATCTGATTATTCTTCGCATTATAAGCAACAGCAAATACAAGTCCTTCCAATATAATTCCAACTGTAGCTGTTAGGGTATCTCCTAACCAAATTAAAATTACGCAAAAAACCACGAACAATGCAATGAGTTCGAATGTTGACAAATCGTTTTCTACTTCTTGTGAATGATGTGAATTTCCCATAGTCTTAGTCAATAGTTTATATTTTTTATTGAATATAGCCAATTTGAATTATTCCTCCTAATTTTTATTTACCTTAATGTAAGTATGAGGAAGTTATTAGTTAACAGTAAATCTGTTACTAGAATGAACTTATAACCAGAAGGAAATATTCAATATGCATCGTAGTTATATGATTAATTTATGCTTTCCTGTTACTTAAAAGAAAAAAATGATTTTACGATGAAACACCTCTTCTTTTTTATGATGTGCTTTGTGTCGCCATTTTGTCATTGGGGACAAAATCTAGTAAAATTTGTACCCTTACAAACAAGCGAACCTCCTCTTACTCCTACGTACTTCTACATCGAAAAAGTATCAGATATTCGAAATAACTCTTCTCGAATTGGCCATGCCTATGGAGTTGATAATGCTTTGTTACAACTCAAGCCAAGTTATTCGTTAAGCAAGTATAGTCGTAGTTTTTTCCGTAACCCTATACGTCGAGATACGCTTGACTATGCCATTACCATTCATATCAAAAATCTAGATATACAAGAAAAAATTAAGGATAATATGATTCATGGTGAATGTGGCATTGAACTAGTATTTTCTTTTGATAGAGCTGGAACGGATGTTGTATTAACCAGTTTCAAAAGTAAAACCCTTTTCAAACGCT
Organism: Flectobacillus rivi; assembly: GCF_030056655.1. NCBI lineage: Bacteria > Pseudomonadati > Bacteroidota > Cytophagia > Cytophagales > Flectobacillaceae > Flectobacillus > Flectobacillus rivi. The sequence goes on from NZ_JASHIE010000002.1 coordinate 345,539, forward strand.
CATTAGGGGAGTACGACAATTATCAGAAAATGATTGAGAAATTATTCCGAAGAGGGGCCGAACACCTCAATCAATGGATGTCTTTGAATTATGACAAAAATCCAATCCTTGCAAGGTCTCTTGTAATAAATATTCTCCCAGATTATCAAATCGATCATCCAGATAAAGGCGATACGCTATTTTGGAGTACTTCAAGACCATTACGATGGAGCGATTTTCATGGGAAACCTCCTATTTTTACACCTTATGCAGCCCAAGTTTTTTCAAACTTTGAATATATTGGAGATGTAAAATTTAATAAAGGAGTCCTTACTGCCAATTTGCAATTTAAAGCTTACATCTTAAAATCTTCTTCATGGAACGCCCGTGCAGGCAATAGTGAATCGGCATTAGACCATGAACAACTACATTTTGATATTACGAAAACTATCATTGAAAAATTCAAAGAAAAGGCTCGCCAAATTACTTCTGTGGAGGATTATGACAGCGAAATTCAATTGCTATTTATTGATATGTATCGACTCATGAATAAACTTCAGAAAAAATATGATGCCGAAACCAATCACTCCATCAACATGATTGATCAAGAACGTTGGCAAATGGAAGTGAGAAATGAGTTGAGAGGGTATGGGATATGAATTTGAAAATTGACAAATTTGAAGATTTGAAAATGAACTTCAGAGCATTAAGAAAATTAGCTGTCATGAGTTCTAATAATAGATACGACCATAACTTCTCATGAAACTATCAACCGTATCTATTATCACAAATATCTACTATAATCGGAGAGCATATTGCCTACAGCTGAAAGCCTAAAGCCTAATGTCTATTTGGCTAAACTATCCTGTAAGGCTTTTGCCCAAGTGGCGATGGCTTTAGAGTCTTGATCTGACAAAATCGCATCTTTGTGAATCCAAGTATATGAGTCGAGTGGCATCCAGTGGTCGGTTACGGCTTCGGCTACCTCCTCTAATTTATGTGCAGCTTTTTTCTTTGGATAGCTCGCAAATTCAGAGAAATTCAATTCGTCTTTTCCTTCCTCTACATGATGATTAAGCCACCAACCTACTGGCTGAATATTGCTATACCAAGGATAGGTAGTATTGTTGGAATGACAATCGTAACACGATACTTTCAACGCTTTTTGTACGTCTGCGGGTACTTCATAGTGCTTCGTAATATCATTGGCGCTCACACCCTCGGATTGATTTTTGGCAGGACGAATAAATTGAATAGCTACTGCCAATACAGCAATACCAATAAGAATACGTTGTTTGTTCATAATCTGAGGAGTTTTGTTAAATAATGGCTTGATGACAAAGGCTCGAAATAGCATCGAATACCTTATTTGGAATACTTGTACAGATAAAACACTTTGCTACTTTGTACCTGTTGACTTACTTTTTACTTAGATTTATTTCTTTAGAAAAAAGTTTAGTCCTAATTGTATCAATTTAAGAATATTATTCAAAATGGGAAAACACTTTGTATTTCTTTATTTTTAAGTGTCATTTTATCAACCAACTAAAATATGCAACCACAAGTAAAGCCTGTTCAGGTGATAAAATATAGTAGCCAATCTCTTGAAAAAGAGATGGATGATTTAGTAATTGTAGAAGAACCTTTGGCCATTAGGATTGGGTATGGTGATATTCATCATCGCTTACAAAAAAACCTTACCGTTACGATGCGTACCCCAGGGCATGATTTCGAATTGACCTTAGGTTTTTTGTATTCTGAGGGAATCATTCAACATCTTTCGCAGGTGCAATCTATTCGTTACTGCACTGAATTACAACGACTAGAAGAACATGAAAATATTGTTAGGGTAGAATTAAGCCCTGATTTAGATTTGAGTCAAACCCTATATGAGCGAAATTTTATGGCATCTTCGAGCTGTGGGATTTGTGGAAAAGCACAAATTGAATCGCTCGAACAACAACAGTGTCTTACTCTCAAGAATTGGGAATATCGTATTTCTCCTACATTTTTGTGGGAAATAGAAGAGAAACTCACACAAAATCAAAGTCTTTTTTCTTATACAGGTGGCGCCCATGCAGTGGCTATTTATGAAAACACTGGCGAATTGGTTTTACTCCGTGAAGATATAGGGCGACACAATGCCTTAGATAAAGTAATCGGTGCTAAATTAGGACTAGAAAAACAAGTCATGGCTCCTATCCTTGTACTAAGTAGCCGAGTTAGCTATGAGATGATTCAGAAAAGTATTATGTCTCAATTTCCTATTATAGTGGCCGTAGGTGCACCATCAAGTTTAGCGGTAGAACTGGCAAAACAATTTGGTATTACATTGATTGCTTTTTTACGAAAAGGAAAGTTTAATGTCTATACGCATGAGTTTAGGGTACAATAGCAGTGGGCAGTTATTGCTTCAGTTTCAAAATTTTATTTGCCTCTTATTAGAAAAACAAAATTTCCTTTCGCCACACCTTACTTTTCTTGTCTTGACACAAGAAAAGTAACCGCAGCGGCGGCCGCAAAAGAAAGTCAAGAAATCCTAATCGGAGTGACGACCCACCTCGCCTGCGGCTCAAACAACAGGATTTCAGAAAAAACACAAACTCTTTCATTTTTTAATGACTTATAAATTTTAAACATACTCTTAATTCAATAATGAGAATAAGGAAGATTCAAATAATAATATATCAGTGACTTACTTTGAATATATCATTCTGATTATGAGCACCTTCAAATAACTGATATCCTAATAACTAGTATCGTCTTCTTAGATATTTCAAAATGCTTAACAATTTGCCATTACTATGAATACAATAGATCAACAACCTTCTGCGCAGCCTCCACAGGATCTGACAGGACTACAGCAAACTGAGCCTGCTCATGTAGCAGCTGGTTTTAAGGCGGTAAGTAATGCCATCAAACACGTTTTGGGTGCGATGAATGTGGCTAGAGGTACGAAGATATTATTGACACTCAATCAAAAAGGTGGTGTAGATTGTCCTTCATGTGCTTGGCCCGACCCTGACGGCGAGCGTTCATCTATTGCAGAATATTGTGAAAATGGCGCCAAAGCCATCGCCGAAGAGGCAACGACGCTCAAAACAGGCCCCGTATTTTTTCAAAGATATAGTATCCAAGAACTTTCCGAAAAATCTGATTATTGGCTTGGTCAACAAGGGCGTTTGACCCACCCTATGATTGCCAGACAAGGCGAAACTCATTATCGTAAGATTGAATGGAACGAAGCACTCGACCTTATTGCTGAGCACCTCAATGCACTCCCCTCGCCCGACGACGCCATATTTTATACTTCAGGTAGAACCTCCAACGAAGCGGCATTTTTATATCAATTATTTGCTCGACAATTAGGAACCAACAACCTTCCCGATTGCTCCAATATGTGCCACGAATCAAGTGGTTCGGCATTAGGTGAGCAATTAGGTTTGGGAAAAGGCTCGGTAACCCTCGAAGACTTTAATCATGCGCAAGTGATTATGATTTTGGGGCAAAATCCTGGCACAAATCATCCTCGAATGCTCACAGCATTGGAAGAAGCCAAGAAAAACGGTGCTAAAATTGTATCTGTAAATCCTCTGGTAGAAGCGGGTTTATTGGCATTTAAACATCCTCAACATTTGAGCGATATGCTTGGGAGTGGCACCAAATTGAGCGACCATTATTTACAGATAAAAATCAACTCGGATATTGCTCTCATCAAGGCTCTATTGTTGTTATTGGTCAAAAAAGAAGCTACTATCGGGAATGTATTCGACCATGATTTTATTCAAAAAAATACCCTTGGGTTCGAAGATTTCTTGACAGATTTGAGTCAGTACAAGCTTGAAGATTTAGTCAAAGAATGTGGCATCAGTCTTGAACAGATAGAAGAAGTAGCCGATTTATTGGCTAACTCTCAGCGTATAATTGCCTGTTGGGCAATGGGACTAACCCAACACAAAAACTCAGTAGTAACCATTCAGGAATTAGTTAACCTACTTTTGCTTAAAGGAAGTATTGGCAAGCAAGGTGCTGGCACTTGTCCCGTACGAGGGCATTCCAATGTACAAGGAGATCGTACAATGGGTATTTTTGAAAGACCTTCAAAAGCTTTTTTACAAAAAATAGAAGAAAACTTTGGGTTTACACCGCCACAAAAACATGGTTATGATGTTGTGGCAGCCATAAAAGCCATGCAAGCATCCAGTGGCAAGGTATTTATGGGCATGGGAGGCAATTTTCTTTCTGCCACACCCGATACCGAATTTACGGCACAGGCATTACGCAATTGTGCACTTACTGTGCATGTTTCCACAAAACTGAATAGAAGTCACTTAATCCATGGTAAAACAGCGTTAATTTTACCTGCCATGGGGCGTACCGATGAAGATCGTCAGGCGGGTGGAGCGCAGTTTGTGACTACCGAAAACTCGATGGGGGTAGTTCAAATGTCGAAAGGAAACCTCACTCCTCCTGCCCCAACAGTTTGGAGCGAACCAAAAATTATTGCTGAAATAGCACAACGTACCCTTAGAAAGCGCACTCAGCTAGACTGGCTTTCGCTAACACATCATTATGATTCTATCAGGGATTTAATCGAAAAAACGATTCCAGGTTTTGAAGATTATAATGAAAGAGTTCGCCAAGATGGTGGTTTTTATTTGCCCAATGGACCACGAGAAGGTGTATTTACCAACACAGCTCAAAAAGCTTTATTCAAAATTTGTCCTCTCGAAACAATTCAGTTGGCAACTGATGAATACCTAATGATGACGATTCGTACTCATGACCAGTTCAATACTACTGTTTATGGCTTGGATGACCGCTACAGAGGTATTTTCAACGAAAGAAGAGTCATTTTAATGAACGATGAGGATATTGCTTCGACTGGTTTACAGCAATATGACTTAGTGGATTTACATAACTATCATGGAGGTGTACATCGTTTGGCAGAAAAATTCATTGTGGTTCCGTACAATATTCCACGCCAAAACGTCGCAACCTATTTTCCTGAAGCCAACGTACTGGTTCCTATCGACAGTGTTGCCGACGTGAGTAATACTCCAACCTCAAAATCTGTCATAATCAAGTTGACAAAAAATAATTTAGGAGCAATATACAACAAGTAACGTAGTGAATTTCTTATTACTGGACAAAACGAGTAAGAGAAATTCAGGAGCTTAGAGTTCTTCACTAAACTTTATTAATACAGTTTAAAAAAGTGAATAATCATGCAAAATTAACTTTATCAATTATATAACATTGATAAGCCTGATTATTAGGATTTTTTACAGAACCCAATCTTTTTATCAGCTCCGTAGGAGCGACAGTTTGGTAGTCGTGAATTTATTTACTGACCTATTAAAAGAGCGCCGTAGGTGTGACAGACTTCAAGATAGTTTGCTTTCTGTCGCACCTACGGCGCTCAAAAAAGGTTTTTCTCAAGACTTATTGCTACCAAACTGTCGCTCCTACGGAGCTTTTACAAAGGAAAACAAAAAAAAATTCGTTTACTCAAGCTTATTTTGCTCGCTAACTTAAGTCCAAGACTAAATCTTGAACTAGGAACTTGCACAGCGACCATTGTCGAAAACCGATTGCTCAAAGCTCATTGCCGAAAGCCCAAAGCCTAAACTAACACATGTCTAAAAGAACTGGTGGTTATTTGGCAGGAAGAGTCCCTGCCGATGCCAAAAGAAGAATTGCTAAAAGCCAAAAAGTATTACCACAAAAGGTAGATTTACGTCCATTTTTAACTTCTATTGAAGAGCAGGTGGGCAACAGTTGCGTAGCCAATGCGTTGGCTGGTGCGTATGAATATCTTGCCAAAAGAGAATTAGGTGACTCCGAAGATGTGAGTCGCTTATTTATCTATTTCAATGCTCGATATATTGGTGACAATCATGATAAAGACGAAGGTTCATATATGGAATATGCCATTCAGGGCTTAAAAGAATATGGTGCCTGTGCCGAAAATCTTTGGCCAAATGAGTATGACTATGTCAACGACGAACCAAGTTCTGAGGCTTATGACCAAGGCGGTAATTTCAAGATTGTAGATGCCGAATTTATCGAAACGGATCTCAATCTTTGGCGTGAAACTTTGGCAGATGGCTACCCTATTGCTTTTGCACTGAATACATTCAATTCTTTTGATGATGCTTCCAAAAACAAAGGACGGGTTCCCATGCCTCGCAAATCGGATAATGTCCGCGAAGAACATGGTTGGCATGCCATGCTATGTGTAGGATATTCAGATATTGATAAGGTATTTATTGTTCGTAACTCTTGGGGTGTTGAATGGGGTGACAAAGGTTATTGCTATATTCCTTACGACTATGTTATGAACGAGGAGTTTAATGGTCAAGATAGCTGGATTATTAAATCTGTCGAAAACCTTGATTATAGCGAAGGAGTGGAAGTAGAAGACGATTCTTCGTATTTCTATGATGAGGACTATCTGGTCATCAACGATTTTTATGTATATACTGAAGATACGGATGCTTTTCTTGAAGATTTGGAAAGTCTATTAGATGAATATGTCGAAGAGGAAGAAAACTATTATTTCGAATATGAAATCGATGAGGATGATAACGGGACTTATGTACAATTAACCGAATTTTATCTTTATACAGAAAATGAAGAAGATTTCCTCTCTGATTTAGAAGATTTAGCCATCGAATACGGTGACGAAGATGGTTATGATTACAGTATAGAAGGTGCGGAAGAAGAAGATGATGATGAAGAAGAGGAAGAGGACGAAGAAGAAGACGAGGACGAAGAAGAAGATGAGGACGAAGAAGAAGACGAGGATGAAGAAGAAGACGAGGACGAGGATACCAGTAATAAAAGAAAACGTAAGTAATTTCCATCCGTGGCGAGTGTCCCAACTCGACAACTGGCGGCAGCATAACGGACTATGTTTAGCTTCAGCACTTTATAAACAAGTTTTGCTGTCGCCAGTTGGTTAGAGAAACACTAACCAAAAGTGTAGCACATCCTAATAACGAATACACAAATAACTTATACTCAACTATGGCAAGCCTTTTTTCAAAACTTAATTACAAAGGTCAGAGTACAGTTTTGGTACTTGGTGCACCAGAATCCTTTGAGCAGGCATTGGATGAAATTGTTGGACAAGCTCAAATTCTAACTGCTGTCGAGGATACCGAAGTTATCGATTTTGTCATCAGTTTTGTAATGACTTTACAAGAAATTGAAAAAAGCATCAATACCATAGCTCCTAAACTGGGTAAAGATGCTACTATATGGTTTTGCTACCCCAAAGGAACATCCAAAAAATACCGATGTGAGTTCAATCGTGACAATGGCTGGGCTGCTGTTGCTGCACATAACCTCGAAACCGTTCGTATGGTGGCCATTGATGAAGATTGGAGTGCATTACGCTTTAGAGATGTGGCTTTTGTCAAAAAAATTACTCGTCGAGAAAGTTTTGCTCTTACCGAAGAAGCTAAAAACCGCACCACACAAAAAGATGTTTAGTGTATGTTTAAATTTTATAAGTCCTGAAAAATAAAAAAATTTGTACTTATTTTTTCTGAAATCCTGCTGTTTGAGCCGTAGGCGAGTTTAGGATTTCTTGACTTTCTTTTGCGGCCGCCGCTGCGGTTACTTTTCTTGTGTCAAGACAAGAAAAGTAAGGAGTGGCGAACAGAAATTTTGTTTCTTCTACAAATGCCAAATAAAATTTTTAAACATACTCTTAGTTGACTTAGATACCCAGACCTGTAACGATTTTGATAGTCATGTAACATTTTTAATATTTTCACTTTTTAATATTAAAATAACCAACTAACTATCAATACATTACAAAAATGTAACATTTTTAAAGGTATCTGTTCATTTTACAAAAGAAGGATTATCAAGGTCATAGTAGTTTTGAATGACAAAACATTCAAATTCCATATTTCTAACAAAACTATGTCTGCAAAAGCTATCATCACATATTTATCATTAGGCATACTTCCTATTTTGTCAGCTGAGGCGCAGCAAGCTGTTCCTGATACCAAATATGATGAGCCTCATCGTCTTCAATACCATTTTTCACCGCCCAAAGGCTGGATGAACGACCCCAATGGTATGGTTTATTATCAAGGCGAATACCATTTGTTTTATCAACATTATCCTGACAAAAATGTGTGGGGTCCAATGCACTGGGGGCATGCCATCAGTAAAAATTTGACTCATTGGAAAAACCTTCCTATTGGTTTATATCCCGATTCTTTGGGTTATATCTTTTCAGGAAGTGCGGTAGTGGATTGGAAAAACACGAGCGGTTTTGGTAAAAACAACAAGCCTCCTTTAATTGCCATGTTTACTTATCATAACCCTGTAGGCGAACGAGCAGGTACTATTGATTTCCAGACACAAGGAATAGCCTACAGTAATGATAATGGGCGTACTTGGACAAAATACGCTCAAAATCCAGTTATTAAAAACCCTGGTATTCGTGATTTTAGAGACCCAAAAGTTAGCTGGGATGAGCAACATCAACAGTGGTTAGTAACTGTGGCAGCACAAGACCATGCCGAAATATGGACATCAAAAAATCTAAAAGACTGGCAACGTGCAAGTAGCTTTGGCAAAGAATGGGGCAATCATGATGGTGTGTGGGAGTGCCCAGACTTCTTCCAATTGTCAACTCCTGAGGGTAAAAAATGGGTGCTTATCATCAATATCAACCCTGGTGCACCAAACGGCGGTTCGGGCACACAGTATTTTTTAGGAGATTTTGATGGAAAAAATTTCATCCTTGATGAATCTACAAAACCCTATATTCAAAATAATCAAGGTTTGTGGATGGACTACGGTCGTGACAATTATGCGGGTGTAACTTGGTCGGATGTACCACAAAAAGACGGTCGAAGAATCTTGATTGGTTGGATGAGCAACTGGCAATATGCCCAAAAAGTACCGACAGAAGCTTGGCGTAGTGCAGCAACACTCCCACGTGTATTGTCTTTACAAAAAACTACCCAAGGATACCGATTAATTTCTGAGCCTGTCAAAGAGTTAAAAGATTTGAGAGTTGCTAATAAAAGCTATGTTTTACCACAAGCCAAAACATTATCTTCCGAATCGTGGACGCCTAAGCTAGGTTTCAAACCGACTTTATCAGAACTAGAAATAGAATTCGAAAAACCTCGTTCTGGGAAAGTTTCGTTAGTGTTTTCAAATACAAAAGGGGAAAAATACAGCATAGGATACGATAGTCAGTCTAATCAATTTTTCAGCGATAGAAGCCAAGCAGGTGACCATAGTTTCTCGAAAGAGTTTTTTGAGAAAATAGATATTGCTCCTCGTTTTACTGAAAATAATACCGTTAAACTACATTTGTTTGTTGATGTAGCTTCGGCCGAACTATTCGCAGATAATGGCAAAACTGTCATGACTGATATTTTCTTCCCAAGCGAAAACTTTAACCAATTTAGTATTCAATCTACAGAAGCAGGGGTAAAAGTCAAAACCTTGAAAATCTGGGCTTTGAAAAAAGCTTGGTAACGTAAGTATTTGAACTAAGACTCAAAGCATCTCAACCTGACCCCTTCTCAAAAAGATAAGCTATGTTTCTCCAAACATTGTTTATCTTTTTGTCATTTAGGGATAACCCATTTCTTCATCAATATGAAAAAATATATCTCTTCCTATATATGGCTTTTTATGCTGATTATTTTGATTTGCAGTGCCTGCCAATCAAATGAAAAACAGCATTTTCGTATCGGATTTTCACAATGTGGAATGGACGACCGTTGGCGTGAAGAAATGGTCGAGGGCATGAATAGAGAACTAAGTTTTTACCCTGAACTTAGTATGATTCTGAAAGATTCCAAATGGAATAACAAGACTCAATACGCTCAAATTGAAGAACTTATAAATCTCCCTGTTGATTTGCTCATTGTATCTCCCAATGATAGTAAATTTCTAGAGCCAGTTATTACCAAAGCTTACCAAAAAGGAATTCCCGTGTTGGTGGTTGACCGTCACGTTTTTTCTGACCAATTTACGGCTTTTGTGGGGGCAAACAACTTAGTGGTTGGTCAGCATGCTGGCGAATATGCCAATATTCTCCTCAACGGGCACGGGCGTGTATTAGAAGTAGGTTTCGGACCACGTACTGCACCTGCTTTGGGCAGACATAATGGATTTCATTCGGTTATTCAAAAGTATCCTCATATTCAATACGTTGACTATATGAACAAAGACTGGGCGGATAAAGATTTGCGGGAAGCCCTCAGGCAAAAATTGAAAAGTAATCCAGATTTAACAGATTTGATTTTTGCTCATAACGACCGTTGTGCCCTAATTGCCTACGACGTTTGTAAAGAATTAGGCATAGAAAAGAAAATCAAATTCATTGGCGTAGATGGTTTGGTTGGTAATAACTTGGGGTTAGATTTAGTAAAAAAAGGTATCATCAATGCCACTATTCTGTACCCTACAGGTGGTGAGGAGTCTATCCGTGTCGCAGCCAAAATACTTCGCAAACAGGCTTTTGAAAAAGAAAATCAACTTTTCACAAGCGTTATCGATGCCCAAAATGTGAATATCATGTTGGCTCAACTCAATAAGTTAAAAGAGCAACACGCTGATATTGAGCGACAAGCCACCCGAATCAAAGATTTAACCAAGATATTTTCTTCTCAACAAGCTGTTTTGTATCTATCCTTTTTCTTCTTGATTTTACTATTGCTTCTTGGTGCTGTACTATTCTATCTTTTCAGAGACCGTCAGGATTCAAACGTTCGCTTGTCCGAACAAAATGAGGCCATTTTGAATCAAAAAAATGAAATAGAACGTATCTCGCTATTGGCAAAACAAGCCACCGAAGATAAACTTCGTTTTTACTCTTACATTTCTCATGAGTTTCGAACGCCACTGAGTCTTATCCTGACACCAACACAGGATATCCTTCACCGAAAAACCTTAGATGTCAAAGAAACGAGACAAGCGTTTTTATTGATTCAGAAAAATGCTAATCGTCTTTTGAGGCTGGTTGATCAATTACTAGAATTAAGAAAAGTGGATTCTGGAAAAATGGAATTGAATCGCCAACAGCATGATTTAGTGAGTTTTATCAAAGATATTGTCAACGATTTTCAGGTAAAAGCTAAAAGTCAACAAATCGATTTACAGTTTATTTGCCCATTCAAGACTCTACCTTTTTCGTTTGATGCCGAGAAGTTAGATAAAGTTTTTTTCAATATCATATCCAATGCTTTCAAATACACACCCGATGGTGGCGCTATCCACATTTCGTTATTGAAAAATGTGGAAAAGTTAGAAGTGCTCATTTCTGACAATGGCATCGGAATGACCCAAGAAGAAAAAGAAAGAGCTTTTGATTTGTTTTATCGCGGCAATCAGAATATTTCGTTGGGAACAGGTTTGGGCTTGGCACTTTCTAGGGAATTTTTGACCTTACACCAAGGAGAAATCGAGGTCGAATCTCAAAAAGGAAAAGGCACCACCTTCAAAATTATTTTACCAATACTCGCTTCAGAAGACACAGAAGGTATTTCTCTGATGCCACATTATACCAAAGAAGATATTGAACCAACTGTAGTGGTGGATACTCCTGCCGTTCAGCATCATGAAAATACGCTTGTATTGATTGAAGATAATCCCGATTTACGACTTTTCTTGAAACAAAAATTACAACAATTCTACAATGTTGTAAGTGTAGAAACCGCTGAAGCAGGCTGGACTGAGATATTGAGCAATATCCCCGATTTGATTATTAGCGATGTCATGTTGCCTGGTATGGATGGATTTTCATTGACGCAAAAAATCAAAAATGATTTTCGCTCATCGCATATTCCTGTGATTTTGTTGACAGCCAAAGGGCAAACCGAAAACCAAATCGAAGGTACTCGAGCAGGAGCAGATGCCTATATTCCGAAACCTTTTAATCAGCAACTTTTGGAGGAAAAAATCAAAGGTCTCCTCGACAATCGTGATAGAATGCGCAGAAGATTTTCGGGAGAAATTACCAACCCAAGTCAAATTCAAAAAGGTGAGCGCAAATTCTTAGTAGAGTTTGAATTATTACTAGAAAAACACCTCACGGAAAGCACTCTTTCGGTCGAAAAACTTAGTCGGGAGTTGGGTATGTCAAGAGTTCAGCTTTTTAGAAAAATTTCTGCCTTGACCAACAAAAATGTAACAGACTATATTGCCGATTTCAAACTATTAAAAGCCAAAGCATTGCTCAAAGAATCAGACAAAACCATCTCTGAAATAGCCTACGAACTTGGATTTAATAACCCTAGTTATTTCACGACTTTCTTCAAGCAGAAAACCAATCAAACCCCTTCGGAATGGCGAAACAGCTGATGTAACATTATTTGAATCTATGCAACATAAGCAATAAATTCATTTTTTAAAAACCAAATAATACACTCATAATCAATACATTACCTCAATGTATCAATTATAAAACTCTTTGAATGAAAACTGACAATAAACGACCATAACTTAGTCTAATTTTGGTTCATCAAAATTCACTAAGTCTATCATGAATCAGAATTTAAAACTAGTATTATGGTCGTTATCTGCTGCATTGGGAGGCTTCCTATTTGGCTTTGACACGGCAGTTATTTCGGGCGTAGAGCAAACCCTCCAGCACCTCTGGAATCTCAATGTATTTGAGCACGGACTTACCGTTTCAATTGCATTAATTGGGACCGTAATGGGTTCATTATTGGGAGGTATTCCTGCACAACAATATGGTCGTCGTTTTACCTTATTATTAATCGCTATCTTTTATTTAGTAGCCTCTTTAGGCACAGCTTTTGCACCCAATTGGAGTATCTTCTTGTTGTTTAGATTTCTGGGTGGTTTAGGCGTTGGAATTTCTTCGGTGGTAGCACCGATGTATATTTCCGAAATAGCACCTCCTAGCAAAAGAGGTCGTTTGGTTGCCATGTTTCAGTTCAATGTTGTACTGGGAATCCTGATGGCTTATTTATCCAACTTCCTTTTATCTGAAGTTTTTGCTGAAGCTTGGCGCTGGATGCTGGGTATTCAAGCTTTACCTTCCTTACTTTTTATCGTAACAGTATTACTCATTCCAGAAAGTCCACGATGGTTGGTATTGGTAAAAAAGGATTTTCAAACAGCCAAAACTATTCTTGAAACAATCGATGCGCAAAATGCAGAAAAGATTTTAGCACAAATTCAAGAAAACGCTCAATCACAAGGCAAAAGCAAATTCAGCTTACTTTGGCAACCTGCTTATCGTCGTCCATTGACCTTATCGGTACTATTTGCAGTGTTTAACCAAGTATCGGGTATCAATGCCATTATCTACTTTGCCCCACGCATTTTCGAAATGTCGGGACTAGGCAAAGACTCCTCTCTCCTATCGTCGGCGGGAATAGGTTTAGTCAACTTACTTTCCACGCTTTTGGGAATCGCCATTATCGACAAATTTGGTCGCAGAGCGCTTATGCGTTGGGGTTCCATTGGGTTGGTAGTAGCGCTAGTATTGGTTGCACAGTCATTCTATTTGGGGGGCAATAGCCTTTGGGTTCCTTTTTATCTCTTCCTATTTATTGGATTCTTTGGGTTTTCGCAGGGCGCTGTGATTTGGGTATTCATTGCCGAAATATTCCCCAACGAAGTGCGAGCGTATGGACAAGCGATTGGGAGTTTTACCCACTGGATATTGGCAGCCATCATCACATTTACCTTTCCCTATTTGGCCGAAACCCTCGGAGGAGGAATCACCTTTAGCTTTTTTGCTTTGATGATGGTTATTCAAGGGTTTTTTGCTTGGAAAATCATGCCCGAAACCAAGGGAACAAGTCTCGAAAATTCTGAAATAACCGTTTTAGCTCATTAATCTTTTTATTTCAAATGAAACAATTTGTATGCTTTGGCGAGATGCTTTGGGATATGCTTCCTAGTGGAAAAATCCCTGGTGGTGCTCCTATGAACGTAGCCATTCATCTCAAACATTTTGGTCATCAGGTATCTATTATCAGTCGTATCGGGAGCGATGACCTAGGCAAAGAGTTAATAGATTTTGTCAAAAGTAAAGAACTCAATTGTCAACTCATTCAGCAAGGCAATACCCATTTGACGGGCGTTGTAAAAGTCAATATGGATGACAAAAGCAATGTGACTTACAAAATCGTCAAACCTGTGGCATGGGACTATATCCAGTCAGAGCCTCTTGCCTTAGACACTGTTGCTCAAGCTGATTGTTTGGTATTTGGAAGTTTATCGGCACGCTCACCACAAAGTTTTGAAACTCTAAAGGAGCTTTTGCAAGTCGCCAAATTCAAAGTACTAGATGTGAATCTCCGACCTCCGTATTATGATACTACTACGCTTTCGTATCTGATGACACAAGCCGATGTGGTCAAGCTCAATCATCATGAGTTAGCCGAAATCTGCTCTTGGTTTTTTGTAGAAAATACACTCGAAGAGCAAATTTCAAGATTAGCGACGCATTTCCAACTCAAAACGATCTGCGTCACTCTGGGTGCCGACGGTGCGGTGCTTTACCATCAAGGTTTGTTTTATCGAAGCGAAGGTTTTCCAGTAGAAGTATGTGATACCATCGGTAGTGGCGATTCATTTTTGGCGAGTTTTCTATCTAGTTTTTTACAAAATGATCACTACGAATATGCCTTACAAAAAGCCTGTGCAGTGGGAGCTTTAGTAGCGACACATCACGGTGCTACGCCATTTATTTCTGAAGAAAGTATCGAAAAATATTTAGAAGAAAAGGCGCAAACAGATAAAACAAATATGACTATGTCCTAGAGGACTAATGTATCTCTTCGACATAGAAACACTCCATGCCTTTGTGCCTTTGCCACTTTGTCCCTCAAAATCTTATAACTAATAAATCCTAAAATAATGAGAAAAAATTTATTACTCTTTTTCCTCTTGTCGATGCTGGGTCTTGCCCAACAATCGCTTGCTCAACAACGCACTATTACGGGTAAAGTAATAGCTGCCGAAACCAGAGAAACCTTGATTGGTGCCAATATCCAAATCACAGGTACAACCAAAGGATCATCTACGAATGCCGAAGGTTATTTTACGTTGACAGTTCCAGAAACGGCAAAAAGTTTGACAGTGTCTTATGTAGGTTACACCACACAAACAGTTACCATTGGCACACAAAGCAGTCTGGTTATCGCCCTTGAGTCTAGCAATCAACTCAACGAAGTTGTTGTAGTTGGTTATACTTCTTCACGTAAGCAAGACCTCACAGGTTCTGTAGCGGTTGTGGATATGAAACCTCTCAAAAACATTAGTTCGGGTAACCCAATGCAAGCCTTACAAGGTCGTGTGGCTGGTTTGTATATCGAAAAAGATGGCTCGCCTAATGGCTCAAACAGCCGTATTTTGATCCGTGGTGCCAATACTTTGGGCAATAACGACCCATTGTATATCATCGACGGTATTCCGACAACACGTCCAGAAGTTTTCCAAAACATTAGCCCAACCAATATCGAATCGGTACAGGTATTGAAAGATGCTTCGGCTGAATCTATCTATGGTGCACGTGCATCAAACGGGGTAATTATCGTAACAACCAAAAATGGTGGAAATACCAATGGAAAGGTGGAATTCCAGTTCAATAGCAGTGTTTCTTTCCAGTCAGAAAAAGCGATGCGCTTCAAAATGCTCAATGCCGTTGACCGTGGTAGAGCACTTTGGCAGGCATCCATCAACGATGGACAAGATCCTGCTTCGGGATATGGTGAGATTTACAATTTTGATTGGAACAAAAACTTTAGCAATCCTATACTCAATAGCGTTACGCCAAAACCATTTGTAGGTGGCGATCCAAACACACCTGTTGGCGATACAGATTGGCAATCAGTCATGTACAAAATGGGCGTAGTTACTCGCAACGATTTCACGATTTCGACAGGTAATAAAACATCATCGTTAGAGGTAAACTTTGGTCAGTTGAAAAACACAGGTATGCTCCGTTTTACAAATTATGACCGTTTGAGCGGAAGCATCAATGCCATGACCCGTGCCTTCAATGATAAAGTTCGTATTGGCTTAAACCTACGTGTGGCTAACTCAAACGAAACTCTTACCGCTACCGATTTGGGTGGTGCTACTACGACAGGATTGGCGGTGAGCTTAGTTCCAACCATTCCAGTGTACCAAAAAGACGGTGTGACTTATGCGGGTGCATCGGGTGGTGGTTACTCTGACCGTAACAACCCATTGCACATGCAGGATATTGCGAAATGGAACAATGCTAATCGCTTGAGTACTTTCGGAAATATCTTTATTGAGGTACAACCTATCAAAAACTTGTTCTTCAAAACCAATTTAGGAGCAGATAACGCTAGTTACCAAAACAAGATTATTACACCAACTTTCTCAGAAGGTGCTTTTAACCGTACTACTAACAGTTTGACCTTTGACCAAAACCAATATTTGAGTTTAACGTGGTCAAATACCCTTCGCTATAACTGGGATTTGAACGACAAACATCAATTCAAATTCTTATTGGGGACAGAATATATCAAGACGACCCTCAATACGCAATTCTTGAAAAAAGAAGGATATGCTTTACAAAACGAAGACTATTTCACTTTGAGTGCAGGTACTGGTAACACAACACTTACAGGTAACGTAACAGGTAATATTCTTTTCTCACAATTCGGTCGTGTAGATTATACTTACAGCGATAAATATTTGGCAGCATTAACGGTTCGTCGCGATGGTTCGTCAAGATTTGGTACCGACAACCGCTATGGTATTTTCCCTGCGGCATCATTGGGTTGGAAATTGGATAAAGAAGATTTCTTGAAAAACAATAATACTGTTTCTGAACTAAAACTTCGTGCTGGTATTGGTCGTGTAGGTAACCAACAAATTGGAGATATTGCTCGTTTTGGTTTGTTTGACACACGTTATGGTACTACGCAAGCACAATTAGTAGGTGGTTTCTGGGAGCAATATATGAACATCGGAACGGCTTATTCTCTTTCTGGAGCTAATACAGGTACATTGCCATCAGGTTTTGTACAAACACAAGCCGCCAACGCAGGTTTGAAATGGGAAACTACTGACGAAGTAAACGCAGGTATCGACTTTGCCTTTTTGAATAATAAATTCTTTGGTTCATTCGACTACTTTACTCGTCAAACTACAGGTATTTTGATTACGCCTCCAGTAGCTGCAACATTAGGCGAAGGTCAAACCAAAGCGGTAAATGGTGCTTCTAAATCAAACAAAGGTTGGGAATTGGTATTGGGTTATCATGGGGAAGTAAACAACGGTTTGAAATATAATATCTCTGCTAACTTCGCTCATTTTAGAGATAAAATCACTGAATTGCCTGAAGAAGTACGTCCAGCATATCCTGGTAACTTGGTTAGTACTATTATCGGACATTCTCAATTTGATATTTTTGGTTACAAAACTGCGGGTTTATTCCAGTCGCAAACAGAAGTTGATGCCGCTCCAAAACAAGTTGGCGCAGCACCAGGACGTATCCGCTATGTAGATATTAACAATGACGGTAAAATCGACGACCTTGACCGCACCTGGATTGGTACTACCCTTCCTACCTTGGAATATGGTATTCGTTTTGACATGACTTACAAAAACTTTGATGTGTCTTTATTTGGTTCGGGTGTAGCAGGTCGTACAGGTTTTGATGTGTACACTACTTATAACAACCTTATGCGTAGCCGTGAAAACGTAGGACCTGGCGTATTCGATGCTTGGACTCCACAACACACCAACACAACTGTGCCAGCACTTACCTTGAAAGACAACAACAACGAGACTCGTACTTCGGACTATTTTATGGTAAATACTTCGTACTTCAAAATGCGTAATGTTCAAGTGGGTTATACACTTACACCAAAAGCTGTTTTCTCAAAGCTACGTGTATATGTAATGGGCGAAAACTTATTCTGGATTAAAAGCAAAAGCTACCAAGGTCCAGACCCTGAGCGTATCGACATCAACCCAGTGCCTATTCCTCAAACATTCACATTCGGCGTAAATGCATCGTTCTAAGGCAATTGGCTTTAAGCGATAGGCATCAATAGATATTTTGACGCTAGTATTGAAAGTACACTACGTAAAACATTTAGGCTGTATTTCTCATTGCTTAACGCATACAGCTTACAGCCTAAAGCAACCATTGTAAACTCATGAAAAGAAAAATATTTTCCCTCTTATTTGTCACTGGCTTACTTACCATGAACTCGTGTAAAGATGCCCTTGATTATACACCAAAAGGTGTGCTGTCCTCATCTGATTTAACCTCTCCTACGGCTGTGGAAGGCTTAGTAACTGCCGCTTATGCCGCTATTGGCAATGGCGACATGATTGGTCCGATTTATAGTAACTGGGTCTACGGAAGTGTACGCTCTGACGATGCTTACAAAGGCGGTGGCGGTACAGGCGACGTTGGCGAAATCGATGCTATTGAGCATTACAACCTTGTTACGCCTTCTATCAATGCTTTTGTGACACGTACTTGGCAAAACCTCTTTAAGTCGATTTCAAGATGTAACGTGGCATTGCGTGCTGTAAACTCACTTAGTGAAGCTAGCTATCCAAACAAAAAGACTCGCTTGGCTGAACTTCGTTTCTTACGTGCACATAGCTATTTTACGATGAAGCTTTTGTATAAAAATATTCCCATTTTTGACGAAAATGCTTCAGCTGAAGAAATCCTAAAGGTGTCAAATAGCTTAAGTAACGAGGAGTCATGGAATAAAATCGCAGCAGATTTCCAGTTTGCCATTGATAACCTTCCAAGCTCTCAGCCTGAATTAGGTCGTGCCAATAAAGTAGCGGCTCAAGCCTATTTGGCAAAATTACGTTTGTACCAAGCGTATGAACAAAACGACACACACCAAGTGGTAAACATCAATAAAACTCGTTTGCAAGAAGTAGTTACTTTAACACAAGCAGTAATCTCTTCAGGTAAATACAGTTTGAATAAAGATATTGCTGACAACTTTTTGGCAGAAACCGAAAATGGTTCTGAATCAATTTTTGCTATTCAGTTTACCATAAATGACGGTACAACTTCTGGACGCTTGAATTTTGAAGATGGATTAAATTATCCTCATGGAGCACCTCAGTACGGCTGTTGTGGATTCCACGCACCAAGCCAAAACTTGGTAAATGCCCACGCTACAGACGAAAATGGTTTACCAAAATTTGATACTTTCAACGATTCTAATATCGACTTGACTACTGCTACAGTTGATCCACGTCTTGACCATACAGTAGGAATCGACGGTCACCCATACAAGTACGATAACACCAAGCCATTCAGTAATAGCTGGGTGCGCGATGCAGGGGTGTATGGTAATTTCCACTCGATGCGTGCACAACAGTTGGCAAGTAGCTCATCGTATTTCAAACTTGGACCATTTATGGGAACTGCCAAAAACTACGATATTTTACGCTATGACGATATTTTGTTGATGCAAGCAGAAGCCTATATCGAATTGGGACAACAAGCAAGCGCTTTGCCATTAATCAATTTAGTCAGAAAACGTGCCTCTGAAAGTACTGGTAGACTCAAAAAAGCTGATGGGACTTTTGCTTCTAAGTACTTGGTAAAAGAATACACTACCACAGGCTGGACGCAAGCTTATGCACGTAAAGCCTTGCAGTGGGAACGTCGTATGGAGTTTGCTACTGAAGGTCCTCGCTTCTTTGATTTGGTTCGCTGGGGTATTGCCGAACCAACACTCAACGCCTATATCAACAAGGAAAAGACAAGACGTACTTTCTTGAATACTGCCAAATTTACCGCAGGTCGTGACGAATACTTACCGATTCCACAAGCTGAAATTACCTTTACCAATGGTTTGTACAAGCAAAACCCAGGTTACTAAGGATATTGAGTGAATTGGTAATATAGTAAATAAGTGATTATATACTTAGAGACGCCATTCATTTCGTCTCAACAGATTCAAAGATTCATATAAATTGGGAAAAATGGAGACTTTAGGGGGAGCGAAGGGTTTAATAATTAGATTACCCTCCTCCTTCTACTGTTCTTTTCTCTAGCATTTTCAACAAAAAAGCCCTCAAGAAACATCTTGAAGGCTTTTTACTTATCTATCCCTTTTTACTTAAACAAATGATACAGGTCTCATTGTAGCAACCTAAACCATCAAACTAACTCAATAATACATTAACCTTAAAACACCAGAAATATTCTTAGCAACTTTCAAAGTTTGTCTTGTATAACCATATTCGTTGTCGTACCAAACATAAAGCACTACACTTTTTCCATCTTTCGAAACAATCGTCGCTCGACTATCATACACCGATGGGCTTGGACTTCCGATAATATCTGAAGAAACCAGTTCATCCGACATGGAGTACTGGATTTGTTCCACTAAATCTCCTTTTAAAGAAGCTTTACGAATGATTTCATTTACCTCCTCTTTTGTAACAGTGCGCCCTACTTGTAAATTAAGAACCGCCAAAGAACCATTTGGTGTTGGCACACGAATAGCATTACCTGTTAGTTTACCTGCTAACTCAGGAATCACTTTGGCAACTGCTTTGTCGGCACCAGTTTCGGTAATGACCAAATTTTGTGCTGCCGAACGACCTCTTCTTGACTTTGGATGATAATTATCCAACAGATTTTGGTCATTGGTATAAGAGTGAACCGTTTCGATATGTCCTCTTTCTATTCCTAATTCTTGATGAATAACCGACAAAATCGGAACGATGGCATTTGTGGTACATGAAGCAGCCGAAAATATATTTTCACCTTCTTCATACGACAAATTATTGACCCCAGCTACAATATTCGGAATATCGCCTTTGCCTGGTGCTGTCAACAATACTTTGCTAACTCCTTTTGCCAGCAGGTGTTTACTCAATCCCTCTCGATCTCGTTTTACACCCGTATTATCAATCACCAACGCATCATCAATATCATATTGTGTATAATCAATCGACTCAGGCGAAGAGGCGTTAATCATTTGTACACGTTGTCCATTGATAATCAGGCATCTATTTTCTTCGTCAACGGCAACTGTTCCAGCAAATGGACCATAAATAGAGTCATTTCTGAGCAAATCAGCACGTTTGTAAATATCTTCCGCCGAACGGTCACGGGTTACGATGGCTCTCAAACGCAATTGTTCACCTTTTCCTGCCATACTTACCAACATGCGTGCCGCCAAACGTCCGATACGTCCAAAACCATACAAAACCACATCCTTGGGCGTCAAACAAAGTCTATCTTTTCCAATAAAATCGCCCAACTTAGTTACGACAAATTGCTTGGCATTATCGTATAATACAGATTCTTGCAACCACTCACTTCCCAAACGTCCCATATCTATTCGTGATGGCGAAATCTCAATCTCATGAATAGCTTGTGCTAATTCTAATGTTACTTGTACTGTAATAGGCTGACCAATAAAATTTTGTGCGTAATCATGTAAACTTAACAAGCCCGAAGAGCTCACATCAAACATTTGGTTTCTAAAAAGAAGAAGTTCTACCGATTTTTCAAACCAAAGTTTACCCACCACATTTACCAACTCTAAGGCTGCTTTTTCATCTTCAATCCAATGACTCAGTTCTTGCTCATAAATAGATTCTTGTATCATGATTTACTCGTTTCAAGGTTTGTTTTGTTATAAGAAAAGATTTGTGACAAATCTTGATACAAAAGTAAGATGGCGGAATATTAATTCTAAGCGAAATTTCGCTAAATATCTATAGGTATAAATACTGAGGATTTTTCGTTCATACCAAACTTACGCCATATCGAATAGATTGGATGTATAAAGTCCTCCTGAATGTTTAATTTTTTATTAAAATCCTGCTAAATTTTATTTAAACGCCATTTTTCAAGAAAACTCTTCACTATCTTGACTTGTTGTAGGTTGTAAATCCTTTATTTCAAATCATTTAGCCGTGTAGAGAAAGACAAAATACTCTTTATTTCTCTGAAAAGATTTTTTAGAACATTCTACAAAAAGTCCTAAATCTTGTTACCTTTGCAACAGCAACCTCAAACAGGCTTTAGGCCACAGATGCCCATGATTTTCTAATATTTAGTCCCTACGCGGTACTTTATTTTCCCCTCCCATTTTCCTAGTCAAAAACTAGGCTTTTTCTCTTTGGAGAAAGATATATCATTTTACCATTATCTTGTCGTATCGTAATTTTCAATGAAAAAATACATTGAACTATTCCTCGAAGCTATTCGTGGAGAAGAACAGAGTTATACTCAAATGAGCATCAATCGTGCGATTTTTCTTTTATCTATTCCTATGATATTAGAAATGATCGGAGAATCCCTCTTCGCGATTGTGGATGCCTTTTTTGTATCTAAAATTAGCATTGACGCCATCGCTACCGTTGGTTTGACCGAATCGGTACTTACCCTGATTTATTCGGTTGCCATTGGTCTTAGTTCGGCAGCTACTGCCATTGTTTCACGCCGAACAGGTGAAGGAAACCCCGAAGCGGCCGCTCATGCCGTTTCACAAGTAATTCTTATTTCCTTGGTTTTATCAGCACTCGTTGGCATCCCTGGGGCAATTTTTGCCGAACAAATTCTCGCACTTATGGGAGGCGAACCTCATTTGATTGAACAAGGAGCCTTGTTTACTCGCTTGATGTTTATTAGTAGTCCTGCTGTAATTTTACTTTACACACTCAGCGGTGCATTGCGTGGTGCTGGAGACGCCTCTACGGCGATGCGCTCGATTATTTTGGCCAATATCATCAACATGGCACTCGATGCTGTATTGATTATGGGGTTAAAATTTGGAGTTGAAGGCGCAGCTATTGCCACTACTACAGGTAGAACTATTGGCGTATTGTACCAATTATATTCTTTACAAAAAGGTCAAGGTAATCTCCGTCTGGAATTGAGATTACTCAAACCAGACTGGGCTGTCCTCAAAAACTTGATTGCTATTGGTTCGGGTGGTACAGGGCAATTCTTGATTCAGTCGGCAAGTTGGATTTTCTTAACAAGAATTATTTCAAGTTTCGGAAGCGACGCCGTTGCGGGTTACACTATTGCTATTCGTATTATCGTGTTTACGATTTTGCCAGCTTGGGGAATGGCGAATGCCGCCGCCACCTTGATGGGACAAAATTTGGGAGCAAATCAGCCTGACCGTGCCGAGAAATCTGTTTGGAAAACTGCTTTTTACAATATGATATTTCTATTGTTGGTAGGCTTATTGTTTTTAGGTTTTGCAGAAAACTTCATTTCGATTTTCAACAATAATCCCAAAGTGGTAGAAGTAGGCGTGTTGTGCTTACAAATCATGAGTGCAGGCTATCTCTTTTTCGGCTATGGCATGGTCATCGGACAGGCGCTCAATGGTGCTGGCGATACTCGAACCCCAACGATTATGAACTTTATTTGTTTCTGGCTTATCGAAATCCCTTTGGCTTATCTGATGGCGCAATACTGGCATTGGGGACCGCTTGGGGTATTCTTATCCATCGCCATTGCCGAGTCTATTTTGGCATTGATGGGTATTTATTTCTTCAAAAAAGGGCGCTGGAGAACTATGAAGGTATAAATTGAGTGAATGAGTGATTTTTTAGGAAGGAATTTATTTGTAGAGACGCAATGCTTTGCGTCTAAAGAGGTATCTTTCTGAAATATAGTATCAAAAAAGGGGTTGGAATTTATTTTCCGACCCCTTTTTTGATATGTGACTCAGTCTTAGACGCAAAATATTGCGTCTCTACTGAAGGCATACAATTTTTTACAATAATGACTCATGTGTGTTAAACTCTATTTTACTTCAAAAGCTCCGCTATTTCAGTATTTTCTTGCATCAACGCATTTTTGAGAGGAGTATTTCCAAAACGATCTTGGAGTTGCTTGTTGGCTCCCACCTGCAATAATATTTTGACTAAAGAAAGGTGCCCAAACGTGGCTGCAAAACTCAACGCTGTAGCACCGTTTCCATTCTGAATATTAGGGTTCGCCTTGTTTTCTAATAACAATTGTGCGATTTCGGTATATCCTTTAAAACTAGCCCCCATTAAGGCAGTATTGCCAGAGGCATCTGCTATATTGGGATTTGCCCCTTTCTCTAATAAAAATTTCACCACTTCTACTTGTTGATTATACACTGCCAAAATCAATGGTGTAAAGCCTTTATGATCTTGAGTATCGACAGAAACCCCTTGCTTTAACAGAGATTCTACCATTGTTTTATCGCCTTCACGACAAGCATTCCAAATAGATTGCTGTGCTTGAGTTGTATGTATGATGAGAGTGAAACACAATACAAAAAGGATATTTTTCATAATATTAAAAGCCTAAAAGTGGTAAATATTGTTGAGTTGTTGAACCGATGATACAGATTCTGGCAAATTCATCCTTTTGAGACTTACAGCTGGTGTTTTAAGCAATGAAGCCACAATAGAATCAATAACTCCTTCTGGTAGCTCTTGGTGATGCTGTTGTAGTTTTTCTTGAATAGTAGACTTATAATGTTGTTTCAAGGAAGCCAAAAACTGATTGATAGGTAATGAATCATGCCATTTCATAAATTGTGCTAACTCTTGTCCAATAATAGTTTGAACGTCGCTAACGGCGGCTTGGCTTTCGGCCTTGTTTACCTGAATTTTTTCGACCAAAGTATCTATATTGATCAATTGTACGGCTTGGCTTATAGAATCAGACAACGAGATACTCGCAGGAACAGCCAAATCAATCAATACTTTAGGGAAATGAGCTTTGGTAAAAAAGTGATCCTGAATTAAATCCTTTACGCCAATACTTGAAATTACCACCTCAAAATCTGAAAAATACTGAGGTATTTCTGAAAAAGGAAGATAACAATAAGACTCCTTTAACTTAGCAAGCGTTTGGGCTTTTTCGATAGTGCGATTGGCTATCACAACGTTTTCAAAACCTTGTGACACCAAATATTTGACCACATCTTTGGCGATTTCTCCCGCTCCCAATAGCAAAACCTTTGCTTGTTTGCCTACAAGTCTTCTGGTGTGCTCCACAGCCAAATAACTAGTAGATTGTGAACCTCTCAAAAATGCTGTTTCATTGCTCGTACGTTTAAAAGCACGAAAAACCTGTTGAAACAGTCGTTCAAATACACCCGAAACAAGCCCCATGCTTTGACTCTGTAAATAAGCACTTTTGACTTGCTGAATAATTTGTTTATCACCCAAAACCATCGAATGTAATCCTGTAGCCACTTCCATAATGTACCGAGCTGACTCATGAGTTGATTCAATGATTTTAAGTAAATGTCCACTAATCCATACATTTTTGAAAGTCAACATCTGTTCAATCATGTCTTTTGCTGTTGTCGTTTCTGACTCAAAATACAATTCAGTGCGGTTACAAGTCGACAGAAGCACCAAGGATTTTACATCTTCATGTGCTTGAAAACTTGATAAAAAGGTTTGCACCTCCTCCTCCGAGAATTGTAATTGTCCACGAACTGCAACATCAGCAGTTTTGTATGAAAGCGAAATGACTTTGATAGATTGCATGGTTTGATGGATCATTTTAGGCAAGGGTGATAAGGTTACAGGCATTAGTATTCGTTTGAATGATACCTTTGTTTCCATTTGCAAAATATCATTCTTCATCCTGCCCGATGTTGTTTGATATTGAGTAAAGGAAAACTACAGTTACCCATAAAAGACTACTCATGCCTATTGCCTTTTTGCCTAATTACTGTAAATTATTTTCTAAACAACGCTTCAACTTCCTCACGACTAAAGTTTAGGGCTTTTGCCAAACGAGTACCATAATCAGCATCTGCTAGGTAGAAATAGCCAACCATTTTGCGAGCTACATCCTTGTTTTTCACAGCAGCCAAATCTCCAGATAAGTTTTTAATCAAACTCGCCTTATCTGTTTCTGACAACGAGCGATAAAAATCTCCTGCTTGTTTGAAATCATTCGGCTTTGTGATTTTTTGCTGAACTGTAGTCACATTGGTAAACTTAGAAACTGAATATTTGTATTGTGCATTGTCAGCCAGAGCATCAGCCGAAACACTTGGCTGATAGTTCACATCAGAAGTTTTGTGGCGATTGCTAAAAGCACCGTCTTGGTTGTAGGTATTCACAGCCACTTTTGGAGCATTAACAGGAAGCTGTTGAAAATTGCCTCCGATGCGGTGACGTTGCGTATCGGTGTAAGAAAATAAGCGACCTTGCAAAAGTTTATCTTCAGATGGCTCTATGCCTGGTACCAAATTGGCAGGAGCAAAAGCCGACTGCTCAACCTCTTCAAAGAAATTATCGGGTACACGGTTTAAAGTCATTTTACCAACCTTTGTCAATGGAGCAATCGACTCAGGCCAAACTTTTGTTACATCAAGCGGGTTAAAATCAAATTTGTCTAAATCTTCTGGTTTTAAAATTTGTACATATAAATCCCAAGACGGGAAGTTTCCTTTTTTAATATTGTCATACAAATCTACCGTAGCATGCTGAAAATCTTGGGCTTGTACTTTGGCAGCTTCATCAGCAGTAAGGTTTTTTACACCCTGATTCGTTTTCCAAGTATATTTTACATAACTCACTTCGCCTGCTTCATTTACCCATTTGAATGCATGTACACTCGACCCATCCATTTGACGGTAATTAGCAGGAATACCGAAATCAGAATAAACGCGTGTCAACATGTGTGTTCCTTCTGGAATATGCGAGAAGAAATCAAACACACGGTTAGGATCTTGCTTATTGTAAATAGGTGACGGCTTGAAAGCATGCACCATATCAGGAAATTTGATGGCATCGCGAATAAAAAATACGGGAAGGTTATTCCCTACGATATCATAATTTCCTTGCTCAGTATAAAACTTCGTCGCAAAACCACGAGGGTCACGTAACGTTTCTGGTGAACCATTTCCGTGAACTACTGTCGAAAAACGAACAAATACAGGCGTTTTTTTACCCTTAGCAGCAAACAAAGCCGCTTTGGTATATTTTGAAAATTCACCTTCTGAAACAAACTCACCATAAGCCCCAGCACCACGTGCATGTACCACACGCTCAGGAATACGCTCACGGTCGAACGAGGCTAGTTTTTCAATCAAATGAATGTCTTCTAGCAATACTTGTCCATTTTGTCCAATTGTTTTAGAGTTTTGATTATCTCCAACTGGAGAGCCATTATTAGTAGTTAGGGGAGTTTGTGCAACTGCGACAGTCGATGATAATAAGGCTAAAGCAGCAATTTTTAAGGATATATTCATGTGTTTGTTAATAACTGTTATGTTATGTTTACATGACAAAATTGCTGTTTTGAAAACTATAAGTCAAATTGATATTTTATATGAAGATATAGATTTTAATTATATATTATATCTATAGAAATTCCAAACCATAGATATAGTCTATATTACAGGCATTTACAACTTGTTTTATTTTTGTAAAAAAAGGTCATTTATTAACAGATTTCAGGAGTAAATCATAAAAATAAAATACCTGTAAAATAAAAAAGCCATAGATACGTCAGTAAACTAACTCAATTGAGTACTGTCGTATCTATGGCGCTGATGAAAAAGGATGGTTTACGATGCTACTCTACAAAAGCAAATCGAGCAGTGAAATGTCGTAGCATTGGGGCTTCATAAGTCAATTTTACGCCTCTAAGTTTTTCTCTTTCTTGAAAAACCTCAATAATCACCTCAGCTACATAGTCTATATGACTTTGGGTATATACACGACGAGGAATCGCCAAACGCACTAATTCCATCGCAGCAGGCACAAGCTGTCCATTTTCATCATATTTACCAAACATCACACTACCAATTTCACAAGCACGCACGCCACCTTTTTGGTACAATGCAATCGCTACAGACTGCCCTGGATATTGTTCTACTGGAATATGTGGACAAAAGGTTTTAGCATCTAAATAAATCGCATGACCGCCCGTTGGACGCATAAGTGGCACTCCAGCCTCGATTAATTTATCACCTAGATATTCGACACTACGAATACGATAATGCAAATAATCTTCATCCAGAATTTCTTCTAAACCTTGTGCAATAGCCTCTAAATCACGACCAGCCAAACCTCCATAGGTGGGAAAACCTTCAGTCACAATCAAAACATTGCGACATTGCATAGCCAAGTTTTCATTATTCATCGCCAAAAAACCTCCAATATTGACCAAAGCATCTTTTTTGGCACTCATGGTCATACCATCGGCATAGCTAAACATTTCTTGGCAAATAGATAAGATACTTCTATCAGCATAGCCTTGTTCACGTTTTTTGATAAAATAGGCATTCTCTGCAAAACGACAAGCATCTATAAACAAAGGCAATCCATATTGATCACATACTGCACGAACATCTTTGACATTTTGCATCGACACTGGCTGACCTCCGCCAGAGTTGTTTGTCACCGTAATCATCACCATTGGGATATGTTCGACGCCAGTGGCTTCGATAAATTCACGTAGTTTTTCTACGTCCATATTACCCTTAAAATCTGCAATAACTTCTGGGCGCTTACCATCTTCATTGAGCAAATCAACGGCGTTGGCTCCTGAAAACTCAATATTGGCACGAGTGGTATCGAAGTGGGTATTATTAGGAATAAATTTTCCCTCTTGTCCAACAATCGAAAACAGAATTTTCTCGGCCGCACGCCCTTGGTGCGTCGGAATTACATATTTCATACCCGTAATCAACTTTACCATTTCCTCAAAACGGTAAAAACTACGAGAACCAGCATAGCTTTCGTCACCATCCATGATGCCTGCCCATTGCTTGGCACTCATGGCAGAAGTACCACTATCGGTTAGCAAATCGATAATAATATCCTCCGCTTTGATAAGAAATGGGTTATAGCCAGCGTCGGCTAAAATATGCTCACGCTCCGATGCTGTCGTGAATTTGATGGGTTCTACTGCCTTTATTCTGAATGGTTCAATGATCGTTTTCATAAAATTTGAAGAATAATTATCATTGAAAGACGATGAGCTAAGGCATGGTTCTTACCAAAAGTGACGCAAGATTTTGCATCTCTTCGAGAATACCCAAAACCCCATGAAAGATTGTTCAAGACACAAAGTATTGTATCTCTACAAAATCATCCAATAGACTTTCGTCTCTCAGTGAAATGAGATTAATAAAAAAGAAAAGCGAAAAATTAGCAAACAGACAAGGTGAAAGCATCTCTATCCTTGATATTCTGGAAGAGCGACTTTGAAGTGAATAAAGATGAAATGAATAAATCCATAGTAGGTATGAATTTGATTAGGTTTGTTTGTAGGTGCAAAGATAGTTTATTTAGAATTAGGGACAAAGTGAATAGGCACAAAGGCACAGAGTGAATAAAATCTCCACTTTGTGCCTCTGTGCCTGTTCCCTTTGTGCCTCCTTATATCGTCTGCGAAAAAAGCCTTTGCTGAGGGTTTTCTCTAATCATGCGCATGTCAAACGCCATGCAGATATTACGAATAAACGTTTTGCCTGCTTCCAATACTTCTACGCCGTTGTCGTGCAAAACAATCAAATCGTCTTCTATAAATGGTTGAAGTCTTTCGAAAAGCGCTTCTTTTTCTTCAAAAGTCCAAGTATCTGTATCCCAAGTTGTTTTGAAACGGCAAATCAGATTAAGAATTTGCTCTCGAATTTTCAGGTCCTCTTGATTCAAAATATGCCCACGATGAAGAGGGAGTTTATTTTGATTGATACAATCCATATAAGTTTCAATCTCTTTCACATTTTGGGCAAAAGCAGTCCATGAGTCGCTGATAGAAGATACCCCTAAACCAATCATCACTTTAGTCTGTGTGGTGGTATAGCCCATAAAATTGCGATTGAGTGTCCCATTTTGGCGCGCTATATACATTGAATCACTTGCCAATGCAAAATGGTCCATACCAATTTCGTAATAACCATTGGCCTCCAACATCGCTCTACCTTTTTCATACAGCTGACGTTTCAATGCAGGACTTGGGAGGTCTTCATCCTTGAAACCACGCTGACCATTGCCTTTAATCCAAGGTACGTGAGCGTAGGAATAAAACGCAATACGGTCAGGTTTGAGCGCAATCGTTTTTTGAATTGTGTCCTCAATACTTTCCAAAGTCTGAAAAGGTAATCCAAATACCAAATCATGACTAATAGAGGTATATCCAACTTTTCGGCTTAGTTCTGTTACTTGTTTTACCTGTTCAAAAGGCTGAAAACGATGTATGGCAGTTTGAACACGCAAGTCATAATCTTGCACGCCATAGCTAACACGGGTAAAACCTAATTGATATAATACCTCTAAATGTTCGGCTGTGGTATTGCCAGGGTGTCCTTCAAAACCAAATTCTATTTCATCCGCTAATGTAGCTTTTGCTAAAATGCCCTTCACCAAGCGAGCGAGATTTTGGGGTTTGAAAAAACTTGGCGTACCACCTCCAAAGTGTATTTCAGCGATTCGTGGAGTTTCGGATAATAAAGCGGTGTACATATCCCATTCCTTCAAAAGGGCATCTATATAAGGTTCTTCTACCGAATGATTTTTAGTGATACGTTTGTTACAACCACAAAAAGTGCACAAACTTTCACAGTAAGGCAAATGGATATATAGGCTAATTCCTTGATGGTTGCTTTCAGCAAAACTTTTCTGCAAGCTTTCTATCCAAGCTGTCTCAGTAAATTGTTCTACATGCCAAAATGGAACCGTAGGATAACTTGTATAGCGTGGACCAGGAACATTATATTTTCGAATAAGACTTAGCGTTGACATAATATTGATTACATTATTTTCTCTCAAAACTAAAATGAATCGAAAGCCTTCAGAATGATTTTTATCATACGCAAAACTGATTAGGATGACCAAGCCCAAGCAAGCAACTGGTTTGGATTGAATATATCTTTGCTTGAAGTTCAAAAATCTTTGGTTTTCATATCGTTGTTGTAACTTTGCCTTCACAACGAAACAGATAGATGGTTAGTTAATTTGATAAGAGAGTAAGAATATGAATAGTTGCTGCACAATCGAACGCAAAATTTGAGACAACTTCTCACTTTGTGCCTATGTGCCTTTTCACTTATTCACTTTTAAAAATTTACGAACCAGCATACATATTTTAAATCAAAAAAAATGCGTAAATTATCCATGGATGAGCTCAATCGCTTATCTGCCGAAGAGTTTAGAGCTATCGAAAAATTGCCTTATATTTTAATCTTGGACGACATCAGAAGTATGAATAACGTAGGTTCGGTATTTAGAACAGCTGATGCTTTCAAAGCAGAAAAAATTTATCTCTGTGGAATCACGGCAACGCCACCGCACAGAGAAATACAAAAGACAGCGCTGGGTGCTGACGAAACTGTTGATTGGGAACATGCGCCAGATGTGGTGGCATTAATCGCAAAACTACAGGCAGAAGGCTATACAGTAATTGCGATTGAACAAGTCGAAGGAAGTACTTCGTTACTAGATTTTCAGCCGAAAAAGACTGAAAAATATGCCTTTATCTTCGGGAATGAAGTTTTTGGTGTGAACGAAACAGCCGTAAAAAATGCTAATTATTGTTTAGAAATTCCCCAATACGGTACCAAGCACTCATTGAATATTTCGGTTACAGCAGGAATTATTTGCTGGCATTATGTGGCAGGAATCCAATAAGTGAGGAGTTCATAATGTTGAGTTTTTTACAAAATATCTATAAACGTTTATTAAAACAGATTTTGTAAATACCTTTCTTCTTAGAATATGTTTAAATTTTATAAGTCATTAATAATGTGACAGTTTGTAACTGTTTTTTCCGAAATCCTACTGTTTGAGCAGTAGGCGAGGTGGGTCGCCACTCCGATTAGGATTTCTTGACTTTCTTTTGTTACTTTTCTTGTGTCAAGACAAGAAAAGTAAGGTGTGGCGAAGGGAAATTTTGTTTTTATTTGACAAATGCCAAATAAAATTTTCAAACATATTCTTAAAACCCTTTATTATTCAAGCATTTCTAAGAAAAAGAACAATCTAATGTTAAATTTTGAGCCCAAAGTGAAAACTTAATACAAATTACTTTTTTCGCTTTGGGCATTTTTATACTTTCGATTTATTAATAATTATTTAACAATATCTTAATATTAACCTGTCATGAAATCTGATAAAAAGCAACTCGTTGACGAAATATCGGCTTTGATTTTGTCTAACCTCAAAGGCCTTAATGAAAAAAGTGCTAAGAAATTAGTTAAAACTGTAGACAAAGCTTCTGAAGAAATCGCTAAGAAATATGCGAAACTTCAAAAAGACGAAGAAGAAGCTAAAGAAAAAGCTGAGAAAAAAGCAGCAGAAAAAATTAAAGAACAATCTAAAAAAGTAGCAAAAGCTAAAGCTAAAGAAGCAGAAAAAGCAGCATTTGATGCAAAAATCGCTCTTGTAACAGGCTCAGAAGCAACAGAAGCCCCTGCCAAAAAATCTTCTAGCAAAAAATCATCGGCTCCAGTAGTAGAAGAGGCTCCATCTTCAGAATCAGCAGAATAATACCGAAACAAATACCTTTTATCACAAGAATCGAAGAGTTTGTCAAAAAGAATCACGACTTTTGACAAACTCTTTTTCTTTTGTATCCCAATAGGAACAACGACAAAAGAAAATCTCGTTCAAACCTACAATCATTCCAAAACTAAACCCTCCTAGCTTATGTCAATTATACTTGAAGCGCAAAATGTAGTTAAGCGTTATGCTGGACATACTGCTCTCAGTGGCGTTTCGATTCAGGTACCTCAAGGCTCAATCTTTGGTCTTTTGGGTCCTAATGGCGCTGGCAAAACTTCTCTTATTCGTATTATCAATCAAATCACTGGTCCAGATGAAGGTCAAATTATCTTGGACGGTGAAAGACTCCAACCCAAACACATCGAAGTAATTGGCTATCTGCCCGAAGAGCGTGGTCTTTACAAAAAGATGAAAGTAGGCGAGCAACTTTTGTACCTTGCCCAACTCAAAGGTATGCCCAAAGCTGAAGCGGTCGAAAAACTCAAAGCTTGGTTTGTCAAATTTGATATTAAAGGTTGGTGGGACAAAAACGTTGAAGACTTGTCGAAAGGGATGCAACAAAAAACACAGTTTATTGCTACCATTGTACACGAGCCTAAACTGGTGATCCTTGATGAACCGTTCTCGGGCTTCGACCCAATCAATGCTAATTTGCTAAAAGATGAGATTTTAGCTTTGAAAGAAAAAGGAACTACCATCATTTTTTCCACGCACCGTATGGAGTCTGTTGAGGAACTATGTGACAATATTGCTTTAATTAACAAATCTAAAGTGGTATTGAGTGGTGAAAAGAAAGAAGTAAAAAATCGTTTTAGAGATAATACCTTCAACCTTGAATATTCTGGAGCACTGGCTCCGATTGAAGGAGTTTTTGAGATTCTTAGCGCCAAAAATGTAGAAGGTATTACCAAAGCAAAAGTGCGCTTATTGGATGGCACCAATGCCAATCAATTTCTTGGACAAGCTATACAGCAAGTAGACTTGAAAGCTTTCAACGAAAATATTCCTTCTTTTAACGAAATATTTATCAAAGTTGTGGGTGAAGATGCCAATACCATTTTATAGTCCATCAGTTATACCTACAACAATTTTAAACCTCAACTATCATGAATAAGATTTTACTCATCATACAACGGGAATATATTACCAGAGTTAAGAAAAAATCATTCTGGATTGCCTCGATTTTGGTTCCTTTTCTGATCGCAGCAGTATATACTATTCCAGTATTGTTATTTGTCAATTCTGATGATTCCAGAAACGTTATCGTATTGGACGACAGCAAATTGTTCAAAGGCAAACTTAACTCGGAAGGTGATTATACCTATATCTACAGTGAAAAAACCTTAGAAGAAGCCAAAAAAGATTTGAAGAAAAGCAATGATGATATTGTTGTTCATATCGAAAAAGATATTTTGACGAATCCTAAGGGTGTACAAATTTTAGGTAAAAAAACCGTTGGAATAGGCACACAACATGCCATTCAAGGCAAAATCCAGAATGAGTTAAGAAATATTAAGCTCAAAAATGCTGGGATTGACCTAAAAGTCCTTGAAGACAACAAAATCAATGTCGATGCCCAAACCTATACCCTCAACGAAGATGGTGGCGAAAAATCGAGTAACTCGGGTGGTGCTATGATTTTAGGAGGCATCTTTGGATTTCTACTATATCTCTCTGCCTTCTTGTATGGTTCGCAGGTAATGAATGGCGTAATTGAAGAAAAAAGCAACCGCATTATCGAAGTCGTAGTGTCTTCGGTAAGACCATTCCAATTAATGCTTGGCAAAATCATCGGTGTAGGTATGGTTGGTCTTACGCAGTTTTTGCTGTGGGGAGTTTTGACCTTTACTGCTTCGACGGTTACCTCTTCTATCATGTCAGGTAAAATTGAGGAGAAAGTA
Source organism: Flectobacillus rivi (assembly GCF_030056655.1). Taxonomy (NCBI): domain Bacteria; kingdom Pseudomonadati; phylum Bacteroidota; class Cytophagia; order Cytophagales; family Flectobacillaceae; genus Flectobacillus; species Flectobacillus rivi. The sequence continues at coordinate 379,909 of NZ_JASHIE010000002.1, forward strand.
CAAGCCAAAGTAAAAGCAGGTCTTAGCAAAGACGAAATCAAAAAGTTTGAAGCAAGCGTAAAATCCGAAAATCCATTGAATAGTATCAGCGATGCTATCGAAAATGTATCGTTAGGAAAAATGATTTTCTGCTTCATTTTGTATTACTTAGGAGGCTATTTATTGTATAGCTCGCTATTTGCTGCCATAGGTTCGGCAGTAGAAAGCCCGTCGGAAGCTCAACAATTTATGTTTCCGGTCACAATTCCTATCATTTTATCTTTTATATTAGCACAATTTATTTTACAAAAGCCCGATAGTCCTATTGCATTCTGGGCTTCTATCATTCCACTAACTTCCCCTATCGACATGATGGTTCGTTTACCATTTGGCGTGTCGAACTGGGAAATAGCCTTATCACTAACACTCTTAATACTTGGATTTATTGGAACCACTTGGTTGGCGGGTAAGGTATACCGTGTAGGTATCTTGATGTATGGTAAAAAACCAAGTTGGAAAGAAATCACAAAATGGGTGTTTTACAAGGGATAATTGTATAAGCTTGAGGTCGAGAATATCCCCATGAACAACAAGTGTTGTTCTATTCAATTGCCAATTTTAGTTTGTTAATAACTGTAAATCCTACTGCCTTTGGCGGTAGGATTTCTTTTTGAGCCATTATTTCATAAAAAAAGCCCTTCACAAAGAAGAGCTTTGGGTAATTTCTTACAATAAATTATTGGTTGCATTCTAGAAGGTCTGTGTTACAATCGAGCCATTCTATACCGCTATCAACTTAGTTTGCTAATAACTGTAAAATCAGTCATTAACAAAAGTTAAGCAATTTCTCCGTATTATCAAATGATGCTCACTTATTTTAATTTTTCTTATTTACAAAACAAGTGATAATCCGTCGTAGGCCAATCGAATGTTGGAAGGTAATTCTTCTTCAACATCTGAGTGCATTCCCATTTGGTGGCTAATGTGCGTAATATAACCCATATCTGGTTTTACTTTTTCAAAAACCTCAATCGCTTCCGATAATGAAAAATGAGAAAGATGTTTTTCTCTACGAAGTGCTCCCAATACCAATACCTTCACGCCTTTGACTTTTGCCAACTCATGCGCAGAAATATAGTTGACATCGGTAATGTAAGCAAAATCGCCAATACGATAGCCAAACACAGGAAGTTTGTAATGTAATACCTCTATAGGTAAAAAACTAACCCCTTCTATTTCAAAAGGTTGGTTTTCGATGGGACAAAGATTGATTTGAGGAATACCGGGATAGCGTATTTCGGCAAAAGCGTAGGCAAACTCTCTTTTGATTTGTTCCAATACTTGGTCACGACCGTAGACTGGCATATCTCTTTTCTGGAAAAAATTATATGCCCGCACGTCATCGAGTCCGGCGGTATGGTCTTTGTGCTCGTGCGTAAAAATCACGGCATCGAGCGTATGGATACGTTCCCTTAACATCTGTTGACGAAAATCCGGTCCAGCATCAATCACAAAACTTTTTCCATCAACCTCTATATGGATCGCAGTGCGAAGACGTTTATCACGATAGTCCAATGATTGACACACTTCACAATTGCAGGCTATGACCGGAACGCCCTGTGAGGTACCTGTACCAAGAAAGGTAATTTTCATGTAGAATAGCGTTGGGAAGTTGGCAGAACCAACCCGTATCAAACAAAAATACCAAAGGACTAGTCAAGAAGACCAATCCTTTGGGACAGCTTTTTATCAGAACATTTTATGTAAACAATGACAAAACCGAAGTACTATCCATTTACAAAAACTGGTATTATTTCTCTGTAAGAGCCTTCACTTGAGCTACAAGAGCATCAAAGTTTAATGGCTTAGCCAACATATCGTTGAATCCCGCAGATTTAAAGTCATCCATCGTATAGTTACGAGCATTTCCTGTAATCGCGATAATTGGGATATTGGCTTTTTCAGCATCTGCTAACCCACGTACAGCTCTGGCGCAGTCCATTCCGTCCATTACTGGCATGTTGATGTCTAGCAATAAAATATCAAAATCTTCTTTTTCCATTGCATCTAATACCTGTTGGCCATTTTTCACAGAATGGATTTCAAAGTTTTGGAATTCCAAAATCTTCTTAGCAAGGTTTTGAATGACTGAGCTATCTTCAGCGATGAGGACTTTCTTCATATTTTTATGATAAATATTTGATTATTTTCGGGGTAAAGATATTACGACTTCAATATTGAGATTTTACTCCTTTTGTCTATAAAAGACTTAATTTATGTAAAAATACTTATTATTATGCAACTCTCTATCAATTTTTGAGACAAATTATCTTGAAATAAATGCGACTTACAACACCATTTAAGAGAATCTAAGCACTTTTGAATACTTCTTTTTATCCTAAAGATTTATCCAAATGTTGACCAATTTAATAAAGATTTAGGAACTTTCCGTTATGGTGCGTCCTTAGTTATCTTTTTTTCTTCGTACAAAATCAAACAGTTCAAATCTACCACTCGCTCTGTGCCTTTCAACCCTAAGGTTTTCAGCTTATTAGGCACTACATCATTGTAGTTTTGAAACCAGTCCAAATCTATCAAGGTAGTATCTGGAAGAGCTGTTTGGTTTAATACAGCCAAATTATTGACTAAGTGGGGGTTACTTTCTAAGTAACTCACTAAATCTTTGATTGTAAGTCCTTTCTGAATAATTCCTGTGCTATCGCTACTACTCACTACAACACTCGAATCTGCCTTTTCCAAAACAAAGACCGTTTGACTTCTTGACTCAAATTTTGCCTTGAGTGGAAACAATTGCGCAAGTTGGTTCAATGCTAACTCAGGAACGCTTTTATCCATACTTTCTGGTATGTGAATCGTCAAACAATATTGATTGTTTGGATCAGAAGCGTATTTGTTTTCGTCAGCAACCTCTAATTTAACCCTACTTTCTTTTTGATCATACAATATCTGATACATCAAAGGCAAAGTACAATTGGTAAATACCCAATGCTTTTCGGATTCCTTGATAAATTCAGTAGATTTTCCCTCTGCATAAGGACTCAGACTAATGCGCAATTCATTGGCATCAGGTGTATTTTTAGCATTCGAAAAAACAGTAGAAACTTTGTTTGGAGAGGTATTATTGTTTGTAGTAGCGATCGAATTAGTGTTTTGGAACTCCTGTTTCATCACAATCTCTACTTTCTGATTACGAATCAGTTTACCCACGATTTCTGCATCGATTTCATCGGGAGCGGTAAACGCTTTTACCACGCCATTTTTGTCAATTACAACCGTGTGCGGAATAAAATGATGGAAAAAGAGTTCATTAAGTTTATGTCCCCAATCCATCCCAAATAGGACATTGTGGATATTGCGTTTGGCAATAAAAGCATCTACTTTATCACGGTTTTCGTCCGAAATGGCAATAATTTCAACTGCATTGCCATATTGTTTTTTGATTCGCTCAAAATGGCTCAAAGAAGGAATACAAGGAGCACAATAAGTAGCCCAAAACTCCAGAATAACGACTTTTCCTCGAAGTTCATGAAGGTTGATTACTTTCTCATTTCCTGAGGGAGTAATGACAGATACACCAAAGTCGGGACAAACTTTGCCAATAGTCGGAGGATCCACTTGTGACATAAAAGTTTGTGTCAAAGCGGACGTTGAAAGAAAAAGAAAATATAAAATAAAGGCTATATAACGCATAACAAATCTACAAGTCGTAGTTAGGTTATTCAAAATTACAGTAAAGCGTAGAATATTGAAAATATTTTTGGGTATAGCCTATAAAAACAAAGTCTTTTGCCAAACAGACAAAAGACTTTGCATATCACTCTAAATAACTGATTTCTTATTTTACGTTAAAAGCTACTGCAGCTTTATCCCAAGCCAAAGTTACTTTACCTGAGTTTTCAGCAGTAATTGTAAATTTCTCTGTCATAGCACCTGCTTTTGCTGGTACTGTTACACGCAAAGCGTCGTCTGACTCTTTGTAGTCATACGCACCCCATTGGTTTGATTTTTTGTTGAAAATAATCACCCATTCTTTTTCGCCAGGAATAGAGAACAAAGCATATTTGCCTGCTTTCAATGCTTTCCCTTCAACTGTTACGTCTTTCGAAACTTCAAAAACCGTAGCTTCATTTGCACCAGTACGCCATACTTTACCATAAGGAGCCAAGTCACCAGCCCATACGTTACGACCTTTTACCGATGGTTGGCTATAGTCGATTTTGATTGTAGCGCCGTTTACTGTAGCTGTAGCAGTTGCTGGAGGAGATGGTCTTTTTGCTTTGTCACCTGCGCCATGTTGTGCTTTACCTACAAAAGCAATAAGAGTTAATAAGGATAAGAAAAGTAATTTTTTCATTTGATAAAATGGTTTTGATTGAAAGTACTAAATGCTATTTCATTTATGATATTAACGAAATTGAGGGCGAAAGTTCTTTAAAAACTTACTGAGTTTTTGATTTTTTCCCTGAACAACACCTATTTCACGCTTTTCGGAGAAAATTGTAAGATATAACCCGACTTCCCATTTCCCTCCGAGGAAATAAACAACTCACCCTGAGGCGTAAAGCATATTCCTTCTGGTTGTGTGTATAGGCTCGGATCTAAGTCAATAATGGCTTTTTTGTGACCATCTTCTGCCAATACCAGTAGTTTTTTACCCTGTGATGCTATGATATACATATCACCCGTTAAAGGATGAATTGCAATCCCTGAAGGACGAAATTCTTTACCACCTTTATCCGTTTTTACTTGAGCTTCGGGGATACCAATGTATTTGAACAAAGACTGATTGTTGAGATTATAGGCATAAATCATCTTTACATCGTCTTTGTCTTTGCTTCTTTGTTTGGCAGCCAACAACAGGTAATTCTTTTTAGGGTCATAGCTCAAACCTTCATATTCCTTAACGTCTTTGTGCGAGCAATCGAGGTCTCTTTCAAACGGTTCTTCGATTTTAAAACTATGAATTTTTCCATTACTCTTCATCACAAAAATCTCATCTCCAACAACCTCCACTCCCTCATAGTCACCAGATTTTCCGAAATCGACTTTCTTGACAATTTCTTTTTTGACAAAATCGTAAATAAAAAGCGTTCCTTCTTCGTCGTTGACACAAGCCAATTGGTTTTTCTTATAAAAGGACAAACCCGAAATTTCGTCGAGTGCTCTAGGTAATAGATACTTTTGTACAGGTTTGTTTAAGTTGTAGGGAATACTTTCACCTTTAACCTCTTCTTTTTCCTCTTTATCTGCTTTTTTGGCAGAACAAGCCACTAAGAGACCAAGAGTACAAAATCCCAAGATAAGTTTTTTCATAGGAGTTTCTTTATACGTGATGAATTATAGGATTGCGGATTTTGGATGTTGGATTTCGGAATTACAAACTACCTTCTTATTTTAAGAAACTGTATTTCAAGCATTTCTGAAATCCGTAATTGTTAAAGTCCTTAGGACAGAACCATTATTTACTTTAACTTTTATTTTTATCCGAATGCCCAAGGCTTTTTTCTGGACAAACTTTATCTCGCACCAATTGCTTTAATTCTTTAATTTCGGGAAAACGTCCTTCTCGTTTTCGGTCAAAAAGAATTTCCTCTTCGACCATAATAGTAAATCGTCCTGCAATTTCGGAAGGAATCAACGCTACTTCGCCCAAATCCTCCGCAAAGGTAGTCAGTAGCTCCTGAGCCATCCAAGCCGAACGCATTAGCCAATTACATTTCGGACAGTATTCTATCGACAAACGAGGTTTTGTTCGGATTGTTGTCATTTTGGTTTTAAATAGGGATCAGGCATAAGGCACAGAGGCACAAAGGGATTTATTTTCTCTGCTTGATTTTTTACTTATACCTATTGATGTTGCTGTCGTTTCAGTTTTAAATAGAGGTCAGGCATAAGGCAAGGAGGCACAGAGGGAATTGCGTCCTACACTTGATTGCGACTATACACTTTTCACTTACCCCTATTGCCTTTGTGCCTGTTGCCTCTTTACACATTCCACCAATACGTCATTTTCAGAACGATGGCACGGTCTTTTATGCCGAAAGAGTTCGGAACATAATTGTCGGTGTACACCAAGAAAATATCCGATGCTGGTTTATATCGCCATTGTAAGCGTGTATTGAGGTTTACATTTTTTTGTTGCTCGTTGTATTGAAAATAAGTTGTCCAATACAAGTTGTTGGTAAAAGTAATATCCACTTTCGAACGAACCAACCAAAATGTTTCGGATTGTTTTGAAACAATATCGGTCTTGCTGTTCATCACTGACACATTTTGAATATTGTTATAGTCTGCGCCAACTGAAAAACTCACATAAGGCTGAAAACGATACCCCACAAGCCCTGTAATCCCTACGCGAGAGCCATCGCCATAATAGCCTCCTACTCGTGTAGACAAGGTGTACGTCAATAGTCTTTTAGAAGTAGAAACATAATCAAAACCCGCTGAATTCCATGAATGCTCACTTTGATTTGCTACATAATACTCGGAAGAATAAGGATTGAGCGGATTAAACTTAAACTGCAATTGCACATAATCTTTGGCTGTCCATAAAGTCAAGGCACTTCTATTTTTCATTTGAATCGCATAAGCGAAAACGTTTGTGTAATCGGTTAGTTTGCTGTTGGTATTCCAATAATTGACAGATTCTACCGACGGTCCGTGTACAAATACCTTACTTGATGCACTTTTAGGGTATAACAAATAAGAAATATCTGGATCTATTTTGAAGTAACCTACACGAGGTACATATCCCACTTCAGCATTGTAGTTTTTTCCAACATATTCATGTTGCCACTGCGCGACCCAATGGGTTCCATTATGAGTTAGGTTTACTGCCTGCACGTAGTCGTCACCCGAACTTGTAGTGTTTGAAGTAAGAGACTTCGGAGTAAATGATTTTAGCAATAACAATTTACCTGTCCATAGATTACTGGCTGAAGCCAAGTTATATTCAAATCCAAGATTTCGATTATATTGAGTGTAGCCTATATGTTTGTTTTCATCGAAATTCAAAGACTCTTTATTCAAAAACATTAACCCGATATTCGAACGGGAAAATATCTTTTGTTGAAGTACCAAGGTCGAGAAGTTTTGGGTCGGTTTGTTGATTCCACTATTAGGGTCGGTTTGCATATCCATCAAACCAATACGTAAGTTATTATTGATTTTTCCACTCAAACGAGCGCCAAATTGAATTGGTGAACCCAAACCAATACGACGAGAAAAGAAAGGGCGAATAGTTTTGAATCCAAAGTTGTTGAACAAATCGGAGTTTTCGAGAAAAAATTGTCGTCTTTCAGGAAAAAACAACTCAAAACGGTCAAGATTAGTCACTTGTTGGTCTACATCCACTTGTGAGAAATCTGGATTTACGGTCAAGTCCAAATTCAAGGCAGACGATACTGCTATCTTGGCATCCACACCTACGTCTTTTCGAATCGATGCATCTGTTCCTTTTACGTAATCTTTATTAACACCAGCCAAGGCATAAGGAATAATAGAAATGTTGTTTTTGGGCGTTGGCGGTGGTGTATCCCACACCAGAGAACCTGTATATGCCAAAGTAATACTGAAAAACTGTTTGGGAATTCGTGCCCATGAAGACTTTTCATTTGACTTTAAATCCAAACGGCTAAAATTCATTCCCCATCGAGTTTCTCCAGCTTTGTAACGAAGCGTTTTGAAAGGAATAGCAGCCTCTAAAATCCAGTAGTCACCCATGTACTTAGTGGCGGAATACCATTTGTTATCCCAGTTTGGATTAAGGTTAGTTCCCTCCGAAATAATACCATCAAACTGTGCGCCTGCGGCATTGGTTCCAAAGACAAAACCATTGGTCAGGTCATTAAAAGGTTCTAAAATCAGCCATAGATTATCGTTATTCCCAAAGTTAAAATCCCTTTTCAAAGACTCTACGATGTAAGATTTATTCTTGATAGATTCATGGCAAATTGCGGCCACATACAGAAAGTGCTCGTCATAGGTAAAACGGAATTCAGTTTTACCCTGCGCCTTTGCCGTGTCTGTAGGGGTTATCATCCAAAAATCACCACCCAGTTGGGTATCTTTCCAAGCTGCATCGTCGAGATTTCCATCAATATGAATTTTACCTGTAGCAGGCTTGATATGATATTGAGTTGACTCATTAATTTTTTGGGCTTGAGTCATTAGAATGTTAATGAATAAAATAGAAAGTAGTAGTAAAGTTTTCTTCACAGTTTAGCTGTTGTTAAATGTTAAGGTAATCTAGCAAAGGTAAAATAATTACTTAGAAATATATGGTAAGGGTGTGATGCCTTATGAGGGAATTACTCACCGAATAAGTACTCAAGCACATTACAAAAACCAAACTTTAAAGCAATTTGATTAAAGTAATTCTTCACTTATCCATTATTTAATCAGTAAAAATACGTATTAAGAACCTCAAAATTAAGTCAGCTTTTTCGAATCACCTCCACAATTTCAGGATAGTTTTTACCTTTTAATCATTTTCTTATTTTATCCTATCTGAGCATTTACCAAGTATTTCTGCTAAAAGGTCATTTGGAACTAAAAGCCTTATTCAGTAATTTGTAGTACCGTGTGTTTGACAAATTGGCGTAATTCAAACTTTTACGCCACATCTCACATACTTTTTTCACTTACTAAAAAGAAGTTTATCTCTTCTAAAATCAAACCCATTTTCTATGCAAAACAACTCCGAAAAACAAGGAAAACTCGTTCAAACTATCGGACTTACCTCGGCTATTGTACTTGTAATCAGCTCTGTAATTGGTACGGGAGTATTCAAAAAAATAGCCCCAATGTCTGCTGAGTTGCAGTCTCCTGGACTTGTTCTTACAGCTTGGCTTGTAGCGGGTTTAATTAGTTTGGCAGGAACATTAAGTAACGCAGAGGTAGCTAGTATGCTAGCAGATTCGGGAGGAGATTTTGTGTATTATCGTAAAATTTACAATCGTTTTTTTGCCTTTCTTTTCGGCTGGACCAACTTTGCCGTTATACGTACAGCCTCGATTGCTTCTATTGCTTACGTGTTTGCTCAATCTCTTAATAGTTTAATTCCTATTCCTAACTCATCGTCCGAGATGAGCGAAATGAGTTTTTTAGGACTGCATTTTCTGGATAATCTAGGTATCAAACTTGTCGCTATTGCCTTAATCGTATTTCTCACATATTTTAATACAAAAGGTCTAAAACTGGGTGAAAAACTTAGTAATACTCTTGTGACTCTAATGATCATTGTCATGCTTGGCATTATGATTTTAGGGCTTACTTCGAGTGTGGGCAACTGGGAATATCTCAAACAAAATAGTGTCAAATTCAATCCAGAAGAAATGCAAGGCGGTACTTTGTTCAAGGCATTGGCGTTGGCATGTTTGAGTGCTTTTTGGGGATATGAAGGTTGGAATAGCGTAGGATATATTGGTGGAGAAATCAAAAATCCACAAAGAAACCTTCCTTTGGCGCTGACCATAGGGATGATAATCATTATTGCGATGTATATGATGATGAACTTTGTGTACTTGTATATTTTACCAATTGACGAGTTTATCAAAATTCACGAGACAAAAAATGGTATTGGCGCTGTGGCGGTGGTTACGCATTTTCTTGGCTCATGGGGAGGCGTCTTGATTTCATGTTTGATTTTGGTAACTACCTTCAATTGTACTAGTAGCACGATTTTATTAGCATCTCGTCTATTTTATGCTATGTCGCACGAGAAAATGTTCTTTAAACATGTAGACTATATTCATCCTAAATATAATACACCTTCGAAGGCGTTGGCTCTACAAGCCGTTTGGGCATCGTTATTGGTACTATCTGGAACTTTCGACCAGTTGACAGATATGTTGATTTTTGCTGCCTTTATTTTCTATGGGGCTACAACGTTTGGCGTATTTATATTACGTAAAAAAATGCCCGATGCGCCTCGTCCATACAAAGTAATCGCTTATCCATTTGTTCCTGCGATTTTTATTCTTTTCTGTATTGTTCTTTTAGTAAATACCTTGATGGAGCGTCCAAGCGAAGCCTTAATTGGTCTAGGACTTATGGCAACGGGACTTCCTTTTTATTTTTACTGGAAAAAGGAAAGTTAATTTGAAGATTTGGAAATGGAATTATTGATGCGGTAGTTCAATATATTGGCATTAACAGATGTAGCCGCAACCCTTGCGGTTGCCATTTTGAGTACGGCAACCGCAAGGGTTGCGGCTACAAAATCTTATTTTATACAGCTATTTCAACATTTTCGTCATGGGTGAATAAATTCACCCACTAAGTGGAATGGTTGGTCGAGAACTGGTTATGCTATTAACTTTAACCCTAACCAATTATTAGATTTTCAAATTTCTAAATCGTCTAATTCTCAAATTAAAAATTATTCCACCCCCAACAACTCTACCAACGTATCGTAGCTGATGGTAGTAAAATCTGGTGCTTGTAAGTGCGTATGCGCCAACTCTTCAGCAGTATGAGAAGTTGTGATACCAATAACCTTCATTCCCGCGCTCAAACCAGCTTGGATTCCTTGCATAGCGTCTTCTGCTACTACACAATATTCGATTGGTACACCTAATTTTTCGGCTGCTTTCAAATAAATATCTGGTGCTGGTTTGCCATTTTTTACCATCGATGCGTCTACAATTTCATCAAAATAATGACGAATACCAGCGTTGTCCAAAGTAAAATCAACATTGGCTGGCGGAGCAGAAGTACCTACTGCCAATTTCACACCTTTAGCTTTCAATGATTCCAAAAGCTCTACCAAACCATTGGCTGGCTTGATATGTGGCAAATAAATCGAGCGATAAATAACTTCTTTTTCTTCATTGAGAGCATGTGCCAATTCTGGTTCTACCTCACGTTTGAAGAAATAATTCATGGTATCTTGTGCGTTTTTACCATTCAAATTTTGAAAAAATTCTTCACGATTTAAAGGAATGTTTTTATCAGCACAAAACTCCAACCATGCTGTTACATGAAACTCAAGGTTGTCAACTAAAACCCCGTCCATGTCAAAAATAAATGCAATTTGTGTACTCATAGAGATTGGGATAAGTTTGTCGTAGCAAAGCATTATCCATTATTGAAAAAATAGTTTTTTAAGAGTAGATAAAAGGAATAAAGCACAAAATGTTTTTACCTCTTTATGATATCACCTCTAAGGCTTGGGTTAAATCCTCCTGAAGCTCCTCGACACTTTCTAAGCCAATATACAAGCGCACCATACGATGCTCCTCATTGTTTGAATCATAATTTTCTGGACGAATCCCTGCTGCCTTGGGCATCACTAAAGATTCATGTCCGCCCCAGCTTACTGCTAATAAAAAATGCTTTAGACCAGTGGCAAATTGCTCAATTTGCTCGTACGATACTGGCGGAAGCACAATAGTTAGTAACCCGCAAGCACCCGTCATTTGTTTCCGAGCCAATTCGTACTGAGGAAAATCTGTATCAAAAGGAAATATCACTTTTTCGATTTTCGGATGATTTTTCAGGAAAGGCAACAAGGCCATCGTACTTTCGGTAATATGCTTCAAACGGATAGGCAAAGTTCGCAAGCCACGCAACAAAAGCCAAGCATTAAATGGCGAAAGACTCGTTCCTGAATTGGAAAGTTCTGAATCAAATATCTTTTTCAACCGAGCTTTCGATCCCGTAATTACCCCAGCAACGGTATCTGAATGTCCTGAGATATACTTAGTTGCCGAATGCAAACACAAGTCAATCCCATAAGCATGAGGATTCTGAAAAAGCGGCGTGCAATAGCTATTGTCTATTATAGTAGTAATGCCTCTGGCACTGGCAAAGTTCCCTACCGCTTCCAAATCCTGCAACTCAAAACTAAACGAATTGGGTGATTCGAGATAAATCAGAGTCGTATTTTCTTGTAAGGCCTCCTCAAAATTTCGAATATCTTTACCATCCACATAAGTATGAGTGATATTGAATTTTGGCAATACAACTTCAAACATATTTCGAGCCCAAGAATAAGGCTGTCGAACCGAAATAATGTGATCCCCAGCTTTGACATTCGCCAAAATCGAACAAAAAATAGCCGAGCTTCCTGAGTTAGTTACAAGAGCATCTTCAGCACCTTGCAAGGCTGCCAGTTTTAGCCTAAGCATATCCACTGTCGGATTTTTGGCTTTGGTATAAATATAATCGCCCGCGTACTCGTCCTCAAACGTTGAACGCATACTAGCAAAGTCCTTAAATGCAAAGTTGGAAGTTTGCATAATTGGCGGAGAAACAGCCTGATAATACAAATCACGCTCCTCGCCAAGTTGGTTGATGATTAAAGAAATGTCTTCCATAAGTTCTATTTTGAGGGGTTAGGGGTTAGGGGTTAGGGGTTAGGGGTTAGGGGTTAGGGAATATCTCAAATTTTCATAATAACTTTACTTCTTATCCTAATTTTTCCCTTTTTCCCTTTTTCCCTTTTTCCCTTTTTCCCTTTTTCCCTTTTTCTTATATCTTCAAATTATCCATCGCTTTTTTCAGAATATAATACAGCGGTAAGCCACCCAAAAATAAGCCAATGGCAGTTGGTAAATTCTCCTTATTTTCGACTAATGAACTGATGGCCACTATGGCATATATTACAATAAAAATGACAGGAAAAAGGACTTTCCCAAAACCAATCGTATAGGTTTCGCCTAGTATCTCCTTGCTTTTTTTTCTGAGTAAAAAAATCGTTGCGGCCGAGGTAATCATACCTACAGAGTCACAAAACATCACATAGTTTAATAACTCTTTAAAGGAATCTGCAAAGAATAAAAAGAGTACCAAAAACGAAGCAAAGACTGTCAAAGCAAATTCTTGTACTTGTGATTTATCGTTTTGCTTTTTGAAAACTTGTGGTAAAACCCCATCTTCTGCCATCGCAAAATACACCCTTGGATTAGTCAGCATAGCAGAGTTGACAAAAGTTAGCACTGAAATAAAAAGTAATACCGAAGTAAATTTGAAGCCTATTTCTCCAAAGAAAACCTTTGCCAAATCAGCAGTAAGTGATTTTGACTGGGCAATACCTTCAATGCCCAATACCTTGTAATACGCAAAATTGATGGCTAAATACAAAAACATAACCAAGCTACAACCAATAAAAATACCTTTGGGCGTATTGCGTACAGGATTTTCGATATCAGTACCAAAATTGATGGTTTGTTGGTAACCTCCGTACGTAAAAAAGATAGGAATAAAACTCACAGCTAATGCCTTGAGGTAGTCTGTAAACTGCCATGATTCTTGAGTAATAGCAAAATTGGTATGGCTCACAGGAGCAGGATGTCCTGCAAAAATGGTCAGAATCAACAAAGCCATAAGTACCATTTTGATCATCGACAAGAGATTTTGGGTTTGTGCCGAAAGTCTAATACCAACAAAATTGATGATATACAAAATAACAATCGTTGAAATCGAAGTGATTTTTATCCCCATCGGATTCTGAAGCGAGGCTGGCATAATGATAGGATTGATATACTCAGCGCCCACAATAGCCACAATAGAAGTAGCTCCCGCGTTTGAAATCACTAACATCCAGTTAACCATAAAAGCAAAAGCTGGGTGATAGCAGTACGAAAATATTTTATAAAAACCGCCTTTTACCGCATATCTCGACCCAATTTCAGCATAAGTAAGTCCACCGAAAAAACTCACGACACCTCCTAATATCCAAGCCAAGAAAAAAATAGAGGGACTTTGCGCTGATTTAGCAACTTCAACAGGATTACGAAAAATTCCCATTCCAATAATGAGACTTACCACAAGCATAGTGGTATCAAACAGATTTAGTTTGTTCTTTGCAGACATAGTTTGAGGGTGAGCGTACGACGAGTACTTGGGTTAATTTAGTTTGGTTTAGGTAAGGAATAACAAGCCTTATCATACAGAGAAGAATAAAAAGTTAGAACTTCTTATCACTTTAAGGTTTCGACAAATTGTTTTTTACCCATGAAAAAGAAATTTACTAAATTCTCTTCAAAAAGAGAATAGTCCAAAAGTTGAGTAAATGGCTTATATAAATTGAGCGCAATGACAAATACCATAATACACTAACAACCAACAACTTAACCAATAAGCCAACTTTGTAAACTTTTGAAAAGATAGGATTTTTCTGAGTTAATACCCTACAGTACCCTCCAAAAACCCGTATATTGCTTGTATTAATGTAGGATGTTTTATATTTTCAAAAGCTCATTAGTAGCTAACCTAAATCATAAACTATATCTCGGTTGCCCAAATGCGACGAGTGTTGAACAAGTCTTGGATACTACTCCAACGCCAAAACAACTACTGACATGGTAAGAATCTTTTATAAGGAGAAAAAACAAATCAGAAAGGAAAATGATGTGAGAATGCTCTCACAAATTCCGAATGTGATTTGGGTGGACTTGCAATCGCCGAGTCCCGAAGAGGAAGAATGGATAGAAAGCAAATGCCAAGTTAGTTTTCAGACCCCGCAAGAAATCGTAGAGATTGAAAGTAGTGCCCGTTTTTTTGAACAGGGCGATATGATGGTAGCCAACTCTAATTTTTCTAAAATTGACCAGCATGGCTATCATAGTTATCCTGTTTCGTTTTTGATAAAAAATACCACTTTATTTACCTATCGTCAGGGCGATTCAAAAACCTTTGCCGATACTGTAAAAAAGATGCGTGTATATGTAGAACCTTTTGAGACAGGTATTGATATTTTCTTGTTGTTGCTCGAAACTCGCATCGAAGCGGATGCCGATTTGTTAGAAAATATGTCACGCGAGATTACCAATATCAGTAAGTCTCTTTCTAACGAAAAAAAGCCAAAACAAGAAATACTCCTCAAAATCAATACTTTACAAGAAAATTCCATGATGCTTCGTGAAAGTATCATCGATAAACAGCGAGTATTGTCGAGTATTCAACGAAGTAGATTATTCCCAGAAAGCTATCGTGAAAGATTAAGAATTGTCTTGAAAGATATTAGTTCATTGACCGAGTACACTACATTTAATTTTGAGCGTTTGGAGTATCTTCAAGATACATTTACAGGTTTGATTAACCTCGAACAAAACCAGATTATTAAAATCTTTACGGTTGTAACCATCGTTTTCCTCCCTCCTACGCTCATCGCAGGGATTTTCGGGATGAATTACCAAGTCATGCCAACCATCTTGCATCCTTATGGGTTCTATTTGGCATTGATTCTAATGATGCTTTCGTCCACCGCAGTACTTTGGTTTTTCAAGCGCAAACATTGGATTTAGTGAATAGTGAAACAACGATGGCGGATATGGGATTACAAATGAAAAAGTGACTTTTTTGAATCCTATTTTATAAAAAGGAAGAAGTTTCCTCATATTTCCGAAATCAGAAATCCCAAATCTACAATTGTTTGAAAACAAGTTAGATTGTTGATTTGGGGCTTTTTTTATAAAACCTCAAAGTTCTTCTATCATTAGATAATCTAATTCGATTCTAATTTTTTATTAATTGGGCTTTAAGTCTGGTATACTTCCTTTGTATTATCAAACGTAAAGAAGTATTAACGCTAAGTAGTGCCTAGTATTTATTAGAAAAAGTTTACATAAAGCTTATATCAAGATAAAAGGCTATATCCATTACAAAACGGATGATTTAAAGTCAAAGCGTAACACTCACAACTAAGCACTCCTACTTATAAAAGACTTTTCCACTATTTTATCGTATATATTTTATCTCAGGCAAATGCTTGAGCCTAATTTCTTATTTTTTAATCTATCGCTTTTCTACTCAAGCGAACAATTTTTAACATGATGATACAATCAAACTGGATTATAATAGTATTTCTATTGGGCTGGATTTGTGCTGGTGTAGGTATTGCCAAAACAGTCCAAACCATTTGGCGAGGACGTGTAAAGTCCGCTTATGGCAACTTTGACACGATACACTCTGAAGCAAGTTTCAATGATATTTTATTGGTAAGTATCCACAACAATATAGTGCCCTTACTAGCGGCGATTTTCTTAGAAATGGGCGTTGAATATTACAATAAAGAACTTGGTCATTATCAAATCTATGCGGGAAGAATTGCTCATATTTTTTTAATTTTTAGTATTGCCAAAGCCTGTGCTAATTTTTTCACAAGCTTGGCGAATCAAAAAATGCCGCAAGTCAATGGTTCTGTACCAACGTCTTCTATCATTACCAATATCATTCGGGTAACCATTTACATTGGGGCCTTAGTAATGATTTTGCAAAGTGTCGGCATTTCGGTTGCACCAGCACTTACAGCACTGGGAGTCAGCGGTTTGGCGGTAGCTCTGGCATTACAAGATACACTTTCAAACCTTTTTGCAGGTTTACAGTTATTAGTATCAAAGAAGATTCGTCCGCAAGATTATGTACAGCTTTCAACAGGTGAAGAAGGCTATATTGAAGATATTACTTGGCGAAATACTACGATTAGAACTATGGCCAACCATATTGTAATTGTTCCCAATTCGAAGATTTCGACGAATGCGCTCAAAAACTATAATTTCCCAGATACTGAAACCCCTGCAACAGTTAGTATTGGTATTTCGTATGATTGCGATTTGGAATACGTAGAAAAGGTTGCGATAGAAGTTGCACAAGCAACGATGAGTCGCTTGGAAGGGGCAGTCGAAAATTTTACGCCAGTAGTAAGATTCAACTCTTTTGAAGAGTCCTCTATTAAAATGACCATTATTATGAGAGCTAAAACTTTCAGCGATCAGTTTCTCATCAAACATGAGTTTATGAAAGATATTCATAAAAAATTTAGAGATGAATCTATCGAAATACCATTTCCAACCAGAACAATGATTATGAAAACGCCACAGGAAATGGCAGTGCATGAGGAATAGAGGAAGTTTTACAATTGTGGATTTTGGATTTCTGATTTCGGAAATATGGAAAATACGGTTATCCAACATCTGTGCTCCGCACTTAAAACTCACCACTAAAAACGATTTGTTACCTTCCACTAAATATAGAGTGCTCCCCAATTGGGGAGCATTTCTTGTTTATGAGAGTACTGTACGAAGGATTTCAAGCAATTTCAGATTTGGGATTTCTGATTTCGGAAATAAAATACCTTTATTTTTTACAAAATATAGAAGCCTACACTTCCGAAATTCAACATCCGACATTAGTACTACACTAAGGTTTAAGTTTTGTTGTTAAAATAAAGTTGTGGTAGTGGGAACCCTTGCGGTTGCCCAACTCAACATGGCAATCGCAAGGGTTGCCACTACCGCGAAAATGCTAAGGATAAGAACGCTTTTGAACAACATAAAATCCTTCGTACAATACCAATGTAGGATGTTATATTTCGAAAGTGCAACATACCTTTTTAAGGTATATTCCATTTCCGAAATCAGAAATCCCAAATCTACAATAGTTTGTAACCTACTCTACATACGCTAGCATTGGCTCAAAACTTCTTTCTCGGAGTACCACATCGGCCACTAATTCTAACGCAGGGTGGCTGGCACAAAATGAAAACCCTAAGCCTGCTTTTTGTACCATACACATATCGTTTTCGCCATCTCCAATCACCATTATATCATCGAGTGTCAATCCCAAGGCAGCTGAAATATGAGTAATCACATGACTTTTACAATAATCATGTTTGCATTTTGCTTCGTGATGTCTAAAAAAAGCTGAAGGAATTTTAACTTCACCAGTCGTATTGCCTCGCCAAAACTCAAGGTCATTTGCCATCGTAAAATCCAATTGAAATCGATGCATCAGGTGGTTCGTTACCAAACTATAACTATCGCTCACAATCCCAATCACACAACCTTTTTGCTTCAACGCCTGAATTGTTTGCTCAAAATCTGGCGTTATTGGAATCATGTCCAATACTTCGATAATTTCAGCAATCGTATGTCCTTTCATTAATTTAGCAATCTCTTTGGTTCTAATGACAGGATTGACATACTCAAGGGCAATTTTCCGAAGGGCTTTTTCAAAACCAAAATGACGTGCCGCAGTTTGAATAAAACTATCTGATAAAATTGTGCGATCCATATCAAATACCACCACCTTGTGTTTGAGTGCAGGATTCAGCTCTGCTCGAAGCCCACTGATTACCGACTGATGTGGAACAGAATGATAAGTCATATCAGCTTCGGCACGGTTCATAATAGCACGAGTTACCTCTTTTGCCATATTTCCCAAAGATTGTAAAGGCTTCATTTTGTTTTCGACATAGCCAATATTTACCTCAGCAATTCTGGCACTGGCATGATACATATCTATGAGCAAGCCAATATCTACTCCATAATCATTTTCAAAAACGATATTTTCCAAAAAGCTTCTTTTACCTGATACAATTCCGCTCAATGGTTGTGAAAATTGATTTAACTCAGGAAAGTATATATCCAATAATGGCTTTGCCAACAACTCGGTTACACGACCAGCTTGCCTATCAAAACATGATTTTACAAAATCAACATTTCCTTCTATCAAAGGATTTGCCATCAAATCCACAATGTATTCAGGATAAGTCGGAATATCGGCATCCAGAAAAACTAAATAGTCTCCCGTGGCAAACTTTACTCCTTCTTGCATCGATATTCCCTTGCCTTGCTCAGTACTTCCTATTACGCAAGCACCCGAAAGCAACGCTACCGATACGGTATTATCAGTCGAATTATCGTCTATAACCAAGACCTCTTTGGTGAGGCGAGAATTGAAGGCTTTTCTGATTACTTCAGAAATAGTTGCCTCTTCGTTCCAAGCAGGTATTACTACACTTACATTTTTCATAAATCATTCATTTTAAGTGATATAAAACTGTTTCCTCAAAATGTCGATTTTACATTACATACACCTTACATAGGTATTAGAATAGCCTTAAAGGTACAGTGCTATACAATTCTAATAAATTTCTAATCTTTTACTAATGATTTGCTGATACTTGGCTTGTAAGTTTGTAGTGTAAAATAGATTTTTCTCTAATACCTAAAAATTAGAGTAGTTTTTTTAACGATTACACTTTATACAATATAATACAATTGCCTATGAACTAAGCGTTTACTATTCTTTACTTAAAAAATATAAAATTTAAGCTTATGAATATTAAACGAATGTTCCTTGCCTGTGTCTTATTTGTAGGATTAACTCAAAGTAATTGGGGTTATAGTCAAAAAGTTAGTGAGAGTATGTACGAGGGCAAACCAGTACTAAGCTCAAGTACCAAAGGTGCTAAGAAAAGCCTATTAAAAGCATGGTCTGATTATTTAGAAAACAGTTATCATGCAAAAACTAGGCGCAGAAGCAATAAAGTTATCGCCAACGACGTTGTTTTTAGTGATATTACTACTGCGACTGTAAATAGTATATTATATGTTGAAGAAAGTAGAGTGGAGAAAGGAATATTTAATGTATATTTGTACACAAACTCAGTAAGTGAAAAAGCCTCGAGTCAAACCTATACTCCAGAGGAAGTTTTGAAGCTTTCAAGCAATTTAGAAAACTTCTTATCACGCTACCAGTACAATTACCTTTCGGGCCTTTTGCAAGAAGATAGTAAGTCTTTAGATAAAAGCCAGAAAAGTCTCAACAAACTCCTAATCGCAAACACAAAACTTGAAAAACGCATTGAGCGTTCATTGCGAAGCATTGCCAAAACGCAAGAACAAATAGATGCTGACAAGAAATCAATAGAAGAAAACAAAGCTAAAGTGGCTGATTTGCAGCAACAAATCAACCAACAACGCTCAAAGATATTGGATCTCGAACAAAAACGAGACCAGAAGAACTAATTTAGTTAAGGTGAAAAAAGTGGAACACCACTCTCTTGTTTTTAATTAAACAAGAGTTATAATCCCAGGTAAATATATGGTTACCTGGGATTTTTGTTTACTCAAATATAGGGATTTTCTACTAAGTAAAAACATTTGATAAGTAGTTTTTTTGTAAAACATCCCGAAAAACACCCCTCTCGTCGCACCTATCGATTTTTACCACAAAAAAATAAAAATCATTCTCATTCAACTCATTTGTAGTGTACCTTTGCGTGATTTATTCTTCCTATAACGCAAGTTTAGCGAAACCAATTACCAATTCTCAATTTGACAATGGAATATAGAATAGAAAAAGACACGATGGGTAAGGTGCAAGTGCCTGCCAACGTTTACTGGGGAGCTCAGACCCAACGTTCAATCATGAATTTCCCGATTGCTCAGGACATCAACAAGATGCCGAAGGAAATCATCAAGGCTTTTGCATACCTTAAAAAAGCAGCAGCGTTTGCTAACTTCGACGCTGGTGTATTGCCTGAAGAGAAAAGAAACCTTATCGCTCAAGTATGTGATGAGATTCTTGAGGGTAAATTAGATGACCAATTCCCATTAGTGGTTTGGCAAACAGGTTCGGGCACTCAATCAAACATGAACTGCAACGAGGTAATCGCTTACCGTGCTCACGTAGTAAATGGAGGTTCATTGCTTGACGAACAAAAATTTGTTCATCCAAACGACGACGTAAACAAGTCACAATCTTCAAATGATACTTTCCCAACTGCAATGCACATTGCAGCTTACAAAATCTTGTTGGAAGTAACCATTCCAGGTATCAAAACACTTCGCGATACACTCGATGCCAAAGCTAAGGCTTTCAAAGATGTTGTAAAAATTGGTCGTACTCACTTCATGGACGCAACTCCATTGACTTTGGGACAGGAGTTTTCAGGATATGTATCTCAGCTTGATCATGGTTTGCGTGCCATCAACAACACTTTGGCTCACTTATCAGAGTTGGCTTTGGGTGGTACTGCCGTTGGTACAGGTATCAATACACCAAAAGGTTATGATGTAAACGTAGCTAAACACATTGCTGACCTAACAGGTTTGCCATTTGTTACTGCTGAAAATAAATTTGAAGCTTTGGCAGCTCACGATGCTATCGTTGAAGCACACGGCGCCTTGAAAACTGTAGCAGCTAGCTTGATGAAAATCGGTAACGATATTCGTATGTTGTCTTCAGGTCCTCGTTCGGGTATTGGCGAAATCTATATTCCAGACAACGAGCCAGGTTCGTCAATTATGCCAGGAAAAGTAAACCCCACACAATGCGAAGCTATGACAATGGTAGCAGCTCAGGTAATGGGTAACGATGTAGCTATCAATATCGGTGGTTCGATGGGTCATTTTGAGTTGAACGTATTCAAACCAGTAATGATTTATAACTTCTTGCACTCAGCTCGTTTGATTGGTGATGTTTGTGTTGCCTTCAACGACAAGTGTGCTGTGGGTATCGAGCCATTACACGAAAATATCAAAAAACACGTAAATAACTCGTTGATGTTAGTAACTGCTTTGAACACAAAGATTGGTTATTACAAAGCTGCTGAGATTGCTCAAACAGCTCACAAAAACGGTTCAACATTGAAGGAAACAGCTATTGCTTTAGGATACCTTACTGCTGAAGAATTTGACCAGTGGGTAAAACCTGAAAACATGGTTGGTGAAATCAACGTGTAGTCCATTTTATGGTATTTTTCTAAGAAAAGCCTCAAATCATATATGGTTTGAGGCTTTTTATTTGTACTTTATTTTGAAATCGATTTCACAAAATATTTCATGTTTTTTCAGAAAATCTTCAGTAGCTTAGTATAAAATATTCCTTTTCGATGAAAAACAGGTAAATAAACAAGAAAAATATCATACCATGGAAGATGTATTAGTGAAAGAAAAATCTGAGTTTCGTAACTACGACCAAGGCGACATTACTGCTGCCGTAAAAGAGCACTATCGCAAAATGCGCACCAGACAAACTTACGATTATGTACAGGCAATGAAGAAGAAGTATCTTACTTTCGACAAGCCTATGCACTTGTGGGAAGCTATGGAAAAGTTGAATGCCTTGATTGATGTAAGTGACCCAGATTTGAATTTACCTAACGTACAACATTTACTACAATCGGCTGAAGGTATGCGTGCTGAAGGTCGTCCAGACTGGATGCAATTGGTAGGCTTGATTCATGACCTTGGCAAAGCTATGTACCTTTGGGGCTCAGACGAAGATGGTACTTCACAAGCAGAACAATGGGGCTTGGTAGGTGATGTTTTTGTGGTTGGTTGTCGCTTCCCTGATTCTTGTGTTTATCCTGAGTTCAACGAATTGAATCCTGATATGCACGACGAAAGATACAATACCGAACTTGGTGTATATGAAGAAGGCTGTGGTCTTGACAACTTGCATTTAGCATGGGGACACGATGAGTATTTATATCAGGTTTTGAAAAACCATAAAGATAATGCCATCCCTGAAGAAGGTATGGTAATGGTACGTTACCACTCGTTTTATCCTTGGCATACAGGAGGTAGTTATACAAAACTATTAAATGAAAAAGACGAGCAGTACAAAGAATGGATTAAAGATTTCAACCAGTACGACTTATATACTAAATGTCCAAAAATCTATGACCTTAACGAAATGAAAGAATACTATTTGCCAATTGCAGAAAAGTATCTTGGTTCGGGTCCGATTTATTGGTAATAAGAGGTTACCAGTTAATGGTATTTTTGTTATCTGAAGGTACTGACAATCAATAGGATACTTTCAAAGATATATTATTAATTGAATCTTTTTTAATACTTAAAACTAATAGCATTTTCAGTTTTTGTAACTACCACCCAATTTGCTATTTTGTCTAAAACCACAAAAAGCCAAACAATGTATATTGTTTGGCTTTTTATATGATTGGCTGACTTACAAGGATATACGTCTTTCAATTAGCAATTTACCGTACAAACGTAACCTAACGTTCCTCTTATCGCTAAGAAGTATTGCTCGGATTAAACCTCGCTTTCGGTCAACTTAGCTAATAACTTCGCTTGCAATTCTATAATCTTACGTTGCATATCCAAAACCTCTTCAGTTTTCAACACCACATATCCTGCTTGTGTTTCTTGTACGTCAGAAATATTTTGGATTTCAGATTCTCCCATCAAATAAGCTACAGTCACGTTTAATGTACGTGCCATGCGTATTAGTTGAGAGTATTTTGCATCATTTCGGTTAAGAATGGCATGAAGCGTTGCCTCTGTAATATTAGATTGAATAGCTAATTGAAGAAGAGTCATCCCCCTCTCAGCGATTAGTACCCTGATTCTATCTTCAACTCGTTTCATAGTGCGTTGTGTGTTTTCATTAAAAAAGTTTTAAGATAAGTATATAAGATTTCGGAATTAAAGGGTGACTGTATTATTACTAGTGGTAAAAAATAATCAGTTACATATTGTTATCTCTTCATCTCTCGATAAATCTCCCATTTGAACTATTTACCCAATTAGTCTTAGGGAAAAGTTACTTGTGTTTTTGATACATTGGCGAACACAAATATAAAAAAAAATATTATCAAGCTAGACTTGCTTAACAAAAAAAGGATATATGTACTTACATATATTTTTATACATTTCTAAGAGTGTTTAAAAATACAAGAATACATTGATAAAATCAGCTAAAACTACACTTTATCATTTGTTAATTAATGAATTAGTAAAAATCCGTCCTTCAGAATCTAGATTCTAAAGGACGGATTACTTGCAAAGAAGGTATAGAAAATTAATAGTGGCGCTGGTATATCTGATATTCTGAGGGCTATTTAACTGATTATGACAACGTCATGACTGGTATATCGGAGTGATTAACGACATCTTCGGCAATACTTCCTTTAAACCAATGAGTCAAACCTGTTCGCCCGTGTGTATACATTAGGATTAAATCGGCTTTGATTTGATGAGCACTATCCAAAATTCCTTCTTCAATATTGGCTCCATCCCAAATATCAAAATGGTAATTTTTTAATTTGAGTTTTGTTGCCACCTTCTTCATATCCTCTTTGAGTGCTTCATAATTGATTTGTCGCATGGCATTATCAACGTACACAAAATGGTACTCTATTTCTGGCATATTCAACCACTTGAAAGCTTTCTTTATAAAGTCGGTATTTTCCATGTCGGTTGCAACTAACACTTTTTGAATGCGATATTCCTGCTGATTTCCCTTAATGACCAATACAGGACAATTGGCATGACGCACGACAGATTCAGCATGTGAGCCACCAAACATTTCTTTGATTCCTGTAGCACCTGTAGACCCCATCACAATCAAATCTGCTTTGTGTTTCAGTAACGTGGATTCAAAGTTCTCTACGCTTTCTTCTACAACTGCTTTGATATTCAAGCCCAAAAACTTTGGATTGGTAATCACAGTATCAAGCTCTTTTTTAGCATCGTCTAAAACACCTTTCCATGCTGTGTCAAAAGGAACCGCCACACCCATCGAATAATACGTTCCTAAGCTTGCTGAAGGAAATATTTTGACTTGCAATAAAGTAATCTCAGCACCGTTATGTCTAGCCAAATCGGCTGCTACATCCAATGCTTTTAATGAAATTTCACTAAGGTCGGTTGGCACAAGAATCTTTTTCATAGCTGTATTGTGTTTTGTTTTGTTACGGTTTGGTTTCCTTTATTGGATTAAGAAATTCGCCTCTATCTTTATTCTTTCTTATTTCCTTTTTCCTTAACAAATTTTACCCAAAAATCTGAAAATCAACATGATAAGCATTGGTACTTTTGCTGATTAATATCAAAACAAAAGCCCTCAGAATGCATTGATTCTGAGGGCTTTCTGCTATATCTTACTAAGTTTTATACTGCTTTAGTTTTGTTTTCACTGAAGAATACAATAAATAGCACTAATACAACCGCGGCAATACCCGCAGGAACCATCCAAACCGATGTCCAATCATGCGTAACTACACCCGAAGCATCCGTTGTCGAAAATTTATCCAACACAATACCTGAGATTTTTGAACCAATACCCATACCAATACCGTAAGTTGCTAAGGTAATTAAGCCCTGTGCGGAGTTCTTGATTTTGTCACCAGCTTTGTTATCTGTATAGATTTGACCTGTTACAAAGAAGAAGTCATAACATACACCATGTAGTACAATCGCTAAATATAAAATCCATTCTGAGCTAATACCATCACCGTAACCAAAGCATACAAAACGAATAATCCATGCTACTAATCCAACAATAAGCATTTTTTTGATACCAAATTTTGACAACGCAAATGGAATCAACAACATGAAAAATACCTCCGATACTTGTCCTAACGACATTTTGTTTTCCACGCTACTCATGTGCGATTCTGTCAACGAAAGGTTGGCGTGAGCGTAATAGAATGACAATGGAATACAAACTAATACCGATGCAATAAAGAAAATGGCATAGGAACGGTCTTTGAACAAAACGAATGCCTCTGTACCTAAAATTTCCCCTAAAGAAGAAGCTTTGCCTGTTGCTTTTGGAGGAGTATCTGGTAAAAAGAAAGCAAAAATACCTAAAGCTAAAGACGTAAACATTGAGATTTGGAAAATAGTAACCTTGTCACCAATGGCATAATACCCAACAATATTGGTTACCGCAATCCAAGCAATCGTACCCAATACACGAATCGATGGAAATTCTTTCTCAGGATTTTGCATTTGGTTCATGGCAATCGAACTTGAAAGCGCCAAGTTGGGTGCAAAAGACAAGGTATAAGCCAAAATGTACCAGAAAAACGCATCTGGATCTTTCGTCTGAATCAAGAAATAAAGGATCGCTGCGCCAATGATATTGAGTACGCCCATTACTTTTTGTGCCGAGAAGTATCTGTCAGAAATCATTCCCACAAAAAATGGGGCAATGATAGAGGCAATTGAAAAAGTAGCATAAGCATTACCTGTCTGATCACCGCTAGCACCAAGCCCAACGATTAGGTATTTACCCATTTGACCATACCATGCTCCCCATGTAAAAAACATCAGGAACATCATAACCATCAATTGAATTTTTGTAGTAGTACGCATTGTTATTTTTTATAGTTTTTGTTGGATAGAGGAGACGGCATTGGGTGTACACTCGTACGAGCACGTTTCTCCTAATTCTTCAAATATACGATTTGAGTCCGATTTTTTTATATGGATTTGGAGAATACAAGACAGGAATCAAGGAAATGTATAATGATGGAAGGTTTATGAGTTTGAAAACTCAATAAAAAAGAAAGTCCAAGTCTGAAGACTTGGACTAGTTACGCTTAATACTTCCAATTAGCGGGAGAATTTATTCACCCGTAATCTGATGTGAAAATCTCCCCTATTTAGCTGAAGGGATATTCTTTAAAGAAGTACAAATCACTTTGTCATCCTTAAAGCATTCAGGATTTCTTTTGATCAGCTCGGCTTTGTAGGCCGGCTTTTGAGTCCCGTATATGCTAGTAATATCTGTTTTATTTTTGGCAAAAATCAAATTCACCACGCTATCTGCCGTTTGATTCTGAATCGTACTATTTTTGAAAGTATAGGCTATATCTTTTTCTTTCAAAACTGATTTTGGCAAAGGATTCAAAGGTGGAATTTCGACCTTCGGAGGTACTACAGGAATGGGCGTAGGTGGTGCTGGTGTTACCGCTACAGTTGGAGTCGTAGCTACAACATTATATCGCTCATATTCTCGGTAGCCCGCATATCCACAGGTAAGCAACAAAATGATAGACAAGCCTCTCCAAAATTGATATGAGCTTAGTATGGAAGAATCCTCCTCCTCAGGATAACTGATATCGGGTGATTCGAAGGGATTATCAGTTTTGGGCTTACTGCTGGATAATTGTTTGAGTTGTGCTTTCAACTCATTATACTTTTTGACTAAATCGTTGTGTTCGGCAATGAGCTTATTTTGATTGCTTTGTTTCTTTAAAATAGACACATCCCAATTTCTTGGGGTGATTTCTTCAGGAGTATTCTTCTCAGGTAAAGTATTTTTATTTTTCTGAAAAGAAGGGTTTTTACTTTTCTGTTGTTCAAAACGCTCTATTTCTTTGGCAGCTTTACGCTTTTCTATTTCCTCCAAAAACTGTTCTGAACTAATAAAAGTGTACAAGCCTTTTTCGACCACATAATTGGCAATATCGACCGAGTCGGTGAAATAAATGGTATCAAAATCGCTTAGTAAATAGGCACTTTTTTGTAAAAACAGATTTAATTCAGACGACAAATCACAATAAACTACCAAAAAACTATTTCTTGTTTTTTGAAATAAAGTGGCGTCTAAAGCCTTAAAATTCAAGTCAAGCTTGTTGAGATCTTTGGGCTCACGAACAATCAATTCGTCGGAATGCTTCACTTGAAGGACATTGTTGATAATATTACGCTGTTCGGCGATAATATCAGCATGAAACTCGTCGAGACATGAAATCACCAAAGGCTCTTCACAATTGGTGTTGAAAAAAGTAATACTCGACCCAATAAAAGTACCTCCTCTATCAGAATGCTGTTCGCGTGCAAACGAATATTGAGTATAAGATAAAGCTTTGGCACCGTTGGCAACTTCTTTTCTTATCGAATACAAATTTGCCTTAGGGTAAATCGTAATCGCATTGGTATTGAGGTCAAATGACTTCAAATAGCGAGAATTCGGGTTATTTAAAAAAAAGGTTTGCTTAAATCCGTTAGGAATTCCAAAAGTACCAAAAGCCAATAAATCAATCGAAGTGGACATAGTCAAGCGGTTTATTTGCCAAAAAATCTTTCCCAGAATGTACCTTCATAGTTGATATCGACACCCACAATGCTACGATACAACCACTCGGACAATACTTTTGCAGTTTGGAGATTCAACTTGGTTAGTCGCTCCTCTCCTATCGAGTTCTTCTCGATATGTCCGATTGTATAAAAAGATTTATTTAAGCCATAAGTATCCATTCGTTGGCTAGTCATAGGCATACGATCACGAATAAAATTATCGAGCTGTTCGACACTCGACACACCCATCGAGCCCGATTTATCCCATTTGGATACTACTAGAATAGCATTGACAGATTTCAGACTTTTTCCTTTTCTTTCGAGTTCGTTCAAAAAACTCATCATCAAAGCATCATCATTGTGTGCCGTGTCATAATCAGTAACCAAAATAAAATTAAGAGGAATATTGGCATTCAAATATTCATCGATACTGCTATGGTAATTTCCTCCACGACGAATTTCGTAGTGATTTTCACCAGAAGTTTCCAAAAACGTCAGCTTAATAGGTGGTACCTTTTTTGATTTATTATTAGGCTCAAAAATCAAATCAATGCGTGTCACACGGTCACGAGTGGTACGATTGGGTAAAACCCCTTTTCGAATATTATCTAAAAAATCAAATAGTAAAACCTCTGCTTCTTTGCTATTGGGCGTATCAAGTTTGGGACGTAAAACACCAGCTTGCGAACTTAAATAGTACAACATCGAGGACAAAATCACCGACTTCCCACTTTCGGCAGTACCAAAGAAAAACACAAAATTACTATCCTGCATCTGTATCGAAGGAGAGGTAGTTTGTGCCATAGGTACAAAATCGCTGTCGTTATCCATTGACGATTTGGTACTGATGGGAGTTAATATTTTTTTATCGTTATTCATGGAGAAAAATTAAGTTAATATCATTTGCAATAGGCATTTGGCTTTATGCCCTATTAGCGTTTAGCTTTCAGCTGTGGGCATACAGCAAAGATATATCTGTGATTAACTCTTTGCCTAGTGCCTGTTCCCTATTACCCAAACATTCTAGTTATTCGGAATCAATACATTTCCACTTCTTTTGTGGGTAAATACACTTCCGCCATTGTTGTTATTATCGCCTGGTTTAGTAACCAATAGCAAAATAATAGGAATGATAAAATCGAGAAGAATACAACCTAACAACACGACCAACTGATATACGCCAAAGTTTTGAACCGCATGGTCGAAAGCATAACCGATTTTGCCAATATCTTGCGTATTTGATTCTTTAGGCTCAAATTTGAATTTTTCTTCGCCTAAAATATTCGTGGCTTTTTGTCCAAGCTTGTTGTATTCTGCCAAAGATTGGTCAATAACGCCTTGTGCTTGTTCGTCTTTGTCCTTTTTAGGTAACAGTAATATCTCCTGAATCTTATCGCTCCATTTTTTAGTAGCAGCACTCAAATCTGTTTTTAACTTAGCTTCCTCTGGCGAAAGGTCAGAAACGATACCATCTATTTGTCGGCCCATACGGTCGGCCAAATCGGCGTAGTCATTACCTACAGGACGAAGAATATCAACTTTTTGACCCAATAATTTTTCCAAATCCTTTATCAACATACGAGCACGGTTTCCCATGCCAGGATTTCCTTTGTCCTGAATCTGCTCCATCAATTGCTTTTTCTTTGTTTCTACATTCTGAGCAGTCGCTTTATCATATTTATAGTTAAATTTGGCATTCACATCCGCTTCCAGCTTGTCGAAACGAGCGTTAATATCGCGCAGTTCGGCAGTGTAAATATCCGTGCGCATGAAGCGTGTGTACAAGGCATTGAAGTTTGCCATAAAGCAAAATAGCGCAATAAACGAATACACTGCCATTAATTTGCCTGTTGGGCGACCCGTAAGTTTGGCTTCACGAAGCAACCAACATAGGTAAAGTAACAACAGGGACAATGCAAGCGAAATAACAATAGCCGCATGACCAAAAATCTGCTCTAATCCTTGCCAAGTTTGATAAAAGCTCACACTTACCAATAGTAGTGCTAAACCTCCCAAGAATAAATCAGACGCAGTGATTCTTTGATTTCCCATAAATTTTGACTGTTTGAATTGTAAAATTTCACCTATTACAAAGTGAACCAAGTTTATTTTGTTTGATTGAAAAGATGCTATCCGTTAAGGGTATTATTGTCATTAGGAGTCACTCAAGGTCAAAGAGTTAAGTCTCCGATTTGGTACAAAAACACTACTTTATTTCCTATAGGACAAAATGGATAGTTGGCGATAGTATAACGTCTGATGCTTCGAAAAATTGGTTGAATTTCAGAAGAATACAAAACCCGTTACATAGGTCTAAATTAGGCGTTGCCCAAAGACTGTTATACAATTAAATGATGTATGCCAATAAATGCTCGTTGGATGGTAAAATGACTAGCTCAACATTCGGAGTAAATTGAATATTGTTAGAAAATGCTGGAAGAAAAGAGATATTGGAATAATATAGATACATAATTATACAAGAGATAAACGTGAATAGTCGATAAATTGATTTATCTCTAAATATAACGCCAGCCAGCCCCTCAAAGGCATAGGCAAGATAAGGTTTGGGATGAATTTGGGGTTTTATGGGGTGAAATGGTGATGTCTCATCGATACATTGATTATAATCCTTATTTCTCCAAATAAGAACTATTGTATCTTTTGTTATATGGAATAGGGATCAATAACATTTAATTCAGGTATATTATCGAACCCTTTATCATTTGTTATGAGAGTAAGATTATAGACAATAGCTGTTGCTGCAATAATTGCGTCAGGAGTCTTTATCTTGCGACTTCTTCTTAATCGTACACATCTTGTTATTATATCTTGGTCTAAGTCCAGAATTGTAGCATCAGAGATAAATTCTTTAATGATAGCGTCCTTCGCCTTGTCCCCACTTACCCAAGAAAGTGCTTCAATTTGAGTAATTACAGAAATCCATGGGGTTTTGTCAAATACCTCTGCCAAAAACTCCATCCCTACTTCACTAAGAGATTCTGAGAAAAAGCTAGAAATTGCGTTGTTATCAATCAAATACCTTTCCATTCATTTCGCATTTCTTGTGTATGACTATTAAAACTTTGAGCGTCTTCTTTTGTAAAAACGCCTCGATATTTATCTGAAAGCTTTGATTCTTTGGTTCTCGTTTCCAAGACCTTTATCAAATGCAATTCCTCTAACTCATGTAGAAGACCTAATGCTTTTGGATTGGTTATTTCGATCAGTAAGGTATTATTCATATTAGTATCAATTTGTATCTAATATAGTGAAAACTAAAAGAATATAAAACGGATGATTATCATTCTTTGTTGCCATCTCGCTATTTACAAATACTTATCTCTATTAATCCAAAAGACTGTTAGGCAACATTTGTAGAAAAGGTAGTGCTTGAGCATAATCTAGTTCTGTATATTCTAAACCCAATAATCTTATATTTTGATAGTAGGTATTATGGTGCTGGTAATAGTGCTTTTCGGATTGAATAAACCATGATTTCTCTCCCAAAAACTGTGCTAAAAACCATTTTTCTAATAGCCTCGCACTTCTTCCGTTGCCATCATTCCAAGGATGGATTTTGACAAAAACTAGGTGCACCATACTCGCAAAATAAAATACCTCCTCAAAACTTAAATCTTGCTTAAGCAAATTATCTAAGTCTTCATAAAATAGCTCTAACTCTCTATTCACAATAAAGGGAGAGGCAGCCACATACTCTATTCTACCATCAGAAGTAGTTACATACATATTTTGTGTACGAACTCGACCGTGATAAGCCTCCGATAGAATGTGTTTACTGAGCAACTGATGAACGACCTGTATATGTGCCTGATTCATATCATGATTCTTGGCATAGGTATAGGCATTATACAAATCATCAATCTTTTTAGTGTAATCAGGTAAAAACTCTAAGCCAAATCTTTTGTACTTGATATAGGAATCCAACTCTATTTCCTCCCCTTCTATTTTGCTGGAAAACACAGAAGATACTGAGGTATAAAAACTAAAAGTATCTGTTGATATTTCGGCATCATGCAACTGTTCAAAAGTATCCTTGACCTTCACTGGGAAAGATGCAAGATATACGTCTAACAAATCTGTTGGGATGATTTTCAGTTGGTTTTCCATAATTCAACAATTTTCAAAATATAACACAAAGGTATTACCGTTCATATTGTCTTCCTAAATAGCATGAATCATTTTGAGTATCAATGCTTCAAATAAAAAAACTGCACAAGTCTTTAAGCTCTTGTGCAGTTTTGATGATTACTAGTTAAGCTTTTTGTAGGCTTCTTTGAAATGCTCAAATTCGGTTTGTAAAATTTTCATTTCTGACTCAAAATATTGAAAATCACAAACTTTCGCTTTGACTTCGATATGCCTTGTTATCTCATGCAAGCGCGAAGCACCGAGTGTTCCAGAATTACCTTTGAGGGTATGAAGTTCGCCTTGCACTTTTTTACAGTTATTTTCATAATATCCCTCTATCGCATTTTGAATCTGTTCTTCAGCTTCGGCTTCAAATCCTTCTAAAATCGAAGCGACAAATTCCATATCTCCACCCACACTATCTGACAGTTGTTTGATAATGTCGGTATCTATCACTGGAAAAATATCAGATACATGAAAATCCGAAATGAGCGATACTGTTGCTTCTTCTGCTTTGGGGTGCTCTACAGCTGGGACTTCTACCTTTACTGGCACTTCAACTTTTGCCTCCACTACAGGCTCAGGCTTTATTTCTATTACCTTAGGCTGTTGTGGGCGCTTACTGGCATTTCGGTCAATCCATTCTTGCACTTTTCTGACCAAAATTTCTGCTCTGATGGGTTTTGCCACATAGTCATTCATACCTGCTGCCAAGAAACGATCACGGTCTTCTTTCATGGCATAGGCCGTCATGGCAATAATTGGTGGAATATCCATAGGAAGCGCTCTCAAATGCTGAGTGGTTTCGACACCATCCATTTCAGGCATTTGAATATCCATAAAAATCATGTCATACGCACGGTCAAGGTGCGAGGCTTCTACCAACTGAATCGCTCGTGTACCGCTATCAGCTGTAATGACTTCGCAGCCTGATTTGCGTAAAATTTCACTGGCTACCTTGCGGTTTGTGGCATTATCATCGACCAATAACAAGTGCGGATGATATTCTTTAAAGTGATTTACCACTTGGAACTGCTCTTCTTTCTTTTTCACCGAAACAGGACTAATATCAGTCTGCTTGATTTCGATAATAAACCAGAATGTACTACCATGTCCCCAGTCAGACATTACTCCAATATCCCCTTTCATTAAGCGACAAAGCTCTTTTGAAATAGCTAAGCCCAAGCCTGTTCCACCAAATGATTTTTTGGTAGAATTGTCTACCTGCTGAAACGCATTGAAAAGCATTTTTAGATTTTCTTGGGTAATACCAATTCCTGAGTCTTTTACCTCAACTTTTATTCTATTGAATTTACCTCGTTTTTCAAGTAAACTTACATTGATATCTACCGTACCATTTTCGGTAAACTTCAAGGCATTTGAGGTAAGGTTTGATAAAATTTGTAGTAAACGAGTTTCATCAGCAATGACATATTCTGGAATATTTGACCCAAAATTGCAGTGAATTCGGTTGCCTTTATTAGCAGCGATTTGTGAGAATAGTGCCAATAATCTATCAAATACATCCTTGAAAACAATAGGCGCTTCATGCAAGACCATTTTACCAGCCTCGATTTTTGCCAAATCCAAAATATCATTTAAGATATGTAATAGCGTTTCAGATGATTTTTTGATGGTCAATACATAATCTTTTTGCTCCTCATCAAGCGAGGTATCATTGAGCAAGTCAATCATACCGATTACGCCGTTCATTGGCGTACGGATTTCGTGGCTCATATTCGCCAAGAAACGCTCTTTAACTTTCAACGAACGTTCGGCTTCGTCTTTGGCTTTTACGATGTCTTCTTGGTATTTTTTGAGATCGGTAATATCACGTCCAATACCCGATACTTCTTCAATCATACCGTTTTTGAGCAAGATCGGATTCAGGTAAATTTCTACCCATTTCTCTTCGCCTTCAACGGTCTCGAGCTGAATCTCGAAATGTTGTTTTTCTCCCCTAAAAGCTTCCTTATATCTATCTTCTAGGATTTTTCGGTCTTCTTTGGTCACCATTTGAAAACCTAACTTTTCGGTACTCAAAGTTAATTGAGGACGAATTTTGATACGATTTTCAAGCAAACGAGAATATTCTTGATTGAAAGAGGTCAGCAACATTTTGCGATTGACCGACCACATTAAGTGCGAACTACCTTCAAAAATGGCATTCAAACGAGCCGTTTCACGTGCTAGGGCGTCTTCGGCTTGTTTACGAGCAATTGCCAACGCCACCTGCCCCGAAATAAAGTCGAGCAATTCCAAATCTCGTTGCTCATATTTATTTTGACGCTCATACGATTTCACCCCGATAATACCTGTGGTTCTGTCACCAATTTTGAGCGGTACGCAAAGCATGACCTTCGGCACTGTTCCGTACAGGTAAATCTGTTTCGAACGCCCTAATTCCTCGATTTGCTCGTCATACAACATCAAAGGACGATTGGCAGCAATCGCATATTCTGTCAGACCGTTGCCCAGTTTACGTTTGGTAAAATGTACACGATTGTCAAAATACTCATCGACATAATACGGGAAATATAAATAGCTTTGCTGAGGGTCGTATTGAGCAATAAAGAAGTTTTTTACGTCAATTACTTCACCTAATTCTTTATGAATATTGGAATACAAATCATCCAAATTGGTCGAATTGATAGCAGCTTGGGCAATACTTGCATAAAGTTTGGATGCACGCTCGGCACGAACTTTGGCAGTTGAGTTGTGGAAAATACAACGAAACGCAGTGGCTTTATCACCTTCAAAACGACAGTTTACCGAACCTGACAAATACAAACGACGACCATCTTTGCGACGGAAGACTGTTTCAAAATCGGCAATTTTTTCACCGTTTTTGATTCGTTCAAACTTCTTGAGTGTTTCCTCCGCAAAATCAGGGTGCAACACATCACGAAGATTGAGACTTGCCAGCTCATCAGACTCATAGCCCATTTTTTCTTGCCAAGACTTATTGACATACAAGAAACGACCCGAAATACTGATGATTTGAATTAAATCGGAGGTATTGTTTACTAAATCCTGCAACTGTGAATTGGAGCGAGAAAGCGCTTCTGCCACCTTTTTGCGCTCGGTAATATCCTCGCCGATGATTGTGAGATATTTTACTTCGTCAAAATCATTAAAAATTACAGAATTGAGCTCCACATGACGCATTTGCCCATTTTTGGCAAGCATCGTTCTTTCTTTTTGGTCAAATACTCCCCCATTTTCCATGGCAGTACCAAAAGCCAAAATACGCGCATTACGCTCGCCTTCTGGAACCAAAAATTCAAAGAAGTTTTCTCCAACTAATTCTTCAGATGTATAACCTAATAATTTAGTAGCATAGCTATTACAAAAAACAATTGTACCGTCCTCTTCCAAAATCATCCCGAAGAGGTTCATACTATCAACGGTTTTACGTAAATCAAAAACCGTATTCCCAGCCACTGAATGTGCTTTTTCGTTACTCTCTAGGACATGAAGTTCTTTCTTGAGGTGACGAATTTCTAAAATTAATTCTTCTTTTGTTTTGTGAGACCAACGCATAATTAATCGGACTAGAGATTAGGAGATTGTAATTAGATAAATCATTCTATTGATTTTCTCGGTATCATTATACCTTAAAAGTACAAAATTCGGCGTAATTTTATGGAATAAATTTACAGTTGCGTCATGTGGTGTGCTTAGGCCTACTACATCGCCAAAAGATACTAGCATAATTTGGACAAGGTAAAAGCAAAAAAGAACCTAGGTCAGCATTTCTTGCGTGACCTATCGGCAGCTCAACGTATCGTAGAGCTGATGTCTTGCCACGGAGGATACAAAAAAGTCCTTGAGATTGGCCCGGGCATGGGAGTTTTAACACAATATTTACTAACACATAAAGAATACGAAACATCTGTTGTCGAACTTGACAGAGAATCTGTAGAGTATCTTAAGGTGCATTATCCTGAATTGACTCCAAGAATTCATTCTGCTGACTTTTTGCGTTTGAATTTGAACGAACTGATGGGCAATGAAATTTTTGGAATCGTGGGGAATTTCCCATACAATATCTCTTCTCAAATCTTTTTTAAGGTTTTAGAAAATAAAGATATGATTCCTGAAATTGTAGGAATGCTCCAAAAAGAAGTAGCAGTACGTATTGCGTCAAAACCTGGGAATAAAGACTATGGTATTTTGAGCGTTTTGCTTCAGGCTTTTTACGACATCGAATACAGTTTCTCATTGGGACCAGGGGCTTTTGACCCACCGCCAAAAGTAAACTCAGGTGTAATTCGTTTGCGTCGCAACGGAGTTACAGACTTGGGCTGTGATGAGAGAAAGTTTTTTGCCGTGGTAAAAATGGGCTTCAATCAGCGCCGTAAAACTTTGCGTAACGCCTTGCGTGCGATGCAAATAGCTGACCACCCTTTACTGAACAAACGTGCAGAACAATTGGGCGTAGCGGAGTTTGTGGAGCTTACAAATATGATTGGCACCAAAGTTATTGAAAGTCCTGAAACGGAAGAATCAGGAGAAGAAGAGCAAGAATAATTATGAAATTTGACGTTTTATCCAACACCCTATTAAGACAAATAGCCCTCATAATGAGTATCTTATTACTCGGAGGCTTGTTGTTTGTGCACCTCGACAGCTTTATTCCTGCGCTGTTGGGAGCGTACACGCTTTATATTTTATTAGGAGGTTGGGTAAAAAAAATGGAGGCAAAATGGAAAATGTCCAGAATCATCGCCATTGTTATTGTGATGCTTGGTTCTTTTTTGATGTTTTTGCTTCCGATGTATTTTGTTGGTCAAGTTTTATTCCATAGTCATACACTTGCTTTGGATCAATACAGTTCGTTTTTTAAAGCGGTAAAAGGCTTTGTAGAGCAAATTGAAGTCAAATATCAGGTAAACTTATTAGATGAAAAGTCGCTTGACAAGGTTTTTTCATGGCTCACACAAAGTGCATCAAAACTCATCAATGGAGCTGTTAATGGTATAACGGGCATTTTCTTGAGCTATCTGATTTTGTATTTCATGTTGCGTGAAAGAGAATTGCTCGACAAAACACTTATCAAGATTTTTCCGCTTAATCAAGAAAACTCTGAACAGCTCTTGGGCGAAGTCAACAAACTAGTATTTTCTAATGCCATAGGTATTCCTGTGATTGGGATAGTTCAAGGCGTTACAGGTTTGTTAATTTATTTGATTTTGGGCGTTCCCAATGCCATTTTATGGTTTTTAGTGACTTGTATTGTTTCTATGATTCCTATTTTGGGTTCGGCATTGGCATATATTCCTGTTTCTATTTTATTGTTTGCCAACCACGAAAATGTAAGAGGTATGATTATGTTACTTTATGGCTTTTTTGTGATTGGTTCGGTAGATAATATTTTTAGAATTTGGTTACAAAACAAATTAGGCGACACTCACCCTTTGATTACGCTTTTTGGGGTAATCGTAGGGGTACAACTCTGGGGGTTTACAGGGCTCATATTTGGGCCTATCTTATTCTCTCTTTTCCTATTGTTGAGCACTTATTATGGAAGAGAGTTTCAAGGTAAAGAAGAAAACAAACCCTCGAGTTTAAAGTAGAATTGTGGATTTGAGATTTCGGAATTTCCGCTATTAATCCTGTACGAAAAATTAGTTTTGTCTTCAGAACAAAATTGCATTGATACGCTTTAGGAGATAAGCCTTAGGCGATAGGCAAAAATGTTATTCATTATTTTATTAGAAATACTTTTAGCTTATGGCATATAGCCTAATGCCTATTGCGGGTAAACTAATATCTTTCGTACAGCCCTAATCTGCTATGCATTAAGCGTTATGAGCTAGGCTAAACTGTCGAGCAACATTCTGCCGAATGCCCAAACATAGCCCAAACCTCCACTTGGTCTCTTGGTGCCTGTTCTCTTTATCCCTTTATTTAAACTTTTATAAATTCAGCAATGGAATTAACAAATCAACATCTGCCTTTTGAGCTAACGAAAGAATACCTAGAGAAGATACAGGCAGCCATTTCGGAACATAACAACGAGTTTATTCGTACCGAAATGGAAGAGCTATTCCCTGCTGATATTACGAATATTTTGTACGAGCTTGAAGGAGAAGAAGCTCATTATCTGGTTACGCTACTCGATACCAAACTGGCTGCCGAAATTATCGTTAATCTCGACCCAGACGATCGTAAAAAATTCCTCAAAAACTTTACTTCACAGCAAATCGCAGAATATGTTGACTTGCTCGACTCAGATGATGCGGTAGACATACTCAACGAACAGCCTGTGAATGTTCGTGAAGAGGTAATTGCTTTGGTTAGCGACCGTGAGCAAGCTCGCTTTATTATTGACCTATTGCATTATGATGAAGATTGTGCTGGTGGTTTGATGCAAAAAGAATTAGTAAAAATCAATGTAAAGCAAAGTGTAACCGAATGTGTAGAAGAAATCCGTCGTCAGGCAGAGGATGTCGAAAATGTATATTCGGTATATGTCGTAGATGATGAAGGAACACTTTTGGGAAGGGCTTCGCTCAAAAAAATCATTTTAGCAAAACGAGGCTCTAAGATTGCTGATATTTTTACTGATGATATTGTTTCTGTAAAAACTACTGCTACAGGCGAAGAAGTAGCAGATATTATGCAAAAATACGATTTGGATGCTGTGCCTGTAGTCAATATCCAAGGACGCTTGCTAGGTCGTATTACGATTGACGACGTCGTGGATTTTATCACCGAGCAAGCGCATGAAGATGTACAAGCCATGGCGGGTATTTCGGAGGACGTAGAAGAAGATGACTCGGTATGGAAGTTGGTACGTTCGAGATTACCTTGGTTGTTGATTGGCATGACAGGAAGTTTTTTAGCCGCCAAAATCATTGGTGTTTTTGATGGCGAAGTAGCCAGAACTCCTGCCTTAGCTGCCTTTATTCCTTTGATTGGTTCAACGGGCGGTAATGTTGGAATTCAGTCGTCGGCTTTGATTGTACAAAGTTTAGCCGACAAATCAGGTATTGATACTTCGCTGACTGAGCGTTTGAAAAAAGTTTTATTGGTATCACTCCTCAATGGACTCATTGCTGCGACATTTGCTTTCTTGGGAACATTGGTATTAGAGCATGAAAATACCATTTCATTGGTTATGTCACTTTCGATTTTCTCGATTGTGATGCTTGCTTCTTTTATGGGGACAATTACACCTTTAGTACTTAATCAGTTTGATATTAACCCTGCCGTAGCCTCAGGTCCATTTATTACTACTACCAATGACTTATTGGGTTACGGTGTGTACTTCCTGATTGTTTATATGCTCATATAAGTTATCAGGCATGAGGCACTAGGCAAATAGTTAAAAAAAATACACAACCGCAGTCATGCTTTTGTCAAAAGCCCACGGTTGAAAGCCGTAAGCTAAAAGTATAAAAGCATGTCTCATATAATTATAGAAGCTTTGTGCTTGCCTAGCGCCTACGGCTTATTGCCTAAAGCATATTAATTAAATTCCTTTTTCTAAAAATTCATGATTGCAATTATACAACGAGTATCCGAGGCATCCGTAACGATTGATAACCAAGTAAAAGGTTCTATCAACGCTGGCTTTATGATTTTACTAGGTATTACTCATACCGATACCCAAGAAGATGTAGAATGGCTATCAAAAAAAATCGTCGGTATGCGTATTTTTTCTGACGAGGAGGGTAAAATGAACCTTGATCTGAAGGCTATTGAGGGAGATATTTTATTGATTAGTCAGTTTACGTTACACGCTTCTACAAAAAAGGGAAATAGACCAAGTTTTATCGAAGCTGCAAAACCTGATATGGCTATTCCTTTGTACAAAAGCATGATTGTTCAATTGGAAAAAGAATTAGGTAAAATTATACAAACTGGCGAATTCGGAGCAGATATGAAAGTCGCACTCATCAACGATGGTCCGGTGACGATTGTAATTGATTCTAAAAACAAACAATAAACGTTGGAGTTTAGATAGTAAAAACCTTATCAAAATGACCATCAAAGAAGCTCAAGAAACCGTAGACCAATGGATTAAAACCATCGGCGTTAGATATTTTAATGAATTGACTAATATGGCCATGCTAACTGAAGAAGTTGGCGAAGTGGCGCGTATTATTGCCCGTCGTTATGGCGAACAGTCTGAAAAAGAGTCTGATAAAAACAAAGACCTCGGCGACGAAATGGCTGATGTATTATTTGTATTGATTTGCTTGGCCAACCAAACAGGTGTGGATTTGACAGCGGCGTTAGACAAAAACCTCGCAAAGAAAACACAAAGAGATGCTACACGCCATCATGAAAATGAGAAGTTGAAATAACTTTTAGGCAGTAGGCATTTTTATATTAATAATTAGGACTTTACAAAGGATTTCCAACTATTGCAGATCTGGGATTTCTAATTTTGGGAATAAGGTAAAATACCTTTATTTTTTATAAAACATAAAAGATTCTACTTCCGAAATCCAACATCCGATATCCGAAATAAACCGTTTTATATTCATTGGTACACTACTAATTCAAAATTCAGCACTCATTCTTATATCATTCCTATTTCTATGAATATTGTTATTACCGATGGTTTCACTTTGCATAGCAACGACCTTGCTTGGGATTGTTTCAAAAGTCTTGGCAAAGTGACTTTTTACGAAAGAACGCCCATTTCTGACATTGTTGAGCGTTGTAAAGAAGCAGATATAGTTATTACCAATAAAACACCTTTTTCTGCTGAAACTATCGCAGCATTGCCTCAATTAAAAATGATTGCAGTAGCTGCTACAGGTTACAATATCATCGATATCCAAGCCTCCGCCGCTCAAAGTATTACAGTAAGTAATATTCCTGCTTACGGAACTGCCTCAGTAGCTCAACATATCTTTGCGCTCATATTGGAATTGAGTAACCATGTTGGAAAAAATAGTCAGGCTGTAGCCAATGACGCTTGGGTTTCAGCACAAGACTGGTGTTTTTCATTGTCTCCAATTATTGAATTGGCAGGAAAAACCTTAGGAATTGTTGGAATGGGAAGAATAGGTCAACAAACAGCGAAGATTGCAGAAGCATTTGGCATGAAGGTTTGTTATGCTTCAAGAACCGTAAAAGAGGAATTGCCCTATTCAGCCGTACCACTCGAAACACTATTTTCAGAGAGCGATTTTATTGCCTTGTGTTGTCCATCAACACCCGAAAATATAGGCTTTGTCAACAAAGAATTACTGGCAAAAATGAAACGAACAGCCTATTTAGTAAATGCTTCGAGAGGACAACTTATTCATGAAAAAGATTTAGCAGAAGCTTTAAAGGAAGGAGTATTAGCTGGTGCAGCGCTCGATGTACTTTCACAAGAACCACCTTCCGAAAGTAATCCTTTACTCACAGCTCCAAACTGCCTGATCACCCCTCATAATGCGTGGATCAGCTTTGAAGCTCGTCAACGCATTGTAGAAATGCTGATGGCTAATATTCAAGGTTTTATCAACGGAACTCCACAGAATGTAGTAAAGTAGGCACAAAGTGACAAAGGCACAGAGGCACAAAGTGTATAAGTGGCAAAGTCAAGAAGGAGAAAAGTTACGAAGGCACAAAGGAGCAAAGGGACAAAGTGAAATTTCATTACACTATGTCCCTTTGCTCCTTTGTGCCTCTGCCCCTTCGAAACTAATGCTTCGGCATTTGTTTTTCCTCTACATCTTTATACATCTTATTGCCTAGTTCCTTATCAAAATCTGGTTTATGATATACCGATACTTGGTCTACAATTGGGTTTAGCTTTTGAATTGAAGGATGTTTCACGTCAAATTCACGATCGCCAGAAATTTGTGCATACTCAGTTTCTGATAATCCTCCAGAATTTGTAGAATAGTCATTAAATCGAATATTGATGTCTTTATCTGCCAATTTGCCACCTTCCCAGCTTACAACATTTCCACCCAAGTCCCAGCCAAGTCCAGTAATAGTAAATGTTTTTCCATTTAGGGCAACAACATCTTTCAATGTCATACCTGGTTTCAAGCCCAGTTTAGTAGTCCAAGGCGAACCCTCTGCTGATGGCTTATCATCTTTTATTTGTAATCTTGCTAATACATCACCTATAACTTTGTATTCTTTTCCATCTTGCCAATATACCTCGATTTCTTTGGGAGTTCCTGCAAAAATCTTGGTTGCGTCAAAAGAACCTTCACCAGTTTCGATGGTTGCTTTTTTAACAATATTCTCAGCACCAAATTTTTTCACCAAACCCTCATAATCATTACAAGCCAACACATCATCCAAATACAAGGCATCGCTTGCTGGCGCAGTAGAATCAGCTTGTGTAACTGCTACAGAATCCGTTTGAGTAGATTCCGAGCCAGACTTCGATTTACAAGAAGCTAATATTGAAATAGTTAAAGCTAATACGGCTATTTTTTTCATGATATTTTTTGTACAAATAGTGATATAATGATGACTATCCTCAAAGCTAAGAAAAAAGTCTTGGAGATTCAAATCATTGCAGATGATTGAGATAGGCTTTTACCATGATTAATGTTGGATTTTTGTCAAAGAAAAAGGCTGACAGAAAATTCTATCAGCCTTTTTCAATATGTTTTTATGCCAAAATCTCAGCGCAAAAAGCCTTAATTAAGCATGTAATGCTCTATTTTCAGTTGCTGCCAAACATGCTTCTTTGATAGCTTCTGTATAAGTAGGGTGAGCATGTGACATACGAGAAATATCTTCAGCAGAGGCACGATATTCCATTGCAACTACGGCCTCAGCAATCATATCTGCTGCACGAGCACCAATGATGTGAACACCAAGGATTTCGTCAGTAGCTTTATCAGCCAATACTTTCACCAAACCATCTGTATCCATTGAAGCTGTTGCACGACCTAAAGCTTTGAATGGGAATGAACCAGCTTTGTAGGCACGACCAGCAGCTTTTAATTCTTCTTCAGTTTGACCAACAGAAGCTACTTCTGGCCAAGTGTACACTACACCTGGAATCAAGTTATAGTTGATGTGTGGTTTTTGTCCTGCAATAGTTTCAGCTACAAATACACCTTCCTCTTCAGCTTTGTGAGCCAACATAGCACCACGAATCACATCACCAATAGCATAGATTCCACCTACTTTTGTTTGTAAAGTATGCTCATCTACTTCAAGTTTACCTCTTTGATCTGTAGCAAGACCAGCAGCTTCAAGATTCAAACCGTCAGTATATGGACGACGACCAATACAAACTAGTACATAGTCACCAGTAATCGTTACATCTTCATCTTTTGAGTTTTTCGCTGTAACAGTTACGTCGTCACCATTGTTAACTACGCCAGTTACTTTGTGGCTTAGGTAGAAGTCTGCACCCAATTTCTTGATTGATTTCTGTAACTCTTTACCCATTGTTTTGTCCATAGTAGGAATCATAGAATCAGCAAATTCTACGAAACTTACTTTAGCACCCAAACGAGCATAAACTGAACCTAACTCAGCACCAATAACACCAGCACCAATAACGATCAAATGTTTTGGAATTTCTTGAAGATTCAAAGCTTCAGTTGAAGTAATAACACGCTTTTTGTCAACAGGAATAAATGGTAACACCGTTGGTTTTGAACCTGTAGCAATGATGATATTTTTACCAGTAATTTGCTCAGCAGTACCATCAAGTTTAGCAACATTCACAGTATTTTTGTCAACAAAAGAACCTAAACCGTTGTAAACCGTGATTTTGTTTTTCTTCATCAAGAAAGCGATACCATTATTCATTTTCTCGATTACTCCTTTTTTACGAGTAATCATTTGAGATAAGTTAGCTTTCAAGTTTTCAAGCTCGATACCATGCTCAGCAAATGAATGTTGTGCATTGTAGAAATGCTCTGATGAGTCCAACAATGCTTTTGATGGAATACAGCCTACGTTTAAGCAAGTACCACCCAATACAGAGTATTTTTCGATGATGGCTGTTTTTAAGCCTAATTGAGCCGAACGGATGGCAGCTACATAACCACCAGGACCTGAGCCTATTACTATTACGTCGTATTGCATACTTTGATTATTTACAGTTATTGAGCTTTTGACTCTTTATCTATAATTGCTTTGTTACTATAAAAGTTCTTTATCGGATAGTTTTGAAATAAAGTGTTTGACTTTCGATCAATCTGCTTCAATTTTTGATAAAAATAGTTTTTCTCGCGTATTGAATCTATTGATTTTAAGTCAAAAAATGATACAAAAAAGGCAAAGACACGCATAATATCGTGTCTTTGCCTCAGTAATATCTATTTAAACTAGACGTCTAACAACAAACGAGTTGGATCTTCTAGTAATTGTTTTAAACGTACCAAGAAGCTTACAGACTCACGACCGTCGATGATACGGTGGTCATAAGAAAGTGCTACATACATAATTGGGC
This sequence comes from Flectobacillus rivi, assembly GCF_030056655.1. Lineage (NCBI taxonomy): Bacteria > Pseudomonadati > Bacteroidota > Cytophagia > Cytophagales > Flectobacillaceae > Flectobacillus > Flectobacillus rivi. Next base: position 424,018 of record NZ_JASHIE010000002.1, read on the forward strand.
GAACAACCACTTGACCACCAATTACCACAGCACGCTCAACGATATTGTGCATACCTAAGATAGCCACTTGTGGAGCATTGATGATTGGCGTTGATAACATTGAACCAAATACACCACCATTTGTAATAGTGAAAGTACCACCGTTCATTTCATCAAGTGTCAATTTGTTGTCACGAGCACGAGTTGCTAATCTAATAACCTCAGCCTCGATACCAGCCAATGATAATTGTTCAGCATTACGAATTACAGGTACAACTAATCCTTTTGGAGCAGATACTGCAATTGAAACGTCACAATAGTCATGGTAAACAATTTGATCGCCGTCGATAGAAGCATTAACCGCAGGGAATTCTTTCAATGCCACCGTCACTGCTTTAGTGAAGAATGACATGAAACCAAGGTTAACACCATGTTTTTCTTTGAATTTATCTTTGTATTTCGAACGCAAATCCATAATTGGCTTCATATCAACTTCGTTGAAAGTAGTCAACATAGCAGTCTCGTTTTTCACTTGAACCAAGCGACGAGCTACTGTTTTGCGAAGCGAAGTCATTTTTTCTCTTCTTACACCTCTTGAGTCAGAAGAAGCAACCGGTGCTGCTGCAGGAGCAGGAGCCGCTGCTGGAGTTGCAGGCGCTGGAGCTACTGGTTTTTGAGCACTTTGAGCATCTTCTTTAGTAATACGGCCACCTACACCAGTACCTTGTACGGCACCAGCATCAACACCTTTTTCAGCTAAAATCTTAGCTGCCGCAGGAGAAGCATGACCCGCAGCGTAGTTGGCATCGCCCGAAGGAGCTGCTGCAACTGGTGCTGCAGAAGGAGCTGGAGCAGCAACGCTAGCACCTGCACCTACGGTAAGAGTTGCTACCAAGCCACCGATAGGCAAAGTAGTACCAGCTTCTGCTACGATGTGTAATACACCCGCCGCTTCAGCAGGCAATTCGAAGGTAGCTTTGTCAGATTCAAGTTCGCACAATACTTCGTCCATCGATACAGTATCACCTTCTTTCTTATTCCAAGACGAAACTGTAACTTCAGTGATAGACTCACCTACTGCTGGAACTTTGATTTCAACAACCTTAGTTTCCGTTGCAACTGGCGCTGCTGCTGGAGCAGGAGCGGCTACTGGAGCTGCTACAACTGGCGCTGCTGCTGCCGAAGCACCTGAGGCTTCGATAACACAGATTACTGCACCAATTGGTAAAGTATCACCTTCTTTTGCAACAATGCGCAAAACACCTTCAGCTTCTGCTGGTAGTTCGAAGGTAGCTTTATCAGACTCTAACTCGCACAATACCTCATCCATCTTCACTACATCCCCATCTTTTTTATTCCATGAGGCAATTGTGACCTCGGTTATCGACTCGCCAACTGGCGGAACTTTCATTTCGATTGCCATCTTATTAATTTATTATTTAGTATTCGGATTGGTTGTTTGACACAATCTTCAATTTATAACTATAGTAAAATGTCCTGTTTAAATATTGTCTGGTAACATGATGCCAAAACCGACTCTCTGAGCCGTAGCGTCAAAAAGTCGGTTTCAACAAATATTTTAACTAAGCAAATGCTCTATCAACTAGGATTGCTTGCTCTTCGTTGTGAACTTTCAAGAAACCTGTTGCAGGTGAAGCAGATTTTTTGCGAGCAATAACTCCTTCAAATGATTTGAAACCAAATTCGCGAGTTACAAATGACCAGTATCCCATGTTTTCTGGCTCTTCTTGTACCCAGTACACTTTCGCTTTTGGATACTTCGCAAGTTCTGCATTTACTTGGCTAGTTGGGAAAGGATGCAACTGCTCGATACGGATAATTGCCACATCGGTGCGATTGTCTTTTTGTTGTTTTTCCAACAAGTCGAAATAAACTTTGCCAGAACACAACAATACTTTCTTCACTTTCTTAGCATCTGCATAAGTGTCACCGTAAATTTCTTGGAATGAACCGTCGATAAATTCTTCAATTGGAGAAACTACCTTTGGATGACGGAACAATGATTTTGGTGACATGATGATTAATGGCTTACGGAATTCCCAAGCCAACTGACGACGCAATGCATGGAAGATGTTTGCAGGAGTAGTTAAGTTAGCTACTACCATGTTATCTTCTGCCGCCAATTGTAAGTAACGCTCAGGACGAGCATTTGAGTGCTCAGGACCTTGACCTTCATAACCATGAGGCAACTGCATTACCAAAGCATTCATTGTACCCCACTTAGATTCGCAAGATGCAATGAATTGGTCAATCATTGTTTGAGCTCCATTTGAGAAGTCACCAAACTGAGCCTCCCAAATAACCAAAGCTTCAGGGTTTGCTAATGAATAACCAAATTCAAAACCTAACACACCGTATTCAGACAACAATGAGTTATAGATTTGGATTTGCTCTTGACCTTCTTCAATAAAGTTCAAAGAAGTATATGACTCATTTGTCTCAGCATCGTGCAATACCGCATGACGGTGAGAGAATGTACCACGTTGAACATCCTGACCAGATACACGTACCATTTTACCTTCCAACAACAATGAACCATACGCCAAAGCTTCAGCTGTAGCCCAGTTCAATTGTCCATTTTGGAAAAATGCTTTACGATCAGCTAATACTTTTTCAATTTGCTTCAAGGCATGGAAACCTGCTGGCAATTTTGTCAAAGCCGCTGCAATTTTATCAATCGTTTCTTTCGAAATACCAGTTTTTGGAGATTTCTCAAAATCTTCTGTACCAGCGAAACGCAATTCAGCCCATTTGTTATCCAATTTCAATGGTACATATTCTGGACGAATTTTTTGTTTCACTTGGTCAAGGCGAGCTTGTAATTCAGCCTTAAATTCAGAATCCATTTGTGAAGCCAACTGAGCATCGATATCACCACGTGTAATCAATTTTTGTGTGTAGATTTCACGAGGGTTTGGATGATTTGTGATATTCGAATACAAGGTTGGTTGTGTAAATCTTGGCTCATCAGATTCGTTGTGACCATTTCTACGGTAACAAACCATATCAATAAATACGTCACGGTTGAATTGCTGACGGAACTCAGCCGCAATTTTCGAAACAAAAACAACAGCTTCTGGATCGTCACCATTTACGTGGAATACTGGAGCATCAATGATTTTAGCTACATCTGTACAGTAGATTGCCGAACGAGCATCCTCAAAGTCTGTTGTAAAACCAACTTGGTTGTTGATTACGAAGTGGATTGTGCCTCCTGTTTCATAACCACGCAACTTCGCCATTTGAGTTACTTCATATACAATACCCTGACCTGCTACAGCAGCATCACCATGAATTAAGATTGGTAATACTTTATCGTAGTCACCATCATAGTGAGCATCTGCACTTGCACGACAGAAACCTTCAACTACAGGGTTTACAGCTTCTAAGTGAGAAGGGTTTGGCGCTAATTTCAAAGAAATTTCAGAACCAGCAGGAGTAATATGCTTAGATGAATAGCCTAAGTGATATTTTACGTCACCGTCACCGTGGATTTGATCAGGAATATTTCCTTCAAAACCATCAAAGATTGCGGCGTAAGATTTGTGCATAATATTGGCCAACACGTTCAAACGTCCACGGTGAGCCATACCAATCATAGCTTCTTTCACACCGAGGTCAGCCGCAGTATTGATAATAGCATCAAGTGCAGGAATAGTGCTTTCGCCACCTTCCAAACCGAAACGTTTTTGACCTAAATATTTTGTACCTAAGAAGTTTTCGAAAACAACAGCTTCGTTCAATTTTTGAAGAATCTGTTTTTTCTCATCGATAGAAGGATTAAAAGCAAGCGCTTCCTTCTCGATTTTGTTACGAAGCCATTCTTTAACATCTGATTCTCTGATGTAAGAATACTCAAAACCAATCGAACCTGCGTAGATTTTATAGAGAGATTCCACAATTTTGCGAAGAGATGCTGGGCCAATACCCAAAAAACTACCCGCTTGGAATACTGTATCAAGATCAGCTTCAGAAAGTGCATAATCTTTTAAATCAAGACGAGGGCGACGATCCTTACGCTCACGCACAGGATTGGTCTTTGACAACAAGTGTCCTCTTGATCTAAATGCCTTAATCAAACTGATTACAGACATTTCTTTCTGAACCATTGAAGCATCGACAGATGCACTACCCACTCCGTTGGAAGAGGCCTCGCCACTCCAAGAAGTATAAAAGTCAAAACCTTTGAAAAAGTTCTGCCAACTAGCGTCAACCGAATTGGGGTCTTGCTGATATGACTCGTACAAGTCCGAAATTACCGCAGTATCGGCGTTGGCAATGTATGAAAATTGGTCCATAACTGGCGTTAATCTTTGATATTAATTAAACTTATTCGTAAAGTTTCTTACATAGGGTACGAATAAAGTACAAAGAGATTGGATTTCTGGATTTAATGAAAGTCTCCCAATAGAATTTTGGCAAAGTTACGGTATGCCCGTTAATTAAATCACAAAAATTTATTTGTTTTTTACAGGATTTTTGCCAAATTAATATAGTAGCTAAAATAACCCCCCTAAAAATTTTGCTTTCTTAGAAAAATTCAACTTTACCTTAAAATAGCAACTATTTTAATCAGTTTGTAGTAGTTCTAGTTTATGTAAGAAAACTTCTTTTTTGCGGGTGCAAATGTACGCATATATCCATTTGTTTTACCTATTTTTTTTGAAAAACTATCCTTATCTCTCTAAGTCAATCAGGTAGTTAGATTTACTGAATCCTTAAATATTTTATTTCAGCTCCTTCCTTTTTGGCACGCAATTAGCTACAGTTTACAACATGAGCAATGCCAAGTAGTTTTATAGTTGTTTTACTCCTCCGCCAAAAAGCAATTAATCCTACCCCAAAAATACAAATTTTGATATTTTTTACTCATTTTGTTAAACTACCACATCGGTATTTCATTTGTAGGCAATACTTGTACTTTTCGAATTTATTTGAAGCTTAAACGCTTTTTTTTCTGTAGTTCTGGGCTACAAGTAGATAACTATATATTTTTGCATAACAACATTTATAGGATTTCCCTAAAAACTTGTATTTGCTACCCAAATTGCTCATTCTGTGGTTGTTTGCACAGAGTTTTTTTCACGAGGCACTTATTTATGTAATTTATTTTCAGTATATTAATCCTTGATTATTTCTGAGACTTCCTGCATTTTTAAGAGTATCAACAATCTTCAGCTGTGCTTCTTTACAAGAAGTTGTTGTCAAAATAAAGGCTTTGTGAATAAATAGTGATATTTTCGAATGGAATTTCATGAGACGATTCGTCTTAAGCATATATTTTCTTTGTCCGCAAAAACGTTGAACACTCATTGAAACTATTCCTTACCAAAAACATTACCATACCATGAAACCAGTAAACCTGTCGCAAATCTGTTTTCTTGCTCTTATGTGGGTAAGTGCTCAGACCTTCTCACAGGGAATATCTTTTCGTCAAGATGATTGGCAAAATGTACTTGTTCAGGCAAAGGCTCAGAACAAGTTGATTTTTGTTGATATTTATACTACTTGGTGCCGACCTTGTAAGGAGATGGACAAAAAAACCTTCTCCGAAGCGTCTGTGGGTGATAAATTCAATAGCAAATTTATCAATTACAAAATCGATGCTGAAAAAGGATTTGGGATTACCTTGGCCAGACGTTATAATGTGACTTCCTACCCTACTTGCCTTTTTGTAGATGCCACCGAAAATTTGGTGTACAAACAAGAAGGATACCTTGGCTCAACCGATTTGTTAAAAGAAGCCGACTTGGTTTTGACAAACCAGTCAGACTCTAAGCCTATTTATGTGCTCGAAAAACAATACAATGAGGGCAAACGTGAGCCAGATTTCTTGTACGAATTTATTGCCAAGCGCTCTAGATACAATCTTGATAATATGGCACTTGTGGAAGAGTACGTGAAGGCTTTAACTCCAATTCAACAGTCCTCAGATAAAACATTGCGTTTGGTGGTTAATAATGGCTTTAAAATCGATGGTAAAGCCTTTGAACTTCTTTTAAAATATCGTGAAAAAGCAGAAGGATTATTTGAAGGTGGCGATGAAAAAGTCAATCAAGCCTTTTCGACCAGTATCAACGAATTCTTTTATCAGGCCATTGAGACCAAAAATAAAGTACTTTTTGAAAAAGCTCTACAGGCTAATTTAAAGGCACTTCCCAATACAGCAGATAGAGTAAATGATAAAAATAAATTAGCTTTTTATCTGGCAGTAAAAGATATTAATAAATACGTAGAAGCTGCCGAAAACTATTTGGACCAATATGTAATGTTTGTGCAAATAGAAAGTATTCGTAAGCAAGATTTGTGGGAATATGACAAAATGATGCAAGCTTACCGACTTGGAATCAAAGACTCTACAGGCACAGGAGCGCCACTTTATAACAATATTAAAAAGAATGGGCGATTCACGATGGCGCGTTTAACTGCCAATGAGCTTCATGATGTAGTGAAAACTTTTTATGAACAAGTGGATACTCTGGCTAAACTAGAAAAAGCCATTCCTTGGGTTCAAAGAGCTATTGAGTTAGTTGAAAATCCTGACTATTATCACTCTTATGCTCAACTGATGTTAAAATTAGGCGACAAACAAAAAGCCTTAGATATAGAGCAAAAAGCTTATGAATTAGCGCTCAGAGAAAAAATAGACACGCAAAAATTTACCTCTGCGTTGGAAAAGATGAAATAAAAAACGGGTGAGAAATTCTCACCCGTTTTTTATTTCTTTCTAGTACAATTATGCTAAAAGTACTTAAACTGAGCTGATTTCCCATTACCCGAATCAAAATCAAATCTTAACATAATTTGATGAAATCCCTGATTGGCAGGCGACGTAGTATTGGTTGAATTACTACCTTGAAAGTCGTAAGAATACCCAATTCTCATCTTATTCAGTTGTACTTCAAGCGAGCCTAATAAAGCCTTATTGACAAATTCAGAGCCTGTGTTTTGATACCAAATACCCACACCAAATCTTTCTTTTACCCAAAGTACTCCGTGCAAATCTATATCGTTGCGGTTATAGTCACCATTGCTAATGCGTCTAAACACGACGCCCGTTTTGAGCATAAAATCATCAGATAAAGGAAACAAATACCCTCCAGAAACAAAAATTGGCACATTATACCCGTCGCTTGAGGCATTAACATTTGGCATTGAAACTCCTGCATACCAATCATCATTTTGATAGTATACTCCTAAGCCAAAGCTTGAGCGCAATCGAGTAGTACCTGAACCTCCCGCACCAAAAATAGCAGGAACTTGGGTTATACCTGCCAAAGCACCAACTGCCAATTTTCCATCATTAGGCATATTGAAACGGTAAGCAAAATTGCCATAAAGACCTAAATTACCTGCCAAATTTCCACCGATTCCAATGGCTTGATCTGTATTGTATGCCTGAAAGCCTACGCCCATTTTATCTTGGGCGATTGGCATATCAAAGTTAAAATATTGTTGTGTTGAGGTTGCTCCAATATTGTTGGTAAACAAAGGTCTTTTTCGATAAATACCTGAAAAAGAGATGACTTCTTTGGCTCCAGCATAGGCTGGGTTGATCGTCATGGGCATGAAAGGATAGGTATAATATAGCTGATCTTGTTGACCATAACTTTGAAGATATAGCAAGGTGGCTATTACTCCTAGTAAAAGCTTTCTCATATTGACATTGTGTTTATTCTTAGAACTAACCTACTCGTTGAGGTTTTGTAACGAAGTTAGTAGCAAGTACGTTATAATGCAAGCACTACAAACTAGAAGAGACTTATAAAAACGTATGGTTCTATTTTCGGATAATAGAGCTAGCACAAATCTCTATTGGAAGTAATAATAAAAATGAAGAAAAGAGAAATTGGAGTTTAATTGAATAGATTATGTAGAACCTTTACTAGGATATTTTCAACAAAGCTTGACATAAGACTATTCAAGATACTTTGTATGGAATTTCAAAAAATTGTACTTCCTAAGTACTTCGTGTACTCATTTTATATGAAAATAAAAGAGGACCCACAAGTTACCTTATGCTTGGGAGTCCTCGATAAGTATAGAGGTCTAACACACATTACGAAAATACATGGTAAAGCTATGTCAAACAATCTACAACTTTTATACGGTAATAAAATGCTATTATCTGGTCAAATATAGTTGATATATGGCTTATCGCCCTTTTAACCACTCTAAAAACTCAGATTTTCGGCGTCGGGCTATTGGTAGTCGGATATCGTTTGTTAGGACTACTACGCCACCATCTTCATTCAAAACCTTCTGAATATGGAAATGACTAATTACATGAGAATCATGAATTCTGAAGAAATCATATTCTTCCAATAGCTCGTGGTAGGTTTTTAAATCACGAGAAGACATGACAGGCTTCCCTTGAAGCAAATGAATCAGAGTGTAGCCACTCGAAGCCTCACACCTAACAATATCCTGTACTTCAATCATTTCAAACCCTTTGTGCGTAGGTATAGCGATTTTATTCTTACGGCTTCTTGGGTTATTTAAAGTACTCAGTAAATTTCGTAGTTCACCGAGATTATCCTGACTATCGAGCTGTTTTTCTGCCTTTTTGACAGCCTCAATAAGTTCTTCTACATGAATTGGTTTTAAGAGATAATCAATTGCCGAAAACTTAATCGCGTTAAGCGCATATTGGTCAAAACCAGTTACAAATATGACTTTAAAAGAAGGTTCATCAAATTTCATTAATAAATCGAATCCCGTTCCGTTCGTCATTTCCACATCCAAGAATAAAAGATTAGGATTAAAAGTGACTACTTTTTGATATGCTTCTTCGACAGAGGTGGCTGTTTCTATAATTTTTACTTGTGGACAATATTTGGTTAAAAGTGTTTTTAAAGCTTCTAATGCGTTATTCTCATCATCTACAATGATAGCTCTAAGCATGGTTAACAATTAGGGATAATTTGGTTTCTCAAAGATATATAAGTATTTCAACTTTTGTCCCCTGAGACTCACCTATTTCATTGAATTTATCAATAATATTTACTTCGACTTTAGTTTCTTCAATATACTTTAAAGATTGAATTCGTTCGGCAGTAATTTGTGTTGACTGAGATTGATACGATTTTATCGATTTTTGTTTCAACTCTGCGGCCTTTTCTCTTCCAATGCCATTGTCTTCGATTGTACAACGTACATATTCTTCAGTCAAACCAAAATGAATCACAAGTACTCCTTCGTTATTTTTACTATAAACGAGTCCATGATTAATCGCATTTTCGACAAAAGGCTGAATGAGCATAGAAGGAATTTCTAATTCCTGTGGAACATCATCCTCTATCTTTATCTCGAAAGTAAAACGGTTTTTAAAGCGTAATTGTTCGAGGGTAATGTAGTACTCCAATAGCTCACTTTCTTCATAAACTGAAATATATTTATTGCGAGAGGACTCCAAAAAGAGTCGCATCAAGCGTGAAAATCTACTCAGATAATCATTGGCCGCTTCAATATCATTGTTCAAAATATAGTATTGAATCGAACTCAGAGCATTAAATACAAAATGTGGATTCATTTGTGCTTGTAATGCTTGTAATTCGAGTTGAGCAAACCGTTTGTTGGCAGCGGTTCGTTCGCTTTCTACTTTTTGAATAAATCTAATTCGAGCATAAACTGAATATAGTATTATGATAACAATAAGCGTTGCTACCACTATCCAGAACCAAGTTTCTTGCCAAAATGGTGCCTTTATATGAAATCTTATCGGATTTATTTTTTGAGTTATTTTTCCAGTCACATCATAAGCTCTTAAATCAAAAATATAGGTTCCTGGAGGTAAAAAAGGAAAACTCAGCTGTAACTCTTCTACCTCTCTCCAATGTGTATCAGATTGATTACTGCCGAGCAATCGATATTGGTATTTGATATTTTTATTACTCATGTACGAAAGAGCAACAAATTCTATCGTCAAGTTATTCTGTGTATGTTCTAGCTCATAATGTGATGTCACCAAAGTATCTAGGTTATTAACTTTCACGCGACGAATTACCAATGGCACTTGAGCTTTGGGCATAGGCATATTGAGCACATATTTTACTCCAAGTTTGAATAATCCATTGGCTGTTCCAATCCAAACTATGTCATTTTGTACGGTCAAACAATACACTTCATGTGTTGGCAAACCCTGAATTACCGATAACTTTTTAAGTTGGTATCTTTTGGTTTTATAATCAATGTTAGACAGAACAAATACCCCCTTGTTGGTACCTGCCCAAACAGTTTGAGTTTTATTGTCGAGAAAAATTGCATTAATATTTTCATATGCTAGTTCTGAAACAATAAGCGGACTGTGCCCATCGAAGGCATATAATCCAAACCCGTTGGTGCCAACCCAAGCTCTTCCATTTTTATCTGACACCAAGCATTTTACAGCACGACTCAGCAAAGGATATTGAATTTTTTGCTTATCGAAAAGTTCCGCTGTAGAATCCATCAAAGAGAGTTGGTAAATTCCTTTTGAGTTTCCGACCCATATCTTGCGATTACTTCCGACGTGCATCGCAACAATTTTGGGAATATTTACCTTAGTAAATAACTTTCGAGCCTGATAGTGTTTTTTTGACTCGAAAAGTTTTACCATCATTAGAGCATTATAACCTATGATCGTTTTTGAATCAAGGGTATCTATTGTTTTAAAATCAATCCAATGAACCGTCTCTCCATCGTACTTTCGGTGAACGGGTTCATGTAAATCGCTTTGACCATTTTTCTTTATAATTTTATTAACAGATAAATGTTTTTTATTCATGAGTGCCTTTGTAGAATACATCGTATAATCCATTCCGAAATAAGCTATCATGGCCTTTTCCTTAGTAATAGCGATATCCCGAACTGGAAGACGAATGGGATCTTTAGTCAGAAACCTTGTAATAGATTCATCCTGATTAATCCTGTACAAATCACCTTTACCTGTTCCAAATATGATTTTATTTTCAAATTGCTGCATAGCCACAACCGAATTTCCTCCCTGAAAATTATAGGTGGCAGAATACATTGCTTGCTTTGATAAAAACAGTAAGCCTTTATCTTTGGTACAAAACCAAAAATTCTCTTCACTATCCACATAAATCGTATTGAGCACATATTTATTTAGGAAATCGAACTGCCGAAGCCTATTGAAATTTTCATCCAAAAGAAAGGATTCCTTCTCTGTAACACATAGTTTATATTTCAAACTTCCTGTACTGAGAAGTAATATGATAGGGTTGTTCTTTAACGAACTTAAAGTAGAAATATGAATTTGTTTAAGCCCTTTTTTACTGTAGACTACAAGTTTATCGGCGGTAGCATACACCGTTTTATCATCTTCAAATAAAATCGTTATGAGTTTGTCGAAAATCTCGATTGGAAAGCTGCCTTTATCAAACTTAGGGAGTACGTGAGGTATGTTTTTAAGGTTATGCGCAAGCCCCTCAGAATAGGCTCTCAAGGTAAATGGAGAGCCTACACTCATAATCACACTAAGGTGGGTTTTATTATTGATAAAGGGATATGATTGATTACCTATTTTACGAGGCATAAACCTTTTAACCACTTTCTTTTTGACATCAATTTCTAATACTTCTAATCCTTTACTTAGAACAACCTGTACGGTATTAGGAGATGTTTGAACGTAACACCAAATATGGGAATCTTGTAAATCGGGATACGGATTAGGAATGGTGTAAAATTTATTATCATTCGTATCAAAATAGAAGAAGACAGAACTATAAGTTAAAAACCAAATTCTCTTTTGCTTGTCCTCCGCACATTGCCAAACATCGTTGTTAGGCAAACCATTTTTAGTAGTAAAACTTTCGAAATGATACCCATCAAATCGAGCAAGACCTTTGTCGGTACAAAACCAAAGGAAACCTTTACTATCTTGATAGGCACGATATACATTCGAGCTAGGCAAACCATTGTCAACAGTATAAGACCTTAAAAAAGGATACTGTGCAAAACTAAGTGAAGATATAAGTAGAAATATAAAAAGTAAGAGCTGTTTCATGCCACAAAAAAAGTCCGTGTAAGGTAAAGTTACCTGATACACGGACTCAAATATCAATTTCACTCAAATTTATTGCATCTGAATTACTTTAAATTCTGTTCTACGGTTGGTTTGATGTTGTTCTTCTGTACATTCAACACCATCGGCACATTCATTTAGCAATTGTGTTTCGCCAAATCCTGAAGACTCTAGTCTTGTTGATGCAATACCACGTTTGCGCAAATAGCTAACCACTGATTTCGAACGATTTTCTGAGAGTTTTTGATTAAATTCTGTCGATGAGCGAGAGTCTGTATGAGAACGTAAATCGATTCTCATTTTTGGATAACGCTTCATTAACGATACTAATTTCTCTAATTCTCGAGCAGCATCAGGGCGAATGTTATATCTACCGTAATCGTAATAAATATTATCAATTGTGATGACGTCTCCTTCTTCAAACATACTCAAGTTAGAGTTGATGTATTTCGGAGGATTGTCGCCCACTTTCTTGATTTTGTTGCTTTTCGAACCAAAGTTTTCTTTAGCAGCTTCCAAATTATAATCACAGCCTTGGCAAATATCAAATTGATAACGACCATCTGCGCCAGTTACTACTTGCTGAATTGTACCATCACATTCGTTTCTCAGCGTTACAAGAACACCCGCAATTGGTTGCTTATCCTTGTTAGAAGTAACTCGCCCTCTTAGGGTTGTTACTTTACAAGGTAAAGCTGGGTTTGGATTACCTGATGGGCTGATTCTTGCCGATAGAGAATCCCCTTCTACTTCTTTTACTGGTTGCAAAGGAATATCCAGTGTCGACTGTTCGATTTTAGCATCTTTTGCCGAATATCCAACGGTATTTGGAAGATACCCTTCACGAGAAGCCTTTAATAAATATGACTTATCTTCATCCAAACAGATTTTGAAAGTACCGTTTGAATCGGTCTTTTTCATCTCTGTTTTACCTTCTGTTGACACTTCAACATCGGCATTATCTAATGGCAATTTTGATTCTGCATCAAACACGATAACCTGTAGTTCACGGCATTCAGGTTTTTCGTCGCATTCTCTTGTAAATCTATAAATATCATCATCGGCACCGCCACGCTTACGATTTGAGCTTAAATATCCTTGTCTACGTTCGCCATCAGTTATAAGTCCAAAATCATCTTGACTCGTATTAATAGGAGCTCCAAGGTTTTTAATTTTACTTTTTACCGTTTTACCATCTTGTAACTCAACAAAGAAAATATCTAATCCTCCAAGTCCAGCATGACCATCCGAGGCAAAATATAAGTTTCCTTTTTCATCAACAAAAGGGAACATTTCATTTCCTTCCGTATTGATCTGAGGACCTAGATTGACTGGTGTTCCGAAATTTCCGTTGTTATATTCTACCACATACACGTCTGTTCCACCAAAACCTCCAGGCATATCCGAAACAAAGTACATCAGCTTGTCGTCTTTTGTCAAAGTAGGGTGTCCTGTCGAATACTCATTATTATTAAAAGGAACCTCTTTTACGGCAGACCATTGCCCATCGCCTTTTTTATCTTCGGCAGTATAAAGTTTCAATTTATTTACGCGGTCTGCGCTTGTTTTGAAACTTCCAGAATTATAGTTATTTCTAGTAAAAACAATTTTACGTCCGTCACTCGAAAATGTGACAGGCCCCTCATGGTATTTAGTATTAAGTGTTTTTGAAAAATTCTCACTTTGTGTAACAGGAGCTTCGTTATAGGTAGCATATCCTTTGTACATACCAGTACTGCCATACGAGCCAATTGTTTTAGAATCATTTGGTGTAGCTGGCGTGTACTCATCATCTCCAACAACGGCTGGCGCCTTGAATTTACGTTCTTTATTTGCCGTTGAGCCCCCCACACCCGAAGGCTGAGAAGCAGTCAGTTTGCTAATATCGGATAAATAATAAAGATCAAGAAAGTTTGAATTATCCCATGAATATACTCTTTTCAACCCTACAGATTCTGTGCGTCCAGAGTTGAAAACAAAACCATTTTTGTAGTAAGTAGGGCTAAAATCTGCTTTATCGGTATTAAGGTTTAGGTACTCAACTTTATAACACGCTTGGTTTTTATTGAGCGTTTCAACGTTTTTATACAGTTTTTGAAAACTCGAACTTCGCTTATCTGTTGTCGCTAGTTTAGCATATTTTTCATATACATCTTGTGATTCTTTGTATTTGCCATTTGTAGCAAGCGCTTGTGCATAGTAAAGATATGCTTTTGAATCACCCGAAAAAGATGGATTGTCAACTATTTCTTTATATACTCTCTCTGCATTTTGGGAGTCTTTGATTTGTCGATAAGCGTATGCCAATTTCAGTTTTGCAGTTTGCTTATCTGCATCTGAAATTTTGCCTTTAAGGGCATGTTCAAACATCTCGGCGGCATTCAAATAACTCATTTTTTCAAATTCAGCTTCAGCATCTTTCAAAGTCTGAGCTGAAACCTTTGAAACAAAGAGAAAGGCAGTAAGAAGTACCAATCCTATTTTCTTACAATTAATCATTTTTCTAAACAGTTATAACATCATGAAGGCGAATTCAAAATCGATAAAGCAACAAAGGACATGCCTTGTATTCAATACATTCCAGTAATAAGTAAAAAAGTTCTTAGTTAATAGTATATCAGTTATTAGTTTACTCTCATTATAAGACGGCTACTTCCACAGCGCACCACAGATATACTATTATTGTAGTCTTTTCTATTACTTGATTAGAAATAACGAGGAGTAAGAATTTTAGCTTTCTTGAAACCAAATTCATATCTCAACATAATTTCATGGCTACCTTTTTGTGAGTTCTGTAGGCTATTTAGCATAAAGTCATACGCATAACCGATACGGAACTGGTCACTTGCTTGAATTTCGAGCATACCAATAGCTGCATCACCATTTTGATTCGCGAAAGGTGAATTAAACTTTTGATTATTAGTTCTCCAAGAAGCCCCAACAGCTACTCTATCACGAATCCATAGGTTAACGTTAAAGTCAAATGCAGCGGCATCACGAGTAGCTTTTACTAAAATAGATGGCTTCAATGCCAATGAACTACCGAGCGGTACTACAAATCCCATCATCAAGAAATAGTGTCTTTCTTGGCGAGCTTTTTTCAATGTATCTTCATTACCTGTATAAGTACGAAGTTCATTTTGTATTAAGTTAGGAACAGAAACACCTATATATCCACGGTCGTTACTTAGGTATAAACCTGTACCTACGTTGGGTAACCATTTTGAAGTATTACCACTAAAAGCTGGGTCGATATCATTATTATCCAATGTACGACGGACACCGCTCAAACTACCAACCAAGTTGGTTGCACCAGCTTGAATACCCATAGCCAATGTAGATCGTTGAGATACTTTGACACGGTAAGCGTACGATAAATAAGCTCCAGTATTATTGAATACCCCGATTTGATCATGGTATGCTTGTAAACCAATACCAACCTTTTCTTTTTTAACGGGCATATCAATACTGAATGATTGTGTAGTAGGTGCGCCTTCGATTCCTACCCACTGCTGGCGGTAAACTCCAGTCATACTCAATACGTCACGACTCCCTGCGTAAGCTGGGTTTACGGCAAGCATATTAAACATATATTGAGAATACTGGACTTCTTGCTGAGCATGAGCTTTTTCTACACCTGCCAGTCCTAAGGCAAGTGAGAAGATGATTGCGGTTTTAGCTCTCGAAAGCAAACTTTGGCGTCTCATTGGATGATGGTTTAAATTATTAACCAAAGAAAAAAGGGTAAATACTACTTGGCTTAGTTTTCTTTGATTTGATTTCTTAACTATTTAGGCACCCCAGAGTAAGAGACTCACTCTGGGGTGTTTTTGGTATTATCTCACAATTGTGAAGTATTTAACTACAGTGTTTTTACCTTGAGTTAAAATAATTTCACCTGTTGTTCTATCGTAACGAGTGAAGCTGTAGAAGTATGTACCATCAGGCAAGCCTTGGCCATCACCGATTACTTTCACACCTTGGTTAGCTTCACCACCCCATTCATTTTTGTAATCACTTGAAGCATAAACTAGGCTACCCCATCTATTGAAGATTTTCAATTCGATACGTTGGTCAGGATTCAATGGTTGAATCACGAACTTATCGTTAATTCCATCGCCGTTTGGAGAGAACCCTTCTGGTATAAATGGACTATCAGTTACAACCGAAGCATCGAAGATTACTGGAGTCTTAGCATTTTCAGCTGGGTTTCCATCACCATTAGGATCTGGGTTAGTTCCTGCTGTAGATAAGTCAAACGCTTTCTTCGTTGCATCTGCAATACTGATACCTGTAGCACTAGCCTGAGTATAAATTGTATCTTGAAGCGGCTCACGGATATTCAATGTGTACTCAATCACGATACTGTCACCTTTGGCAAACTTAAATGTACTACTTGCTACTGTAAGTGTTGTATCTGCAATTCCATCGAACAATGAATCAAGTTTTACTTTTCCACTAACAAGTGTTGGTTTACCTACCAATGACCAAGCCGTTACTTGTTGACCAATATTAGATTGGATATGGTTGGCAAGTACAACATTGTTTAGGGTATCCTTACCATAATTACGAGCAACCAATTTGAATTTCACGTTGAACGTACTATCCGATTGCATCACTGGTTTGCTAGCTGACAACGCTACCCCAATTGCAGCATCTCCTAATGGTTTCACTGGGTTACTTAGTGTTACAGAAGTTGCTACCTTATTATTTGAAGGATCACCGTCTTTGTCAGGATCTGGATCAGAACCAGCCGTTGAAATATCTTCATAAGTTAAACCATCTGTACCTGTACCTTTACCGATTGCTACGTTACTGAATACAGAGTCAGTAGCAGCTGTAGTATTAACTCTCACTGCCAAGTTGATTGATACTGAATCACCAACACCTAGTGCAGAAGAATCTGGTAATACTAAATCGATATTCAAACCAGAACCTGTGTATTTAGAATTTACTTTTACGCCAGGACGATTTGTCGAAACCGTTGGTTGACCTACAATCGTAGCACCTTTAGAAGTGTAAACTGCATCTAAATCATCCGTTACTGACAACTTCGTGATTCTATTTACACCCATGTTGACAACTCTAATCACGTAAGGAACCGTCCATTCATTGGTACTTTCACGTTTCAAACCAGAAGCAAGAACCTCTTTCGCCACACCAATTAATGTTCTCGGCAAGTCGAAGCGTACTACCGTTCTGCTAGGAGTTGCACTCACATTTGTACCAGCAGATGACTTAGCTGTTACTGTACCGCTCGGTGCAATTCCAGAACCATTTACTTGGCTGTAGAATGGACCTTTGTTACCGTTTAATGTAAGTGTTACTGTGTAAATTAAGGTATCTACTTTATTTGGAATCATGAAGCTAGAAGCAGCTTTTACCAAGTTTGGATCACTTGCACCAAATGCTTCATTGATTACCAAGTTGCCTGTATTCTTCAATACTGGAGCACTTACTGTAAATGTTGCTGGAGAAGGGAAGTTTTTAGCAACCGAATCTACTAAGCTAACATTACGTAGCGTATCACTACAGAAGTTTTTAGCAATCAATTGATAAGTCACTTTGTAAACACCAGTTGATACTTGGTTTGTATCAATTACAGCTAATGCTAAGCCAAGTCTACAGTCATTCACCACTCTATTGATGATATTAACTTCAACGGTACTCTTATCATTATCCTTCACAGCATCTAACTTACTTGAGCTTGCTACGAATACAGTGTTAGGAGCAACACCTTGCAATACTGCACGTGCACTGTAGGTCAACGATTTAGTTTCTCCTTTTGCAATAGATGCAATAGTAGCACTCAATGAGTCACCCGTTGCCGTTTTGCCAGTTGAAGTAAAGTCTCCGCTGATGTATGACAAATTACTTACTAGGAAGTCTTTCAAGACTACATTTTTAGCATTTCCAGGACCAGCATTAGTTACCTTAATTGTATAGGTTACCAAACTGTCTTTGTTAACTGTTGTTGCGCTTGCCGTTTTGATTACTGACAAATCTGCATAAAGTGTATCATTTGCTGATACGATTGTTGCAGTTGCTGTATTGTTAGTTAACACTGGGTCTGTTGGGCTATACTTAGTTGTTGTTACTGTAGTTGAGATTGTTTTATCTTCATCTACCTTCACTCTGTAAGAGAATGATGTTGAAGCTCCAACTGCTAAGCTATTGATTGTAGCTTTCACAGAATCTGCTGTTTTGGTAACATCTCCAGAAATAAATGTTAATCCTTGAGGGAACAACGCTCTCAACTCGATGCTTGATGCAGCAGAAGGACCATTGTTTTGAACTTTCATGGTATAAACAACTTCATCTCCTTTTGATACAATCGACTTATCAGTGGTAAAGCTTACAGCAAGGTCAGCCAAACCTGTTGGATTGATTGTTCCAACTTGAACCGTCGTTGTTGCAGTATTATTATCTGTTTTAGGGTCTAATGTTGAAGCAACTGTTGCTCCAAACAAGAGATTACCAGATGTAATACCTTTCGCGATGAATGTTAATACTTTAGTCTCTCCTTTCTTCAATGAATCGTAGCTAGCTGTCAAAGTATTTCCATTTACAACCCAACTTGGTTCTGCCGATAGTAACTCAAACCCTGCTGGAATCGTAGTTGTCACTTTCAATCCTTTTGCAGTTGCTGGTCCATTGTTAGAAACAGTTACTGTTAAAGTTGTTGTTTCATTTAAGGCAATAGCTGTCTTATCTGCAACTATGGCAATCGCTGCATCCGCAGCATTTGGATCTACAACTCCTGCATTGATTGTAACAGACGCTTTGTTATTAGCTGTATTTGGATCTACAGTACTAGATGTTCCTGACACCGTAATAGTTGCTTCCGAAGTACTTGTTACCACCGATTTGAATGTGTATGTTTTAGTACCATTCATGGCAAGTGTATCAATATTTACACCGACTGTATTGCCATTTTGAATCAAGCCTCCAGTCTGACTAGCATAAGTCAGCGTTCCTGGGATGATTACACTTAGGGCAACTCCTTTAGCAGTTCTTGGACCAGAGTTAACTACTGTTACTGTAGTTACTACTGTGTCACCTACCGCATAAGTTGCTTTGTCTGTTGTTATACCAACACCAATATCAGCCAAATCCATCACTACCAAATCAGTACTTACTGTAATTGGAGAACCTGAAGAGAAGCATCCTTGTGCAGTACGATAGAATGCGTAATATGTTCCGAACCCAACAGCAGATGGAGTTGCTACATCGTTAGATGTTGCCGAACCACCAGATTTAAACACCAAAGTAGCGCCAGTTGGAGTTGTTGATGTTACTAAACTATTCAAGTTTGCAGTCTGACCAGATGAAATCATTAAGTTCTTAGTCACTGGAGCAGAAATATCAGCAAGAGGATTTAATGTTGCAGTATCTGATGGTACAGAAGTACATCCATTTGCATCGCTCAAGATATAATAATAGCTACCTAAACCTTTCACATTAATTGCCTGCGCAGTTGAAACTACAGAAGTCGAACCTACTTTATACCATTTGTATTGATAACCTGCAATTGCTTTCAACCCTACAGAGTCTGTTGTACATGCTGTCAAATTACCCGAAACTGTAATAGTTGGTTTTACTTTGATTCCATTAATGGTAAGAATCATTGTATCTACAGCAGCCACACATGGGCCTGTTCCATCTGGGTCATTTGAAGTCAGGAATAACTTCACTGAACCATTTGTCACATCTTGTGCCGAAGCGGTATAAGTAGCAGTTGGCAATAATGGATTGTCAAATGTACCTGTACCTGTTGACTTCCATGTGATGAAGCTTGCTGCACCGCTGAAGGCACCTTTCAATTGGTAAGATTTCGTATCACAAATTGTAGCGTCAGCACCAGCATTTACTGCTGCAGGAGCTGTTGTACAGTTTTTCGTAGAGCAATCAGTATTAATAAACACGTTGATTGCTGCTGGAGCAGAATAACAACCTGAAGCAAACTTCTCGAATACATAATAAGTACCGGTTGCTGAAACAGCTTGTGGGTTACTTACTAAAGTTGAAGTGCTAGATATACCTGTTCTGAATTCAAATGAACTACCATTTGAAGCTGTACTTAATAAACCAGACGTTAAATCAACAGTTGTTGCTGGACAAGCATTAACCAAATCTTTTGTAGATGGCTTGCTAGCAGAATTACCTACATTAATTGTCAACTCATTTGAGTTACCACTTTCACATTTATCAAGTTTACAAATTGCCGTATAAGTTGTATTAGCTGTTGGTTTTACAGTTACTGTTGTACCAATTTGACCATCACTCCAAATTACAGCGCCATCACAACCAGTTGCAGTTAAGTTCACAGATGAACCAGCACAAGCAGTTAATACATCACTTGTAATTACTGGAGCTGTTGGAGTTCCTACTGTAATAGTTGTTACTGCTGAAGAGGCCGACTCACAAGTACTAGTTACACATTTCACGGTGTAGTTTGTAGTTTGAGTTGGGCTTACTGTATGAATCGATCCTGTAAATCCGTCTGACCATTTAATTGTTCCACCTTCACATCCAGTTGCAACTAATGTCATTGAACTACCTGGACACATAAATTTCGCTGGACAAGTACATACGACACTAATCGTTGGAATTGCCAGAGGTGTCACATTCACAGTTACTTTGTTCGACTCTGCACTTACGCAAGTATTTCCTTTACAAGTAGCAGAATAAGTTGTAGTCGCTGTTGGTGTCTCTGTGATTGATGCACCTGTTTTGCCATTCGACCAAGTTACATCACTTGCACCACAACCTGTTGCAGTAAGCGTTACTTGAGAGCCTGAGCAAATAGTCGTTGTTGATGCTGTTATTACTGGTGCTGCACCTGAACCTACTGTAACTGTTACTGGACTAGACGTCTTAGCTGTTGCATTAGCACAACTATTTGATTTACATTGAACAGTATAAGTGGTTGTTATAGTTGGTTTTACTTTGATACTAGCAGTGGTTTCACCAGTACTCCATAACAAATCAGCTGTACAACCAGTAGCTGTTAAAGTTACCTCTGTACCTGCACATACAGGAGAAGTAGTACTTGCCACAATCACTGGTGTTGGCAAATCCGTTGCAACATTTACTGTAACCGAAGCTTTGGCATCTGTAGCACACGCTACATCAGTACACAAGGCAGTATAAGTAGTTGTCACTGTTGGATTCACAGTTATCGTTGAACCTGTTAAACCTCCAGTCCATGTTACCTTACCAGCTTCACAACCTTTTACTGACAATGTTACTGGAGACCCAGCACAAACATTATTCTTATCAGCAGACGCAACTAATGTTACTACCACTGTTGGTTTTACTACGATTTCTTTTTCGTTTGATTTAACACTTTCACATGCGCCTAATGAACAAACGGCTGAGTAAACAGTAGTGATTGTTGGTTTAACCGTAATTGATGAACCAGTCATACCATTTGACCATTTAACTGTTGTTCCACTAGGGCATCCTAATGCTAAGAAGACAACCTCTTGTCCTACACAAATTTCTTGGTCTCCACACACTACGATTGGAGCATCAATAGAACCACTATTTACTTTAACCTCTACTGTATTTGACACTCCAGAGTTACAAGTAGCATTAGTAGATGTACATGTGGCACTGTAAGAAGTTGTAACCGAAGGTTTAACTGTTACAGATGCTCCTGTTTGACCATCTGACCATTTTATAGTTCCATTACACCCTGTAGCAGTCAATGTTACGCTTTCTCCCACACAGATAGCAGTCTTAGATGCCACAATGGTTGGTTTAGCAAATTCAGAAACTGTTACACTTGCTGTATTAGATGCAGTACTTGTACAAGTTCCCATCTTACAAACCGCAGTGTAGTTAGTACTAGCAGTTGGCGTAACTGTTATTGATGAGCCAGTCATACCATTCGACCATTCGATTGTACCACCAGCACATCCTGTTGCACTTAATGTCAATGGTGAACCTGAGCAAATTGCTGACAATGCTGGGCTAATCGCTGGAGGTGTTGGGGTTCCAACTGTAATAGTTACTGTTTGTGACTTAGTTGATTCACAACTAGCAACTGTACATGTGGCAGAGTAAGTAGTCGTAACAGTTGGATTAACAGTTACTGATGCACCTGTTAATGCTTGTGCACCACCATACCATTTAACAGTACCTGTACAACCTGTTGCAGTCAAGGTTACTGAACCTGAACCGCAAATCGAAGTAGATGATGCTGCTATTGTTGGAACTGTTGGAGTTGTAACTGTAATTGAAACAGGTGTTGAAGGATTACTTGTACAATTGTTTACAGTACAAGTTGCCGTGTAAGTTGCATTTACAGATGGCGTAACTGTAATAGATGCTGTTGTTTCACCTGTATTCCATTTAATCTGACCTGAACATCCTACTGCCGTGATGTTTACTGATTGACCAGCACAAATGGCTGTTTTCTCAGCTGCAAGCACTGGTGCTGCTACATTACAAACCGTTGGAGTAGTAATATCTACACTATCATCATCATCTTCATTTTTATCTGTACCATTATTTGGTGTCGAATCAGGGTCTTTCACATCCGACTTGGTAATTTGTGCGGCGTTTGTGATTTTACCTCCTGATGTCACCTTCGCACGGAAAGTGAATTCTACTTTTGCATCTTTCGCAAGATTAGCAATCGTACCAGTCAATGTTCCATTATTATTTGTTAATGAAGTACTAGAGACAAAGCTAATGCCTGCAGGAAGTACATCTTGGATTTCAACATTGGTTGCTGCATGTGGACCAGCATTTGATACTACGATTGTATAAACAATTTCGTCATTAACAATTGGAGTAGCGTTCGAAACTGTTTTCGTCAAGCTCAAGTCTGCCAGTTCAATAGCATTAATAGTTACACTTGATTTGTTATTACCCAATTTTGTAGGGTCTTCGCTTGGACTTGAAATTTCGGCATCATTCACTATGCTACCTTTCGAAAGAATCGTTGCTTTTATGTTTAAGGTAACTTGAGCGCCAGCCGCCAAAGTACCAATCGTCCATTCTCCTGTTGAAGCATTGTATTGAGCAGTAGGATCTGCACTTACAAATGATAAGCTAGCAGGAAGCACATCTTTTACTTTAACTGTTGAAGCACTTGAGCCTCCCAAGTTTTTAGCAACGATAGCATAATTAATCGTCTGTCCTACTAAATAAGAAGGTGTTGTTTGTGGAGATGCCACGTCAACAACTGTTTTAACAACTGCTAAGTCTGTCGTTTGACAGCTTGTCACCGTAAAGTTGATAGATGCTCTTTCGCTAATACAACCTTCTGGTGTTACTGCCTCTGCATAATACATTACTGTACCTGCTGCTGTCGGAGTTACGATAAAGCTTGTTCCTGTACCTACAGAAGTACCTCCTGTTGCAGTGGTGTACCATTTAATCGTATTACCTGCACTTTCAGCAGTAAGGGTATTAGGTTCGCCTAAACAAATTTGTGAGCTAGCTGACAAGTTTGAAGGTTTTGAAGGACGAGCTTTGTAAGTAAAGATTGTCTTTGAAGTAGCAGCAGAACATAATGTTGCACTACCATCTGGGTCATTTGTTGTAAACGTAAATTCGATTGAGCCTTTTGCTTCGTCCGATGCAGAAGGAGTATATTTCGCAGATACGCTAGATACATTATCAAATGTCCCTGTACCTGTTGATGTCCATGTTCCACTTGTTGCTCCACCGCCCAAAGTAGCTGATAGTTGTAATTGTGTGAAACTACCTACACATTGAGATGGGATTGCAGCAAGAATAACCGTTGCAGGATTTGTACAACCACATGGAGTAATATTTACAGTTACTACCGCAGGTGCACTATAACAGCCAGCAGTTGATTTTTCAAACAAGTAATAAGTACCTGCTCCTACTACAGCTGGGTTTGCTACCAACGATGCTGATGGTGTTGAACCTGTTCTCCATTCAAATACACCACCGCTTGTTGACGGAGTACTTGTAATAGCTGATGCCAAATTCACTGTTGTTGTGGCAACTGGTGTACATTGGTTAGCTAAAGAGGCCAACACTGTTGGAGTAGTAGGTTTGGTATTTACTATGATAGAAATACTTTTTCTAGCACTTGTACATCCATTCGCATTTACTGTCTCTACATAATAAGTAGTATTTGCTGTTGGAGTAACTTGAATACTTGCTGTAGTAGCAAAGGCTGTTCCTCCAGTTGGCAATGTATACCATTTGTAAGATGAACCAGTACCTGAAGCTGTCAAGGTAGCCACATCACCAGCACACAATGTGCTAGTAGAAGCAACTACATTTGGCATATCTGGGTTACTTGTTACATTGAAGCTTACGCCTGTTGCATCAAGTGCCAAACATTTTCCAGAAATGCTTGTTTGCAAATCTGAAAGTTTGGTAGTACCTAATGTGATAGCAGTTGTCAAGTTCAAATCTGTAGTATTATATACTATAGTATGAATCTTGTACGAGTCTGCTGCATTGATAGAAAAACTAGGAGCTGTTGCCGTCTGAACAATAGTATTTGTTGTGCCTTTGCTCAATAGGTATCTCACAACATAGCCAGCAGGCACCGTTGGAGCTGTTGAAACAGACGCTGTAAGAGTTAACGAACCACCTGTTGGTAAGCACAAACCTGATGTACTTGCTAGTAGACTTCCAGTTGTTACATTACAGCTAGGAATAATACCAGCGTCAATATCTTTATTATCACGCGCAGGATCTCCAACTGGTTTTGTTGCATCTATTGTAATAAGTGGGCTTTTACCATCTGTTCCAGCGTCAGAGTCTGTGGATGATGTCCCCTTGCCTGTTAAAGTAAAGGTTGAACCAGCAGGTTTATCAAATAATACATAGTATTGACCACTTGCAACGATAAATTCGTATTTACCATTTGCATCAGTAGTGGTTGTACTAATTACATTTCCATTTTTATCCAATAAAGAAACTTTCAAACCAGCCACTGGTGTATCACCTGTGTTTTGAATACCATCTTTATTATTATCATTAAACACATAATCACCAATAGAACCCAAAGGAACAATACCCGCATCTACGTTAGGATTATTTCTTAAAGTATCAGTAACCGCTAAAGCCGTATTAATCGTAACCAAGTGGCTACGACCCAATGCACTAAAATCACTATCTTTCGTATCATCACTTCCTTGATTAGCTTTTGATATTTGACTCTTTGAAGGAAGGGTAACACGTACCTGGTAAGTACCAGAAGTTAGGTTTTCAAATAAATAATAACCTGTTGATGTTGTAGTAACGGTTTTTACAAATGTATTTGCGCTTGTATATAAATCTACTTTTATGCCTGATAATCCTGTTTCTGTTGCATCTTGAATACCATTAGCATTCACATCACTCCAAACATAGTCTCCAATCGAGCCGTAAGGATCAGGAATAAACTTCACTGGGCAACATCCAGTTACTGGACAGGTAGAATTGGTAGCAGAAAAAGTGAATTCTGTATAATCTGTAATACTCTCTACATATAACACACCATTTTGAACATAAGCACCCGAACCTGAAGTGGTAGCTGTAATAGCCGTTGCAACACCATTGGTTCCAACACGTCTAGTCCATACTACGTTAGTAAGCCCTTTTGGTACTGAAACTTCAAAAACACTTCCAGTCGAAAAATACGTTGGGACAGAAAAACATACAGCCGCTTGATCGTCCTCATTAATATTATGATTGTTAGGTTTTGAATCTGCATCTGGTTCGGTTTGAGCAACTACCTCAAAACTAGCATAGGCGATTCCTCTTCCGAGGTCGCCGCTTTTTACTCTTGCCTGAACTTGAAGTGTTATTTCAGTATTGCCTAGCAACTGCGTAATCACCCACTTTTTATTGACATTGTCGTAGGTGACTCCCGATGCAGGACTCGAATAAACAATCGACTCCAAAGTTGAAGGCAAAGAATCCTTTACCGAAATATTAGTAGCCTTATCTCCTGTACTATTCTTCAACTTAATAATATAGGTAACCAAATCTCCAGGATTAGGATTACCATTACTTATCGTGGCAGTTAAAGACAAGTCTGGACTAGCAACAGCCGTCCAAGCAGTAAGTACCGTTAGGATTAAAGAAGCGAATACAGTTCGAAGGGTAGAAAAACCATTCAATGAACTTGCTGATAATTGTTCTTTCTTATTCGAAGTAAGGCGGTTGGTTAATGTAGACAAACCCCAACTTTCGCATAAGTCCAACACAGATTTCACCTTACGAGATTTTGACAATAGAGTAGCACCCATATTGCTTGCACCTCGAAGCTGAAATAGATTATTAGCCGCTCGTGTCAGGTAAGTAAAAAGATTCATTTGCTGTATGTTTAATTGATAAAATTCACTACTAGGACCTTGTTCGTTTGGGCTATCCAACAAGTAACTACTTGGAGCATTAACAAGAGGTGAATCTTCACTTAGGGGCATAACAGCAGGTATGCTATCAGAAGCATTTAGGGAATTAACTACTTTAGGCTGCAAATGCGATGAAAACCTATGATTCGCTTGACGGCTAGCGCCAATCTCGAATGTAAATGTTTTTTTCATCCGATTTCTTGTTAATGTTTTAATTACTTAGGAGGATACCAAAATCTTGTACTATCGACCAGTTTTGTTCAAACTTCGGATTCGCATGATTTAGTCACTTTTAGGCGTCTCAAAATGATGAGATTGTATGGAAAAATGTACCAAAACTGTGCCAAATACCAAACACTTAAGTTGAGTAACAGGCCACCTTTTTGTGCTAAATTAAATCAAGCGCACATCCTCGATTTACGGACTTTGTCATAAAAATTCGACAATACTAGGTCAATTTAATTTTGCTGAATAAGCTACAAAAAATGCAACAGGGCAGCAAAGCCAAAACTATGCCAAAATTTTGCTTAAATAAAAAATTTCTGAAATACAATAAGATACAACCAATGCACTTGTAAAATGCACTAACTGAGAAGACACCAATTAAGGTAACGAAAGGAAGTATATAAATTTATTAATTGCGAGCGAAGCACCTATCTTATCCGATATTAGCTTTGATAGTACAAATCAAATAAAAATTTATTAGTCTGTCAAGGTTTTCTGTCTTTATTTTATTAAGTGGCAGGACTTTATACGTAAGCGCTGACAATTTGGCATTTTATGAGGTTTTGGAATTGTATTTGTCAATATCGCTATGTCGATTAAGACATCATTCTATGAATATTTGGTTTGTATTTCTATAAATTATTAATGACAAAATGACCATGCAAGAAAAAGGTAACATCTCGATTCATACCGAAAACATTTTTCCTATTATTAAGAAGTTTTTATACTCAGATCATGAAATCTTCTTACGTGAATTGGTATCTAACGCGGTTGATGCTTCTCAAAAATTGAAACGTTTGTCGGCCATTGGTGAATACGCTGGTGAATTAGGTGAATTGAAGGTAAAGGTAAGTTTTGACAAAGATGCTCGTACGATTACTATCTCCGATTCGGGTATTGGTATGACTGCCGATGAGGTGAAAAAGTACATCAACCAAATTGCCTTTTCTGGAGCTACTGAGTTTGTTGAAAAATACAAGGATAAAGGTGATGAAAAAGCTATTATTGGTCACTTCGGACTTGGCTTTTACTCTGCCTTCATGGTTGCTGAAAGAGTGGATATTATTACAAAATCTTTTCAAGATGGTGCACAAGCTGTGAAATGGACTTGTGATGGTTCGACAGAGTTTGAAATTTCTGAAGCTACTCGTGAAAGAAGAGGTACTGATATTATTTTGTATGTGGCTGATGATTCACTAGAATTCCTTGAGAATTTTAGACTCAAACAAATTCTTGATAAATACTGCAAATTCCTTCCTATTGAAATCGAATTTGAAGATGCTATCATCAACAACCCTACTCCTATCTGGGCAAAATCACCTGCTGATTTGACTGACGAAGATTACTTAAAGTTCTACGAGGAGCTTTATCCTATGTCAGAAAAACCACTTTTCTGGATTCACTTGAATGTAGATTATCCTTTCAATTTGACAGGTATTCTGTATTTCCC
This sequence comes from Flectobacillus rivi, assembly GCF_030056655.1. Taxonomy (NCBI): domain Bacteria; kingdom Pseudomonadati; phylum Bacteroidota; class Cytophagia; order Cytophagales; family Flectobacillaceae; genus Flectobacillus; species Flectobacillus rivi. The sequence continues at coordinate 452,057 of NZ_JASHIE010000002.1, forward strand.
GAAAGTGAAAAACGAATTGCAATTACAAAGAGAAAAAATTCAGCTTTTCAGCCGTCAGGTATTTATTACTGACGAAGTAAAAGATGTAGTTCCTGAATTTTTGATGTTGTTGCACGGTGTAATCGATTCGCCAGATATTCCTCTTAACGTTTCAAGAAGCTTCTTACAAGCTGACTCTAATGTTAAGAAAATCAATAACTATATTACTAGAAAAGTAGCTGAAAAACTGAACGATTTATTCAAAAATGACCGTGCTGGTTTTGAAGAAAAATTCGAAAACATTGGTCTTTTTGTAAAATACGGAATGATTTCAGATGAGAAGTTCTACGACAAAGCAAAAGACTTCTGTTTGCTACAAAGTACTTCAGGCAAATACTACACTTTGAATGAGTACGCTGAGTTTGCACAGGAAAATCAGAAAGATAAAAACGATGACGTTGTATATCTTTATGCGACAGATTTATTAGGACAAGACGGCTACATCCAATCAGCGACTAAACGTGGCTATGATGTTTTGAAATTGGATGCTGTTTTGGATAGCCATTTTATCAATATGCTTGAAACCAAATTGGTAAAAACTAACCTTAAACGTGTTGACGCCGATACGGTAGAAAAATTAATTGATAAAGGCATCGCCTTAGAAGCTGTACTTTCAGACTCGGAAAAAGAGACTGTGAAAAAGGTGTTTGATGAAGTAATCAATGACAAAAATAAGTCAGTTCAAGTTGAGGCTATGCCAGTAGACGAACTTCCTGCTATCGTTACCCAAAATGAATTTATGCGCCGTATGAGCGATATGTCAAAACTTGGTGGTGGCATGGGAATGTTTGGAGCAATGCCAAACAATTATACTATTGCAGTAAATGCTAATCACCCTTTGATTAATAAAATTCTTAAAACAGAAGAGGAAAGCGAGCAAAAACGCTTGGCAAAACAGGTTTATGACCTTGCTTTACTATCTCAAAACTTGTTGACTGGTGCAGATTTAACTGCCTTTATTCAACGTACAGCTCAAGGATTATAGTCAATTGTAGAATTTTGAATGAGTGAATTGTGAATGTAATGTAGACATTTCATTATTTGACACTTACATCTGACTTCAATTATAACCTTGACAAGGTTAGAAAAATAAAAGCCCTTCAATCGAAGGGCTTTTATTTTTCTAACCTAAAAAACACATCTAAATTTCTCTTTATTACGATTGTTATTTTACAGATATAATTCTAAACTCTGTTCTGCGGTTTTCTTGGTGTTGTTTTTCATCACAAATTATTCCATCCACACATTCATTCACCAGTTCTGTTTCGCCATATCCATTCGACACTAATCTTGATGGGTCAATGCCTCGCATAGCTAAGTAATCAACCACAGCTCTAGCACGGTTTGCCGAAAGTTGCATATTGAAGTTATCACTCGATCGAGCATCAGTGTGCGAGCGAATCTCAATAGTCATTGCTGGATACTTACGAAGTAATGGCAACAATGTTTTTTCTAGTTCACGAGCTGCGTCAGGACGAATAAAGAATTTTCCATAGTCATAATAAATATTTTTCAACTTGAAAATATCTCCTTCACCATACATCCCTTGAATATTCTGCACTACTTCCCCACTCGATTTAACTTTACCAATTTTTTCTGTATTAGTGGCATACTTGTCTTTTTCAGCCGTCAGTTTGTGGTCATCTCCTGGTTTTACCTGAAACTCATAGCCACCATCTGGTCCTGTTGTTACAGTTTGCTTCGTTTTATCTTTTTCGTTTTCTAAAGTTACCTGAACACCAGCCATAGGTTGGTCGTTTACTTCCGATTTTACGACACCTTTCAACACTGCCAAAGGAGCTTTTTCAAGATATAACTCTAAGGTTGTTTTCTGAGCAGTATTACTTTTGGTGGAATATGCCACAGAGTTCATCAAATAACCTTCTTTAATAGCTTTGAACTCATACTCGGCATTGGCTTCCATACAAATACTGGTTGAGCCATCTACGCCTGTCACTCTTAACTCACGACTTTCTGCATTTACCGTGATACGAACGTCTACGTTTTCGAGTGGTTGTTTGGATGCTGCATCATACACAATTAAGGTCAAAGGACGACAAACACGTTTGAAGCTATAAATATTATCGTCACTTAAACCAGACTTACGATTTGACGAGAAAAACCCACTTGTACGAGTCGCATCAGTGATAATACCAAAATCATCTTGTGGTGAATTGAGTGGAGCCCCTAAGTTATTTACGCCTCTGTAAGCCACACCATCTTTAATTTCTGCAAAAAACATATCAAGTCCGCCTAGTCCTTCATGACCGTCAGAAGCAAAGTAAAGATTTCCACTTGGGTCAACAAATGGGAACATTTCATTACCCTCGGAGTTGATTTCTTTTCCCATGTTCACAGGTGTTCCCCAGTTTCCGTCGCTGTATTCAACCACATAAATATCTGTACCACCATAACCACCAGGCATATCTGACACAAAATACAATTTGGTATTATCAGGTGTCAATGCTGGGTGTCCGCAAGAGTATTCATCAGAATTAAATGGTAGTTCCTTGATATTACTCCAATTGTCTTTTACTAAATCTGCAATGTATAATTTCAGCTTATTAGTACCATCTTTAGACTCTCTGGTTTTACCTTTATTAAAATTGTTACGAGTAAAAATTGCTTTTTGTTCGCCTTGAAAGAATACCGCTGGACCTTCATGATACTTTGTATTAATCACACGGCTAAATTCTTCCACCTTATTTACTTCGCCAGTTGACTTTAAGGTTTTATTGCTATTACTCGCAATCACACCGCCCAAGGCAGCCGCTTTTTGTACCATCCCCGACTTTAGTTGTGCGGTATCTGGCACAAAATATAAATCCAAAAATGGCGTCTGATTCCAACCATACACACGCTTCACAGCACCAGACTCATCACGAGCAGAACAAAACACTAAACCTCCTTTGTAAAACATCGGGCTAAAATCCGCCTGATTTGAGTTGATAGGAAGATATTCGACTTGATACGAAGAGGAGTCTCTATAAAAACGGCTCATTTCCATGTATGAAACCGTAAACTTTTTACTACGAACATCAGCTGTTTGTTTTTCTCCGTAAATCGAATAATACTTTTGAGAATCACGGTATTTGCCATTTGAAGCTAAAGCCTGTGCATAGTAAAGGTAATTCTCAGCCTCTATGTCTGGGAAGTTTTTTAATAAGTCACTGTACGCTCTTTCGGCATTTTTGGTATCCTGAATACGACGATAACAATAGGCTAACTTTTTTAACGCTTCTTTACGAACGGCTGCATCTAATTTTGAATCAGATAGCACATCTTCATACAAGCGAATAGCCGACATGTAACTAAGTTGCTCATACTCTCTATTGGCTGCCTTAAACTTAGCTTGTCCCCAAGCGCTGTTAGCAGAAATAGCAAAGAGTAAGACTATACTCAGTAGAATATGTAATGATTTGTTCATGATAGGATTTTAGGCTAAATCGTTTTACAAAGTAAGTATATTGAATGATAAAGAAATGATTCTTAAAACAAGTTTAGAAACATAACTCCTTGATTTTCATATTTAGTGCATTCTGTACATTCAATTTACAGAGTAAAATGCTTTATGAAATCCGATTAGCCTTGTTTGATTTCTGTAGACAAAAAGGTGTATCTACAAGAAGTTGGTTAATACTAAAACTACTATTTTGGCGAAACTCTGGCTATCAAACTTTCGTTAGAACGTCAGAAAATTATCAAAGCAAAAAACAAATAGCGTGCCAAAAAGTGGAAGCACGACTCTCAGAAGGACTAAAGCCGTTATACCTCGGTGGTACAACGGCTTTAATCATGGTAGAAATCTTTGAGGAGTTATTTAGAAAGTTAATCTGTCACCTTCATTTTAAATAATTCTTTTGAACGAATCCATACGATGGACACAATAATCATGGTCATCGTACCTCCAAATATTACTGATGGCACTGTGCCCATTAACTTAGCCAATAGACCTGACTCAAAAGCGCCGATTTCATTAGAAGAGCTCACAAAAATACCATTCACCGCCGATACGCGTCCACGCATTTCGTCAGGAGTCCAATATCTCAAAACGGTCTGACGCACGATTACACTTACGCTGTCGAAGGCACCCGTAAAAAACAAAGCAACCACCGAAATCCATAAGTTTGTTGAAACCGCAAAAATCAACGTTGCTAATCCAAAGCCTCCCACTGCCAGCAATAAATTTCGCCAAGCGTGTTTTAACGGAGGAAAATATACCATCATAAACATGGTTAAAATTGCTCCTATTGATGGTGCTGCACGTAAAATACCCAAGCCTTCGGCTCCTACTTTAAGAATATCCTCAGCATAGATAGGCAATAGTGCTATTACTCCACCAAAGAGTACCGAAAACAAATCGAGCGATATTGAATAAAGGATAATTTTTGTTTTGAAAACAAAAGCGATTCCTTCTTTAAGACTTTGAAAAATATTGACTTTCTCCTCTACCTTTTCAGGAATTGGAGGTGCCGTAATAGTGCTAATCAAAAGCATTACCGTACATAATAGCGCCACCACAAACCAAAGCGAATTAGTCAAGCCCCAATAGGCATACATAAAACCTGCTAAACCTGGTCCTAAAATAGCTCCTGCTTGCCAAAAAGAACTTGCCCATGTGGTTGCGTTGGCAAATACTTCTTTCGGAATCAAAAATGGATTTAAAGATGAAGAGGCTGGCGAATAAAAACCTTTGGCTAAACCTATCAAAAATATTACGCCGTAAATGATGGGTAATAAATTGTGTTGTGGCAACTGGGTAGTTGAATGTGTAGCCCAAACCAAAATAACTGAACTCAAAATGATGACACTTAAACTGAGCATCAAAATGGTTTTCTTGTTATAAAGGTCAGCCAAATGTCCACCAAATAATGCCAAAGAGATATAAGGAAGTGCCTCTGCTAAGCCAATCAAGCCTAATGCCATAGGGTCGTGAGTGACCTTGTACATTTCGTATCCAAGCAAGACTTCCTGAATCAATAAGGCCATTGTAATAAAACTATTGGCAAACATATATGCCACAAACTGTGGATATTTCAACGCCTCATAAGGCGATCTTTTTGCAGATGGTGGTGTTAGTTGCTCGCTCATCTAATCAGAATAAAAAGAAATAAAGGAATTAAAAATATACCATCTCCCACCCAACGATAACGATCATTTTTTACAAAAAACAATTCAAAATACGTTATTAACACAAGCACTGTACTCATGATGATTTCGACAGTTCCCAAACCCATCGAATATGGATAAGTACTATGCCAAAGGATAAAAGATGTTGCTATGAGATTGATTACAAATAGTCCATATAAAATTTGCCGACAAGCACGTGCTCCCCACATTGACCCTAACGAATGTACTTGCGGGTATTTTTGTTGTTCAAATGCTGAAAAAAGCAACAAATTTTGAAAGGCAATCATAAAAAAAACGCCTGCCAATGCCCAATCTATCCAGCTAAATACTCTCGAGTGTTGTACGATGGCTGTTCCACATACACCCGACGCATACACGAATGCTGTCACTGGTTCTTTATAAGCTTGAAAGATACTATCTGAGGATAATTTACTCACAACTACCAAATAAATAGACGTGATAAAAGCAATCCCAAAGCCCACCATCAAGGTGAGATAGGTAATATGCCCCAAAAGATATATTCCCAGCAACATAGCCAATGCTACAGATAGCTTCAAAACTTTGGCATATTGTTTATGAAAACGATGCCTCGGTGTTGCTATTTGTTCGGGCTTCAAGTTATCCAACTGTCTATCTAAGGTGTATATAATAAATACCGCAATACCCAACAACCATGTACTGGTTGTGGCATGGGTAAATTTGCCTTCTGGCAGTCGCAAAAAAGCCGAATGACAAATCATGGCTCCTGCTACTACATCCAGACTTAATAGGTTTATTACTTCTAAAAAGCGCTTTAGTATCATATTCAAATGCTACCGCCACAATCTAAGCGCGAAATTGCTTTGTATAGCTTTTAACTTACCGAAAACTTCGCCAATTGGCGTGTTGTTTGTACTGTTATTTCTTCTCCTACACTCACCGTTCCCGTTTGTACAATCAGTACATTTTGTCCAAATAAGATTTTATTGCCAGCCTTTCTGTAGTTCGAAAGCGTGTGTAATGGCTCTTTGCCAGTCTTTTGTCCTGTTTCGTGGTTCAACGTTGTAACAATACATCTGGCGCATGGTTTTACCCCCTTGAAAGAGGTTGTGCCTATCGAAAACTCAAACCAAGACTCTTCTTCAAAAGCATTACCACCAGTAAAGACAAAATTTGGACGAAAACGATTAATTGGAATCTGTTTTTCTAATCGATTATTCAAATCGTCTAATGATGATTGTCCAATAATCAAAATAGGATAACCATCCGAAAAAGAGGTTATATCTTCTGGCGTTTGAGCATATTGAGGGTCGACAGGTCGTAAACTTTCGTCGGGCATATAGACCAATCGTACGGGTTTGCCTAGTAATTCACTAAACCATGCACTTGCCTCCACAGATACTTCATGAGCATCCATCTCATCATCCCAAACTTCTACAGTAATGGCCTCTGGAAGATATTCTCCCATATTTACCGAAAGCGTTTTTCCAGAAGGACTATGTGTTACATGTAGTAAATTCTCCGCTATTGCCGTTTTAAATAAAGCTAAATCTCCCACTTGTCGTTGAGTGACAAACACGTTGTCGGCATCAATAAGCATCCATCTACGGTCATATTTTAGCCCACGAGTAGTTACTTCCGTTTGCTGTACACTAAAACCACCTAGAGATTTGACAGGATAAATCCAGATTTCAGAAAGTTGCATAGTCGTTTTTTACTTTAAAATTCTTAGACTGTTTTTAGATAGTTATGCGATGGGCTATAAGCCGTAGGCATTAGGCAAAATGTTTATTTTATTTCAGAAAATACTGATTTGCTTCACTTTATCTCAAAATCAAATACTTAATTTTCTATATCCACTTAAACACCCATTTGATAGTCACTGTGTATAACACTACTGCCAACAACCAGCCTACAATCATAAGCGGAAAGTTCAATTCGGTCATGGTGATGACAGAAGGCGAAGGCAATGCGCTATCGGGATATGTCACCAATAAAAAAGCGTAGATATTATTAGAAGCATGTATTCCTAAAGCTAGTTCCAACTTTCCATCAAAATAGGTCAATAGGGCAAAAAATAAACCTACTCCGATATAATAGCTCATAGCTAGAGCAAAACCTACTTTAGCCGTTTCGGGATTGAACCTATGCATCAATCCAAAAAGTACTGAACTTATTACAAGCCCCACAACCACATTTCGAGAGCCTATAGCTTGAAATAAATATCCTCTAAATATGAGTTCTTCACAGCTAGTTTGAATAGGCAAAAACAAGAAACCAACAATAAATGCAGGCAACCATTGTTGAGGATTCCAAGAAAAGCGGTACATCTCAGGAAAAAACGAATACATACCCAACTCTACGATTGCCGTACACACCAGCCACACTGCCGCAGAACTTGCCACACGCTTCCAATTTACGGAACTTTGTGGTGTAATCAGGGTTTGAAACTCGCGATGATGGCTATTTTTCAACCATACCCATAATGTTAAAATTCCTCCCGCAAAACTGCCTATTGCTACTAATAAATACCAATGCGAAGCCACGGTTGGTCTTCCACTTTTTATATCGGTCACCAACACTTGCGGAATGCTAAATATCCCTAGCGCCAACAGTACTAAAATCATCCCTACAATATATCTCCAAGGCTGATTATTACCTATTTTGGCTTGTGCCAGAAAATCATTTTGTGCTAACATAGAGGTTTGGGGGTTGGGGTTAAATAGAAGGCTCAGAATACAGGTGTTGTGCAACTTTATGCTTTACAAATGTAAGAGAAGTGTGTTTTACTTCCTTAAAAGGACATAGAAAAATACAAATAAAAAAACAGAGATAGCGATATTTTTCTACGTAAATTGAAAAATATCGCTATCTCTGTTTGGCTTTGTTTTCCTCAAAACCAATTACTTTTTCACTGCAAAAATATTCAACTGCAAATCCATGGAAGGATTGGCTTTGTAGGCATGATTAATAAACGGTACAGGTCTATCTTGTGCATCACGGATAAAGTATCTGAAACCATTTTTTGTCAAAATAGAAAGCAATACATCTAAATCTTGTGGGCGGTTTGGAAACGAATGATATTCAATAAAGATATGGTCGATATGTCCGATGTTATCAGCGCAATCTTGAAAAACCTCCACTTCAGCACCTTCAATATCCATTTTCAACATTTGAATACTTGTATGTTTTTGCAAGTATTCCTTCAAACGGACAGACTCAATACGCTGTTTTTCGCCTTCACCATAAATCGATGCACCGTCCGAACCTTCGGTCACAAACTCGATTCCTTGGTCATGAACCCATACGGCTTTGTCTACAATTTCGACCCCTTGAATTCCGTTCACGCTCAAATTATTGCTTAATATTTTGGCGATTTGTGGATCGGCTTCAAAAGCAGTAATTTTAGCTTTTGGGTACAATTTCTTAAAGAACAAACAGCTTGTACCAATATTAGCTCCACAATCCAAAATAACAGGACTATCTGTCTTACTTTGGAATCTGTAACTTTGTCCTACAAAAATCTCTTCATGCTGGAACAAAAACGACATACAGTCTGGCACTAAAAACGTAACGCCCTGAAACGAAACAGTTCGAGGTTGATAACGTGGGACTGTACCAAACTTAGCCATTAAGCCCAGCAATTCGCGCGCCTCTGGGGTGCGGATATGATGGAAAGGGTATTTTAAGAAATATTTTAAGGCAAATAACATATCTTGGAATACGTGATTATGGAGTTATAGAAACCTCTTTTCAAATCAAAACTTACTTTTTCATGACGTACTTAAACGCCTCACAATAGTTTTTAATCACTACGTGGATATTCACCTCATTTTTGATAATATCACCTGAACGTAATCCCATTTCCTTGGTTTTTTCTGGATTACTCATCATACTTTCAAGCTTTTGGTATAAATCTTCGGCATCACCATTTTTGAAGATATACCCGTTATATCCATCACGAACAAGCTTTTTCTCAGTACCATCCGCCACCGAGCAAATAATAGGTTTATCAAAACACATTGCATCATTGATAGACAAACCGCCCATACCTGCCAAAACATAGACTAATGAAGCATTGAAATATTGTCCCAACTGCGTCATTTCATACACTGCACCAGCAAATTCAACACTTTCTTCTATTCCTAAATCTTTCGCTTGTTGCTTGAGATTATCTAGTTCAGGGCCAGTACCTACAATGGCTAATTTAGCGATAGGAAACTTTTTGAGTAATTTGGCAAAAACATCCATCAGCAAATCCACACGTTTCCATTTTACTAAGCGTCCAACGTGCAAAAGTCGTAGAGGATTATCTGGCAAAACGGTGTTTACTCCTTCGATCTTCGCTCTTTCGTTGAAGATAATATCCGTATCAGGAGAATTATAAATTACAAAAATCTTCTCCTTTGGCACGCCATAACTTCCAAAAACATCTATTGCCTCCTCGGTATAATCCACATGGGCATCTACCATATTGAAAGCTCTTTTATAGGTATATTTCAACAAGCTATATTTCAGCTTAAATGCCAAACTTGAAGGCTTCAATTCCGTTTTCAAGGTTTCGGTTACGGCACCACCTTTGGCATAATAATCGAGCGCTTCTTGGAATTTTGGGATATTAAAAGGAATCTCTTTCAGAATCAATTTGATACCCATGCTACGGATTTTCCAAAGCAGCAAGGGATTGTAAACAAAAGTCAAAATATAAGGCCAAATCGTAACAATAACATCAGGCTTTTCTGCCTCAACCGTTTCCAAAAAGTTCTTGAAAAATGGTTTTCCCCAAGCCGTTTTATATTCTTCCAAAAAGTGTACCTTAAACTCAACGCCATCCAAAGTTTGGTGCACACCTGCACCTACGCTTTTTCCTTGGCTTTTAGGAGCAATCACCACAATCTCCTGCCCTTCTACTTGGTTTAGTCGATTGAGTACTAAATTATAATAATGCGGCAATCCACCAAATGTGAATAGTATCTTCATATTGTTAGCTTTTGCTATTTGATCAATTTTAGTTTACGTAAAATACCCATCACCGTTTTGTTGGCATCTTCGGATATTTTGAAATACAATACGCCTCCTCCAAATACAGCACAAATCAATAAAGAACGTACTGCTACTGTCATCATTATTCCTACCAATCCAGACCCTAAAGTAGGAATAAGCGTTGCCAAGAAATAGGTCAATATAAACAACCCTAAAACTTTTACAGTCGCCGAAGTAAATGGTTGAAGTTTGAGTTTAAAAAGAATAAAGAAATACTTGGTGGCATTATAAACCACTACCGAAGTTAGCGCTGCCAGTGCTGCGCCATTGAAGCTATAAATGGGTATTAAAATCAAATTTGTTACGATAATCAATACTGCCAACAACACGTAAAAAGCTAAATCATAACGGTAATATTTCGAATTGATTAATATCTCCGAGTTGAGCCCAGTAGCCATATCAATCACCTTGCTCATACCAAAGAAAAACACCACCCAACGACCTTGCGAATAAATATCTGCTTTGGGTAAAAGTTGGAAAATTTCGTCTACGTTACACCAAATTCCAAGAAATAAAAAACCTCCTACAATGAATAAAACTAGTGAAGATTTTCGGTAAATTTCTTCAATATGTGCCATATCATTTTTCTGCCAAGACTCTGCCAATAGTGGCAAACTGATAGAGGCAATGGCATTTCGTGGAATGGCAATCACAAGGGCTATTCTAGATGCAATATCAAAAATAGCCGTAGTATTTAACCCTCCGTCGTAGGCAGGCAACATGATTTTTTCAACATGTTGAATCAGCGTGAAACTAGCTCCTGCCAACAATACCCATAAGCCATATTGGTACATTTCCTTGAATAAGGGACTCCTATAGATGTTCCAATCAATGGTCAAGTAGAGCTTTCCTAGTATTTTGATATAAGCAAACAAGGCAATAATACCTAGTATATAGGTTACTACGGTAATACCAATTAATTGTTCGAAGGATATATATCCTAATCCAAAAAGAATCACTAATAATCCATTAGATAGACGAAGCCCTAACTCCCGAATAATGGCAGGAACTACTATACGCAAATGCACCTTTGCATAAGCTTCCAATACAGAAATATAAGCAATACAAAAAGTCAGCGGCAGCATATAATAGTAATACTGACTCAGTAGTGGCGACTTACTTTCGTAAATTCCATTAAACACCGATTGTAAAGAAAGATATAGAATTGCGAAGATTCCTAAACCAACCAATGGAGTTACCAATAAAAAACCTAAAAAGCCATTATGTCGTTTTTCATCATCAGCAAAACGATTGAAATAACGTGTAGCAATATGCGGCACCCCAATTTGGGCAAATGAAGCAAAAACGGTTGTAAAGCTGACCATAGCCGAAGCATACAGACCAAACTGTTCTTGCGTCAAAAATTTATTGTAAATAACAAGGACGTTCAATACCCCCACTGCCGTTCCTACATAAGTAACGATTGAACTTTTTAATCCTTGACGAATAATAATGCCCATAATTTATTGAGTGATTTAGCGAGTTGGTTATCGAGCGATCAAATATTTATCCATAAAATGCTAGTTATCAATATATTTAATCACTTTTACCGCTCTTAAACTTCTTTACAAAACGACCAAATTGGAATTAAAACTTCCTAATTGTATTTCTTTAGCTATTAACTTTTTATTGCAATACGACCTGTATAATCGATACGGTTTAACAACAATGAGCCGTTGAAATACTCATCAACTGCACGCTTACATCCTTCCCAGTGACCATAATCATCAATGACTAAAACCCCCTTTTGAATTAATAAAGGATATAAATATTTCAACTCGTGAGCCGTTGACTCGTACCAGTCAGTATCCAAACGCAACAAAGCAATCGGTGCATCAGGCATCGTAGCAGGGATAGTATCTTCTACTTTTCCTTTTACAAAATGTACCAAATCTTGAGGATATCCCGTTGATCGCATATTAGTTTGCACATCATTAAGATCCGCCAAGCACCACACAGAATTCTCTTTATTTTCGACATTTTGATCCATCAATTCCTTGGCTTGTCCACCACGAAAATCTACGTCATCAGCTGTTGGCTCAGACATTCCTTCGTAGGTATCATACAAGTAAAGCTTACGATTAGTGACGCCTAGTTCTTTTAAAGTTAGGGCAATCATCATTGAGCTTCCGCCTCTCCAAACACCACATTCCACAAAACTCCCTGCAATATTATTTTTGACTATATATGTAACAGCATTATATAGTGCGTACATACGCTCGACGCTAGTCATCGTGTAGGGACGACACGCCTTTAAGATTTTCAAAAATGTTGGATCGTTGATAAAATCTTCCTCTTTTTGCACTTTGGCAATCTTATAGCCAAACGGTTTTAATAATTTGCTAATCATAAATTTATTGGAGTAAACGGAAATGGATTGTGAGCTTCGTAACTCAGAAATTATGTAAATCTAATCGAATCTATTTTGTCTATTTTGAAAATAGCCGCCAGATGATTTATCATGGCGGCTACATACCTACATAAAGCCCACAAAAATAGACAATCTAATCTTAAAATGCTACATTCTAAACCTTAGTAAAAATATCATTTTTCTAATATCTCTCTCAGCGTATCAACTCTTTTCGACATTTCGTAATAATCCTCCATGTGTTGACGAGCACTTCTTCCCATTTGTCCACAGAGTTCTGGATTATTTATCAATAGGGTCATATACTTGGCCATTTCCTCCCAATCTCCTTCATTCACTAGAAAACCTGTTTTTTTGTGAACCACAGCATCTTTGATACCTGCATGATAAGTACTTACAATCGGTAATCCAACTGCAGAAGCTTCTAATATAGATACTGGTGTTCCTTCCGAATCTCCATTTGGCGCAAACATAGAATGTTGCACAAAAACTCTTGCGGTTTTCAGTAAATCAATAATTTCTGCGGGTCTTTTAACACCTAATAATTCTACCTGAGATTCAATTCCTAACTCTTTTACCAGTGCTTTTGCCTCTTCCCAAAGCTCGCCTTCACCGATCATTTTTAGTTTAGCATCTGGTACTGTTTGTAATACCTTGTGAAAAGCCCTTATGGTTGAAAAAGGCGATTTTTTAGCCGTAAATCTACCAACTGCCATGAATATCTTATCGCTGTTTTCTGGTGTACCCAAGGTAAACAAGCTTGTATTAACAAAACAAGAGTTGAAGATAACCTTATCAGGGTCTGCTCCAAACTCGATAAGCTTATTTCTCATGTCCCTCGAAACAGCAATAATTCCTTTTACCGTCTTGAACATCTTCTGGTAGGTAGGCAAATACTTGTCTAAGGTAGCTTTGTCGTTTGCGTCAAATCCATGAAAATGAACCACCAATCCAACATTAGCCTTTACACAAGCATCGTTAATTGTTGCCCCCATTGGACCATATTGAGCCAAGACAACATCTATGTTGTTTTTGGTCAAATATCTGGCTAAGAAAAACGTATAAATCTTATGATAGAGACTAGGTAATACATTTCTCAAACCTCCTCGTACATAAAGAATATTGAAAGGAAAAGGCAGAAAGGATACATCGTTTTTATCAAGAGACGGATACCACCCCTCGTAAATCGTGATTTTAGGTTGCAGTTGTTCTATTTGATCATGAATAAAAGTTTCACTGAATCGAAACTTATTAGGGTATGCAAAGCAAAGGTTCATTATCTATCGGCTATTAAAAATGTACACTCGAAACATGAGTCATCCCTAATTTAGTGATTGAGCGGATGAGTGATTATATTACAATTTATATTCTAGTAGTAGAGACGCAATGATTGCGTCTTAAGCCAAGTTATATCTAGCATAGTAGCATCAAAAAAGCGATCGAAAACTATTTTTCGACCGCTTTTTTGATGAAAATTTGGAGAATAACCCTAATCTTAAAATTCGGGATGACTCATGTTTCATATTAGTCGTATTAAATCTTGATTTTGAATCTCTTTTATCAATTTAGTAAGTATTAAAAAGGCTAGACTAACAATATGCCTGAAGTGCTTTTTGATAGTACTTATCTGTCTTATAACTGATATATGATTAACTAATAACTTCTTTCTACTTAGTTTGAAGAAAGTTGACTTATTTCTTCAGTTGACAAGGCTCTTTCAAAAACTTTCACTTCATCAATCGTGCCTATAAAGCCCTGTCCAGTATGTCTATTCCCAATATAAAATCTTTGTGTTCCGTAGCCATATCCAGCAGATTTTCCCTCTACGGCCAAACTACCAATTTGCTTTCCATCGATATATGCCTTAAAGTTCTGACCATCACGAGTAAAAGCTAAATGCACCCACTTTTTGGCAACCATTGACGACAAGGCATTGGGGCTTAGGACTAAATTACTACCATCCTCATTATAGCTGGTCAGAGCCATCCCGATACCTCATAATAATTGTTGGCTACATTAATAAGTTGATCTCCTCCCGAAGAGCCGATAGACATTGCTGTCCTAATTGTCCCCTCAGTTGGAATAGATTCAAGCATAGCCCATAAGGACACGGTAAAATCATTTTTGATAGCAGGCTTTGGAAATTCAATATAAGAGTTTCCATCAAAATAATAGGCACTATTGATATTGCCATTTTTATCATCTGTTAGCCTTGCACGATAAATACTTATTGCACTATTGGTTCCTTTAGAATCATTCGTATTTCCATTAAATGAATAATATGAAATAAAATCTTTGGGAGTTGGGTCAGTTTTTTTACATCCTAAAAATAACAGCAACAATAAAATATAGTAAATAAATTTCATGAACGAGAATACAATTTAATCTCAGAGAAAAGCAAAATTATGAAACCTAAACAATATGAAGACTATCTTTTCTTCGCCACCAACACATACGTACAAGCATCTTTATCGATGGTATCTTGTGCTGTAATTTTATCAAAAAAGATAATTTGTGGTTGCATAATGATCGCTAAAATAGGACGAAGAAACTTGGGAAGTTTGAACAACAATCCATCCTGAAACAATTGTAATCCCATCGCAGCGCGCCCAATAATACCTTTAAAATAAACGACTTCAAAGCCTTCATCTTCTACAACTTTGCGCAGACCTGTCGACGTCCAACGCCAAAAATCTGTTGGGTCTGGATGAAACATCCAATAGCCATGTGTACTCAAAATTAATAGTCCGTCATTTTTCAATACACGATGTGCCTCCTGTAAATACTGTTTAGGATCCACAACATGCTCAAGCACTTGGGTCGAAAGTACAACATCAAGCTTCTCGGCATCGAGCTGGATAGCGCCAGTTGGTGCAATATGAATATCAGCAATCGGGTTTAATTCAAGGTCGATACCCAAATATTGGGCTACGAAAGGAGCTACGATTGGCTCATAAGGCTTGTTGCCACAGCCGTAATCTGCAAGGGTAAGTTTTTGAGGACTTTTTGCCAAAAACAACTGCACAACCTCTTCTATTTGTGCACGCAATTTTCGTAAGTAATAATAACGAGCGGCCATTCGCCCAAATAATGAGGGATACAGTCTTTCTATACCAGCTTCTCTTTCAGTCATCATGATTGGTTTCAAAACTCATTGGATAGGGTTTTCTTTCAAAATTTACCTTTCTCTCAACAAGTATAAAAATCGCTTAGTCTATGTTGGTGATTAGATGTTTATCAAAGTCAGAAACGTTGTACTCCTGCCTTTTGTAACAATTCACAAAGCTACTAAATTTTACTGTTTTAAAAGCAAAAAGCTCCCAGCAGAACTGAGAGCTTTGACATTT
Source organism: Flectobacillus rivi (assembly GCF_030056655.1). Taxonomy (NCBI): domain Bacteria; kingdom Pseudomonadati; phylum Bacteroidota; class Cytophagia; order Cytophagales; family Flectobacillaceae; genus Flectobacillus; species Flectobacillus rivi. The sequence continues at coordinate 467,963 of NZ_JASHIE010000002.1, forward strand.
GCACAAATGATATTTAAAACTGAGTTGATTCTTTTACTTCAAAAATGCCTTTGCCTCGGCTGTAGTTGATTTATACTCTGCTATTTTCAAACACTTTTTTACATACTCTTTAGCTTTATCCTGATTCCCTTTTCGACGTTCTATTTTTGCCAAACTCAAATAAGCTAAGGCATGATAATCTTTCGTAAATCGCTCATCATAAGGCATTTTAACGCCTTTCAATAAATATGCTTCTGCTTGGTCGTCTTTATGCTGTCTTTCTAATTGAATTCCTTTAAAGATCGATGCTGCACATTGGAACATAATTCCTTTTTGTTTTTGAAGCTTAGCTACATAATCATCAGCCTCCTCAAACTTGTTGAGAGCTGTCAAGATTTCAGCTCTTTGCATTTGATACAGTAAGTTATCTGGAAATTTTTCTATCAACATCGAATTATAATGCAATGCTTTGGCTGGCGTGCCTTCGTACTTCATATATACATAACCCGCGTAAAAAGTCGCTTCATTTTTCACAAAAATAGTTTTGCGTGTCGCCAAGTCTAATTGCTGTAGCCCTAACTTTTTATTTCCATCTGCAAAAAAGAACATGAAAGGCTTAATCAAAGCATGAGTTTCAGGATATTCAACACGATAGTAGTTGTAGATACCCGAAGAGAACAAAAACTCTGGTTGTTTTTCTGTCCATTCTAGGCCTTTTTTCAAATAACTATAGGCTTTTTTGGCAACCCCAACAGCCTTCATAAATTCCTGATTATCGGCATCATAAGCCGCTATATAACCTAAGGTAGCTAATTCAAAAAAGTTGGCTTCTATATCATCTTCATCCTTGTCGAGCATTGCTTCTGCCAAAGTACGACTCTGAATCAGGTAGTTTAAATACACTTTTTGCTGAGCAGGATAATCTTTCAATGGAAAATATTGAAGTTCGGTTTGCAGTGCCATTAAGGTATAAGAAACAGGATGACTAGGATAACGAGCTCTAATTTTCTGGAAGATTTCTGTTGATTCTTTAAAATCATAAGAATACATTTTTTCTAAACCTGCCTGAATTTGGTGACGAACATTAGTATCGTTTAAAATTTGAGCTTTTGAGATGTTGAAAGAGATGCTTAAGAGTAAAAGCAATGTGATAAATTTCTTCATAAGTTTTTGGTTGCGTATTGATGCAAGTAATCAATCTATACTACGACGATAAGGTTAGCAATATATGTGGTAAAGTCTTTTAATACAAATCAAACCGATTTATGTACATTTGCGTTTACTATTCAATTAAGCCACGGCAATTTGCTTTGAGTCTTAAAAGATTGTTTTGTCTTTATTTTCGACCAGACCCTTGTTCGTCAAACCACAGAGAGAACCACAAGACTTGGGTTATACTCATACTCGGCATATATGATAAGCTACTCACATTTTATACTGAACAACGGACTTAAAGTTTACGTTCACGAAGATCATTCTACTCCCATTGCAGCAGTAAATATTTTATATAATGTTGGCTCGCGCGATGAAGACGAAAGCAAAACGGGCTTTGCTCACTTGTTTGAACACTTAATGTTTGGTGGCTCCAAAAACATTGCGAGTTATGATACCCCACTACAACGTGTGGGTGGCGAAAATAACGCTTTTACTTCGCCAGATATTACCAATTATTATATCACCCTTCCGTCGGTGAACCTTGAAACGGCTTTTTGGCTCGAATCAGACCGTATGCTTTCGCTTTCGTTTGATCCAAAAGTGTTGGAAGTGCAACAAAAAGTAGTAATTGAAGAGTTCAAACAACGTTATTTGAATCAGCCTTATGGTGATGTTTGGCTCAAGCTTCGTCCTTTGGCATACACTACTCACCCGTACCGTTGGGCTACGATTGGAAAAGAAATCTCTCACATCGAAAACGCAACGATGGACGATGTACGGGAGTTTTTCTACAAACATTATTTGCCCAATAATGCCGTAATGGTAGTGGCAGGAAATGTGACCTTGGAACAAGTAAAACAATTAGCTAAAAAATGGTTTGAGCCTATTCCGGCAGGTAATGTAACACCAAGAAACTTGCCTCAGGAACCACGTCAAATGGCAGCTCGTTTTTTAGAAACAAATGCCAAAGTACCTCTAGATGCTGTTTACAAAGTATTCCATACTCCAGCGAGATATGCGGATAATTTTAATGCAATAGATTTGGCAAGTGATATTTTGGGACGTAGTAAATCATCAAGATTATACAATAAACTGGTGAAAGAAAACCCACTTTTCAACTCTGTGAATGCCTACGTTACGGCATCGCTCGACCCTGGGCTACTTGTTATTCAAGGTAATCTTAATAACGATGTAAGCATCGAAGAAGGTGATGCGGCTATTCAAGAAGTGCTGAACGAATTTTTATCTCAGCCAATTGATGAAGAAGAATTGACGAAGGTAAAAAATCAGGCTGAATCAACGTTGGTTTTCTCAGAAGTAGAACTTCTGAACCGTGCTATGAATCTAGCTGTGGCAGCCAATGCTGGCGATCCTGAGTCGGTCAATCAAGAAACAGAAAAAATTCAGGCTGTTAACGCGGAACAGTTATCGACATCAATCAAAGATGTTTTAAGACCCGAAAACTGTTCAACCTTATACTATCGCTCAGAAGCATAAATATTACATTTAGGTAATGAGAGCTAAACGCTAATGGATAAAGCTCTCGTTGCTTTTTTCTTAAATATTAAAACATGAAAATCAGAGTAGGACAAGGATATGATGTTCACCGCCTTGAAGAAGGTCGTGATTTTTGGTTGGGAGGTATCAAAGTTCCTCACACACACGGAGCAGTCGGACACTCAGATGCAGACATTGCCTGTCATGTGATTTGTGATGCCCTGCTAGGAGCTGCCAATATGCGTAATATCGGGTATCATTTTTCGGATAAAGACCCACAATGGAAAGGCGTTGATTCTAAAATCTTATTGGCACGAGTGATGGAAATGATTCGTGAGGCAGGTTGGGAAGTCAACAATATTGATGTAACAATTATTTTACAAGTACCAAAGTTAAACCCTCATATTCCAGAAATGAAACGAGTGTTAGCTGAGGTAATGAAGATTGACGAGGAAGACCTTTCTATCAAAGCCACCACTTCTGAACATATTGGCTTTGTAGGGCGTGGCGAAGGAATTGCAGCGCAATGTGTAGCCTTGATTACGAAGTAGTTGTGAATTAGGAGTGTATGCAGTATCTATTTCGGATATCGGATGTTGGATTTCGGAAGTGTAAGCTTATATGTTTTAAAAAAAACGAAGGTCTTTTTCTTTATTTCCGAAATCAGAAATCCCAAATCTCTGAACCCTTATCTCTTAAAATATTGTTAACTAAAAAACTATTTCTCATGAAATTCTATAAATATCAAGGTGCTGGAAATGACTTTGTCGTGATTGATGACCGCGATAAAAGCTTTCCTGTTTCTCAAGAATTAATTGCTCAAATGTGTCATCGTCGTTTTGGTATCGGTGCCGACGGATTGATGCTTTTGCAGAGTGACGAGCAATATGACTTCCGAATGGTCTATTTCAACTCTGATGGTACCGAAGGCTCTATGTGTGGCAATGGTGGTCGTTGCTTGGTGCGTTTTGCACATGATTTGGGCGTTATTGGCGACCAAACTACGTTTATTGCCGTCGATGGAGAACATGAGGCATCTGTAAACCCTGCTACCATTTCATTGAAAATGATTGATGTAAAAGGTGTTGAAAAAACCGAAAAATACGACTTTATGAACACAGGTTCTCCACACTATGTCGAATATGTGGAAAACCTTGCGGAATATGATGTTTATTCACACGGAAAAGGTATTCGTTACGGTGAACCTTTTGTGAGTAAAGGCGGAACCAATGTAAACTTTGTAGAAGTTACAGGTCCTAACGCTCTTTCGGTACGCACTTATGAGCGTGGCGTTGAAGACGAGACGTATGCTTGCGGAACAGGCGTTACAGCTTGTGCTTTATCGGCAAATCTTCGTTTAGGATTTGAAAATGCCATCGACGTAAAAGTATTGGGAGGGGATTTAAGAATTGAATTTACCAAAACTGGTGAAGATAGTTTCGAAAATGTTTACCTCATTGGTCCAGCAGTAAAAGTATTTGAAGGAGAATATTAGGAAGTATGAGTGATGAATTGTGAGAGATGAGTCTTCCCAAGTTTTAAGGTTGGGTTTATTCTCCTCATTTTCATCAATATGAGTCATCCCGAATTTAGCGATTTAGTGATTTAGCGAGTGAGTGATTATGTAAAAAGCAGTAGAGACGCAATGATTGCGTCTTAAGCCAAGTCATATCTAGTCTAGTAGCATCAAAAAAGCGGTCGAAAACTATTTTTCGACCGCTTTTTTGATAAAAATCCCAATACTAAAAATTCGGGATGACTCATGTTTGATGCTACTATGCTAGAATACAAAATTTAATATAATCACTCAGTCGCTTCAATCTTTAAATTCATTTATACCCCTCTCAAAACAACATATAAATATCCATCATAACATCGTCCTTCTTTGATGATTGATTTTGGCTGAATGGATTCCAGTTGGTACCCTCCTCTTTCTAGCACTTTTTGCGATGCTTTGTTAGTATCAAATACACCTGCAAAAATTCGTTGAATCTGTGGAAAATGCTCGAATGTATAAGTCGTCATTTGCTTAAGAGCCTCAGACATAATACCTTTCCCCCAATATTCTTCACCAAGCCAATACCCTATTTCGGCTTGACACTCATAAATATCCTGCCCCAAAATTATACCGATACATCCCACTGCAGCATCATCGACGCATATAGCCAACGACGTGTAGGGTGGTTTTTGACTTTTGTTAAAATCAATCCACCAAACAGCATCATCATGCGTATAAGGGCTGGGAAAGATATTTCTCAAATACTTGGCAACATTGGGATTATTGGCGTGTTTGACCAGAGCGTTTTCATCTCCTTCTCGAAATGCTCTGAGTGTAAATATTGTGGACATACGACGTTTTCTGGTTTCTTTATTTCTTTAGCGACTCTCTGCCTTTCGGCACTATTCTCCTTTTACTAACAAATATTTCATTAACTTTTTGAAAATACGTATATTCAGGATTAGTATTTGCTAGACTTTCATCAATAGCTTGTGATAAAATGCTTAAAAGTAGTTTGCAAAACTCATTTCCCATTATACTATGTCCAAAAATCGTAAACCTGCCAAAACCATTGCTCAACCCAAACCTTCTGGCGCAAAACTCGAGACAAATCTCGCTACTGATACCTCCACGTCTTGGCAATTTTATTTAGGAATTGTTCTGCTGTTGGTCATAGTACTTATTGCTTTTGTGGGTGGATTCAATCATCAATTTGTAGACTGGGATGACCATGTGTATATCGAAAATAATTATTTGGTAACGCAACCTTCAGGGCATTGGTTAGAAGCTTGGAAGAGCCATGTGGCACTCAACTATCACCCACTAACTATTTGGTCTTTGATGCTCAATGCCAGTATTTGGGGAAGTACTTCAGCCAAATCATTTATCGTGACAAACTATTTACTTCATAGCATCAATGTATTGTTGGTAGGATATTTAGCCTTTTTACTCAGTAATAAAAATAAAATAGTTGCCTTGTGGGTAGCCCTCATCTACGGAATTCACCCAATGCGTGTTGAGTCTGTAACGTGGGTATCTGAGCGCAAAGACGTCCTTTATGGGCTATTCTTTTGGGCTGCTTGTATTGTATACGTACAGTATTTACAGAAAAACAAAAACGCCAAATTAGTTTGGACATGGGTACTATTTGTTCTATCCTGTCTCTCAAAAGCACAAGCGGTGGTATTGCCTGTGGTTTTACTACTGTTGGATTATTGGTACGACAGAAAGTTGGAGCCTAAAGTATTAGTAGAAAAAATACCATTCTTTATGGCATCGTTGTTATTTGGACTAATCGCTGCTAATATTCAAGCAGGAGGTGATTTCCATGGGATGATACATGCTATTGGCGAACAAAAAACTGCCTTAGATTTGAAAGTATTTACCTTTAGTGAACGCCTCCAGTTTGCAGGATACGGCTTTATGATGTATTGCTATCACCTACTTTTACCATTACAACTCTCTCCTTTTTATCCTTACGAAAGTACTGGCACTCACGCGCAATTTTATACTGTAGGGCTGGTTTTCACGATTGTTCTACTGATTTTAGCAGGGGTATTTTATAAAAAAAGTAAAACTTTCTTCTTTGGAATAGCCTTTTTTACCATAACAGTAGCACTCGTTTTGCAATTTATCTCAGTAGGCGCAGCTATTATGGCTGACCGTTATACCTATATCCCATATTTTGGTTTGTTGTTGGCCATTGCACTCGGCTTGGTATATATCCAACAAAAATCACCACAACTTGGACAAATCGTATGGACAATAGCCTTTTTATTTGGTGGTTTTTGTTTCGTCCAGACTAAAGCACAAGTGGCTATTTGGGAAAACACAGGTACCTTGTTTGGCGCCATCATACAGCGTTACCCTGATGATTATCGTGCTTATTATACACTAGGGAAATATCAAGGTGAAAAAGAAGGAAAACTAGAGGAGTCTATTGCCAATAATCTTAAAGCAATTGAACTAGGTTATAAAGGCGATACTGGCCCTTGGGAAAACTTGGGAACAGCCTACGGAATCAAAGGTGATACGCCAAAAGCGTTACAATATTTTGATGAAGCCATCAAAAGAGGCACCAAATCAGGCGAGACTTATATGAACCGAGGAATTGCCTATTTTACTCTTCAACAACCCCAAAAAGCTATTCCCGATTTTGAAAAATCCTTGACCATGCCAAATCGAAAAAAAGCTCAAGCATTAACGATGTTGGGGGCATCCTATATTTCAACAGGCAACCCTAAGAAAGCATTGGAAGTGTTAAACGAACTCATCAAATCGGAAACTCAAGTAGATTATTCGGCCTATCTCAATCGAGGTATTGCTCATCAGCAATTAGGACATAATGCTGAAGCCGAAGCTGATTATCGCGTTGTTTTAGCCCAACAACCCAACAACTCTGTAGCCTTGCAAAACCTTAAAATAATGGGCAAATAAAAGTAATGAGTTGTGAGTTGTCCTTGCCTAAAGAGTAAAGTTTGCTTATCCCGTGAAATAACTTTACTCTTTTTCTACTTTTCCTTATTGTTATAGTTGTTATCTTTAGCCAATTCAATTTTTCTTCTTGTTGTTGACACTCTTTCCTTTAGGTTTTTACCCGAACAGATTTAAAGAAATATTTATCAAATTCTTGTTGTAAATCACATTTTGTGTCTTACTTTCCTAAAAAATAATGGTTCTAAGTAACATAAAAGTATTTAGAAAAGCGTTTTGTCAAGGGAGCAAACACTACATAGATATGAATAAAATATACCTTCTTACACTTTCATTAATACTGTTGTTGGGAAAGGCAGGACATGGACAGTCATTTTTATCTTTTGGTAAAAATAAATCTAGAAGTACAGAAAGTAAACTTTACGAAAAGCACTCTTCTGTGGCATTTGGCTTGGGAACAAGTCATTACTATGGTGACTTGGCGCCCTATTATCGTATTATTCCTTCTTTCACCCAAGATATCAGATGGAATGTAGGTGCCGAATGGGAACGCTATTTGTCTCCACATTGGGGCGTTCGAGTGGGTTTATCATGGATACGCATTGCTGGCGATGACAACAAATTTCAGGGTGTGGCAGGAATGGAAAGTTTTTTTATGCGAAACGCTCATTTCAGAAATGATGTGAAAGAATTGTCTGTGGTAGGTGTATATCAATTGGTCAAACAAAATCGCAACTATCGTGCTCGTACCAAGCTTATGCCTTATTTGTTTGCAGGAGTTGGGGTGTTTCATCATAACCCTATGGCAAAAGCGCCTCAAGGCATTAGTATTCCAGCAGGACAATGGACGAGTCTTCAGCCACTGGGTACCGAAGGACAAGGCTTACCAGGATATGCTTCTCCTTACAAGCTCATTTCGGTCAGTATTCCTGCGGGTATTGGTATCAATTATAAAGTGAATCAAAATTGGGATTTTGGAGTAGAATTTAGTCTGAGATATACGCTAACAGATTATCTAGACGATGTAGGAGGACCTTATGTTTTGCCCCAAGATGTTCAAGACCCCAATACCTTGGCATTTAGTCACCGAGAATTAGAAAGCACATCCATCACTACGGGTCGTGACCGTTTACCAGAAATTCGTCAGTGGTTTGTTAATGCAGGTTTTACAGCATACGCCGACCCAAATACCCCCATTAATCCAAGAGATGCGGCGGTATTTTACAGTGGTAATTCTCGTAATGCGACAGGAAATATAAACGATAGTTTTTTAATGACTCGTATCAAGCTAGTTTATCACTTGATGCCAGCTGTAAAATGCCCTCCATTGAGATAATAAACCCTATTTTTTAGCATAAAGGCGTTTTAGAATTCAAGTTCTAAAACGCCTTTATTTTTAATAAAAATCGTTGATAAAATCTCGAAGATTATGGTTTTTAGTTTGTTTTTGAAGCTAAAACGCTTAATTTAGTGTAAGCAATCGGCTCGATGAGCAGAGTACTGTGGCCCGAAATGTGAGGTCGGTTTGTTGATTTTAATAGATTTTTCAAGATTAATAGACTATATCCTTCGTAGTGTTATTGTATTTCTGCCTCTTTCCTGTCAAAATGCCTTAATTATTAACCCAAAAACAATCACAATTTTGACCACTATTCATAGAAGTGATGATTTAAGAGTATCTATCATATAAAAGTTTGTACGAGTCGTTTTTTTGCTTTTCAATGAAATTCTCATTTTTCAAATTTTTACATGTAGTGTATTTCTATATGGTTAATTAGGGTTGTACAAAGGATTTCAAACTATTGCAGATTGGGGATTTCTGATTTCGGAAATGAATTAAAATACCTTTATTTTTTACAAAATATAGAAGATTATACTTCCGAAATCCAACATCCGATATCCGAAATAAACAGTTTCATAACCCTTCGTACAGTACTATATGGTTAATAACTAATTTCTGTTAACGCTTTTCCACTTTAGTCCCCCAACTGTGTTAATATGTCCGTAGAAGCTGTAGCGATAGACTTAGAATTAGAAAAGAAGGAAATCCTTAAACGGTACAGAAAATTACTCGCAAGTGCCAAGCCCTATCTTCGTGATAATGATGCCAAGTTAATCAAACAAGCATTTTTGATGTCGGTCGAAGCGCATAAACACATGCGTCGTAAATCTGGAGAACCTTATATCTACCACCCCATTGCGGTAGCGCAAATTTGTGTGGATGAGATAGGGCTAGGAGCCACGTCCATTATTTGTGCCTTGTTACACGATGTAGTCGAAGATACTGAAGTAACACTCGATGAAATTTCGGAGCAGTTCGGCTCCAAAGTTGCCAAAATTATCGATGGCTTAACCAAAATTTCAGGCGTATTTGAGCATGGTTCTTCTCAACAAGCAGAGAATTTCAGAAAAATGCTTTTGACGCTTTCTGACGACATCCGAGTAATCCTGATCAAACTTGCCGACCGCTTGCATAATATGCGTACGCTCACAAGTATGGCGAGAGATAAACAATTAAAAATTAGCTCAGAAACTTTCTATCTGTATGCTCCTCTAGCACACCGCTTGGGTTTGCATGCTATTAAATCTGAACTAGAAGACCTTTGTTTAAAATATACCGAACCAGAAGCTTATAAAGAAATAGCTAAAAGGCTCAAAGAGACCAAGGCATCCAGAGAGAAGTTTATCCAAAACTTTATTCGACCTATCGATAAAGGACTTCAGGATATGAGCTTCAAGCATGTCATAAAAGGACGCCCAAAATCTATTTATTCAATTCATAATAAACTCAAAAAGAGCAATGTACCTTTTGATGAGATATATGATTTGTTTGCCGTTCGGGTTATTTTGGATGTTCCCAAAGAACAAGAAAAAGCGGCTTGTTGGGCGGTATATTCAATGGTGACTGACCATTACAAACCCAACCCTGACCGTTTGAAAGACTGGATCTCAAACCCTAAATCCAATGGATATGAATCATTACATACCACTGTAATGAGTTCAGGGAAAAAAGGTCGCTGGGTCGAAGTACAAATCCGTACCACACGTATGGACGAGATTGCAGAAAAAGGCTTTGCCGCCCACTGGAAATACAAAGGCAACGATACTCGTACCAATAAGGCTTTTGAATCGTGGTTATCGCAGATTCGTGAAGCATTAGATTCTTCTGACAAAGCCCAACAGTCGGCCGTCGAATTGGTCGATGATATTCGTAGTAGTTTGTACAACGAAGAGGTATTTGTATATACGCCAAAAGGAAAACTTATCGTTCTCAAAGAGGGTGCTACGGCTTTAGACTTTGCTTTTGAAATCCACACAGAAGTAGGTGCTCGTTGTATCGGTGCCAAGGTCAACAATAAGTTAGTGCCATTGAGTTACAAACTCAAAACGGGTGATATCATTGAATGTATGACTTCGGCAAAACAAAAACCATCTGAAGATTGGTTAGGTTTTGTCGTAACCACCAAGGCCAAGTCACGTATTAAAGACTATATCAAAGAAGCCAACAAACAGCACGTAATTGTTGGGCGTGATATGGTAGAACATCGTTTGAAAATTCTTGGGGTAAATGTACTCACCTTAGAAGTGACCAATCAGCTAAGAGCCTACTTTAATGCCAAAGATGCCAATGATTTGTTCTATCGCTTTGGAAAAGGGTATATCCAACTCGATGAGCTAAAACGCTGGAAGTCTGACCGAGAATCCCATGAGCGTAAGCAAGCGGCTAAGAGTATTCAGGAGCCATTAACCAATACTAAAAACTTGGTAAAAGAGCTCAAGAAACTTCATGGCGACCGCAAAGATGCCGATGCTTTGTTGATTGGAGAAGATATGGATAAGATAGATTACACGCTAGCAAAATGTTGTAATCCAATCGCCGGTGACGATGTATTTGGTTTTGTAACCATCAACGAGGGTATCAAAATTCACCGTACCAGCTGTCCTAATGCTCCTGAATTATTGTCAAGACATGGCGACCGCGTTCTAAAAGCAGTGTGGGCATCTAAGATAGAAATGTCTTTTGTGGCACATTTGATTATCAAAGGAACCGACCGTATGGGTTTGATGAACGACGTTACCAGAGTAATTTCTCAAGACTTGCAAGTCAATATTCAAAATCTTTCAATTGGTGTAAAAGATGGCATTTTTGAGGGAAAAATTGCATTGATGGTAAACAATACGGGGCATCTAGAAAAATTGGTAAACTCATTAGAACAAGTAAGTGGCGTTGTAGAAATCGAGAGAGGGGAATAAAGAATATTTCGGATTTGGGATGTTTGATTTCGGATTTAAGATTTTTTAAAAACAATCCAGCATCCCATATTAGTACTGTACGAAGGATTTCCAACTATTACAGATTTGGGATTTCTGATTTCGGAAAAAGTAAAATATCTTGATTTTCGCAAAATATAAATAAAAAGGTAGGTTACATTTCCGAGATCCAACATCCGATATCCGAAATAGATAGTTCTTGTAATCTTTCGTACACTACTAATCTACGATACAGACTAAAGCTTTCTTATAAATTTCCATTTTAATGTGAAAATGAGTTATTTTGTATTAAAGAATAGATTTAGTCTAAAATTGAATCTTCATGAATTATTGAGTGTTTAGTTTTTGGACATTGAACCAGCTTTTCATAAACTAATCACCGAAGCCATTAAACAATGCCATCAAACGCTAATTTGGAGGCTGTAAAGAAAATTTTTACAGCATATCTTGAAAATAAAGGGCTGAGAAAAACGCCAGAACGCTTTGCGATTTTGGAAGAGATTTACTCACGTGACGACCATTTTGATGTGGAGGAGCTTTATATTTCGATGAAGAATAAGAAGTATCAGGTTTCGCGTGCAACTGTGTATAATACCCTAGATGTATTAGTAGAATGTGATTTGGTTTCCAAACATCAATTTGGAAGAAATATTGCACAATACGAAAAATCTTATGGTCGTCGTCAACACGACCACTTGATTTGTACAGACTGTCACCATGTAACTGAATTTTGCGATCCACGTGTCCAAACAATTCAGTCGATGGTGGGCGAAATGCTACAATTCAATGTAATGCACCACTCTTTGATTTTTTATGGTTCATGTACCAAAACGGATTGTGAACATAAAAAAGCTCTTCAACAACAGCTTTCTGTTAATGGCGAATCCGACCATTAGAAAGGAATTCTCTGAAGTATCATAAGTATAATACCTCAGAGAATTCTCAAATTTCCTCCATAGATAAGGGCTTTTCCTAATAAGATTAGTTATCTTTGCCTTTCATTTCGTACCGCAGGCAATGGCCTGTAAAATTTCGTAACTCTAAATACGGGCGTAGCCTGTGATACCAAGTAATAAAAATGGCAGTAGATGTATTGTTGGGTTTGCAGTGGGGCGATGAAGGTAAAGGTAAAATCGTTGACGTTTTAGCTCCTAAATATCAAGTTGTTGCCCGCTTTCAAGGTGGCCCTAATGCTGGACACACATTAGAATTCGACGGATTCAAACATGTTTTGCATCAAATTCCTTCAGGAATTTTTCGTCAAGAGGTTCAAAACATCATCGGTAACGGTGTGGTTCTTGACCCAATCATCTTCAAAAAAGAAATCGATGGTCTTGCAAAGTACAATTTGAGCTTGCAACAAAACCTCGAAGTTTCAAAAAAAGCTTCTATTATCCTTCCTACTCACCGCTTGCTAGATGCAGCTTACGAAAAAGCTAAAGGTGACGCCAAAATCGGATCTACTCTAAAAGGTATCGGTCCAACTTACACAGACAAAATTTCTCGTCAAGGTTTGCGTGTTGGAGATATTATTTCACCAAACTTTAAAGCAAAATATGATGCGCTTGTAGCTCGTCATAAGGGTATTTTAGATGTTTATCAGTTTGAATATGATTTGACTGCTGCTGAACAAGAGTTCTTCGAAGCTGTTGAATTTATGAAACAATTCAACTTGGTAGATTCTGAATATTCTGTAAACAATGCGTTGACAGAAGGAAAAACTATCTTGGCTGAAGGTGCTCAAGGCTCTTTGCTTGATGTTGATTTTGGTTCATATCCTTTCGTAACCTCTTCAAATACTGTTACAGCTGGTGCTTGTACAGGTTTGGGCGTTGCTCCAAAAAACATTGGTGAAGTTTACGGTATCTTCAAAGCTTATGCTACACGTGTAGGTTCAGGTCCTTTCCCTACGGAATTGCTTGATGAGGTAGGTGAACGTATGCGTCAAGAAGGTCGTGAGTTTGGTTCAACTACAGGTCGTCCTCGTCGTTGTGGATGGATTGATCTTCCTGCATTGAAATATGCAATGATGATCAATGGCGTTACACAATTAGTCATGATGAAGGTTGACGTATTGAATATTTTCGAAGAAATCAACATTTGTACGGCTTACAAATTGCCAGATGGTACTATCACTGAGCAATTGCCTTACGATTTAACAGATACACAAGTAGAGCCTATCTACGAAACATTGAAAGGATGGAACACGTCTTTGGCTGGCTTAAGAACTTTCGAAAGCCTTCCTGCTGAATTGACAGGCTACATTGCTTTCTTGGAAGAAAAATTAGGCTTACCAATCAACTTTATCTCTACTGGTCCTGACCGTGATGAGTGTGTGTTGAGAGGTGCGTTAGCATAAACTATCGGCTTTGGGCTTTTAGCAATTGCTAAGTTAGACATGAGTCATTTCTAATTTTAGAGTATATTTAAAAAAATATTTAGCGGTTGTAGAAAAACGATATTTCCATTTGACACTCCTTACTTTTCTTCACTGGGCGTGCCCGTCTAACACAAGAAAAGTAAGGAGTGTCAAGAAATCCTAAACTCGCCTGCGGCTCAAACAACAGGATTTCAGAAATGCAAATACAATTTTTTCTTCTTCAATAGCTTCTAAAATTTAAACATGCTTTTAGAACTGAGCTTATTGTCAAACTATTCATCAAAAAAGGCGTTCGAAATGAGTTTTCGAACGCCTTTTTTGATAGTCTCTTAAAAAACACCTCTTTAGATGCAAAATTTGGTGTATCTGCAAATGAAATTCATCTTAAAATAATCACTCATGTATCACTCGATTAGAAATTTTTATGTAGTTGTAAATACTGCAACAACATAATTGTTTTTCCATCTTTGATTTCGCCTGTTTTTACCATATCTAAGGCCTGCTCAAAAGGTAATTCAAGGACATCTATTTCTTCGTCTTCAACTCCACCACCTTCATTTGCAACGTCTTCTTGTGAATACTCAGCAATAAAGAAATATAAAATTTCAGTTACCGAACCTGGACTCATATAGGCTTCAAAAACTTTTTCTACTTCCGAAATACGATAGCCCGTTTCTTCTTCAGTTTCTCGCTTGATAGCTGTTTCTGGTTCATCTTGGTCGAGCAAACCTGCGCAAGCTTCGATAAGCATTCCGTCTTTGTTGCCATTGACATAAGTGGGAATTCTAAACTGTCGAGTCAAAATCACCGTTTTTTTCTGACTATTGTATAAAAGAATGGTAGCGCCATTACCTCGGTCATAAACCTCACGAGATTGGGTTTCGACAATACCATTTTTGCGTTGATATTCAAACGTATATTTTTTTAAAATGTACCAATTGTCAGACAAAAGCTTTTCGTCGATAATTTTGATGGAAGAAGTCATAAAACCAATTTGATTATTTTTGATTGAAAATGATTATTTTTGATTAATTATTCAAAACAACTAAATTTTCTATGAATTACCAACTCCGCAAACAGCTTATTTTACAAACGGTCGAAGAAAAAGGCTCGGTGGAAGTCAAGGACTTAGCCGAATTGTTACAAACTTCTGAGATTACAGTTCGAAGAGATTTGGCAACCTTGTCTGAGCAAGGTCTTTTGTATCGCACACATGGCGGAGCTATGAAGATGAGTTTGGTACAAGCACCTACGAGTTTTGCCAACAAATCCACCAGCCGCATGGCTGAGAAAGACTATATCTGCCAACTAGCAAGTCAACTGATACAAGAGGGCGATGTGCTATTTTTGGATTGCGGAAGTACTGTATCTCGTTTATGCCAATTTATCAAACATAAACATATCAAAGTCATTACTAATTCGTTGCCAATTGTGTATGAATTAATGGGAACAGAGGTATCCGTAAATCTTATTGGTGGAGAGCTAGATGCAGAGCGACAAGCCATTCATGGAACGATTGCACTAGAGCATATCGCTCGTTATCAGGCCAATAAAGCATTTTTGGGTATCGACGGTATTTCGTTAGCTAGAGGGCTGAGTGCTGCCTCCGAAAAGGAAGCTAGTATTGCAACGACTCTTGCACAACATGCTCAACAGGTCATTTTGTTATGCGATGCCTCTAAGCTCGAAAAAGAAGCTTATCTACAATTTGCTTCCTTCGATATGCTCGATGTATTGATTACTGACGCCTCAGCAGATAAGGATTTATTGGTGAAGTATGAGCAAAAAGGCTTAAAAATTATTTGTTAGTATCTCAATAAGTAGAGTTTTTCTAAAAAGCTATTCCGATATTTGTATATTGGTTAGAGATATACCCTCTCTAATGCTATCACTTTTTCTTGGAGTCACATGGATAAATCTTTTTTACAATATCTTTTTTCAGAAGACATTATTTACAAAATTCCTGCTGATGCAGAGAACAAACAAGACCTTACGGTTCCCGTTGTAAAAGTATCTGAAGAAATTCAACTAGAAAAAGTACAAAAAACCGTAGCGCCACCAACACCTGCTCCTGTGGC
Organism: Flectobacillus rivi; assembly: GCF_030056655.1. Classification (NCBI taxonomy): domain Bacteria; kingdom Pseudomonadati; phylum Bacteroidota; class Cytophagia; order Cytophagales; family Flectobacillaceae; genus Flectobacillus; species Flectobacillus rivi. The sequence continues at coordinate 483,756 of NZ_JASHIE010000002.1, forward strand.
GAGTGTGCCAGACTTTATTCCATATAATCCTAAAAATCAGGTGTTGATTCTGGTCGATAATATCAATCAAGAAGAAATGGAGCTTTTGGGGAAAATCTTGGGGGCAGTTCAATTGCAAATCAACCAAGTAGACTTATTGGACTTATCAAAAGTAGGCGATACGAGTCTAAAAAATATTTTGACTCAAAAATCACTTCGACAACTACTTACCTTTGGGGTATCTTTATTCAGAATACAATTAGAGATTCCTCTCACACCCTATCAGATTCGAGAAGTGCAAGGCGTAAGATTTTTGTATTCGGATGCTTTAGGAGAAATCAAAGACGACGTGACACGCAAAAAAGCCCTCTGGTCAGCGATGAAAGCCTTTTTTGCTTAAAAGTAAAAGCGTTTTGAATGAAATAAAATTCACTCAAAACGCTTTATTTATTATATCATTTTACCATGCCATTCGTGGCATAGGACTTACATCCTGACCACAAAATTCACCTTTTTCTGCTTTGAAATGTGCAGCCATTGCAATCATCCCAGCGTTGTCGGTACAATATTGAAACTGAGGAATATATACATTCCAACCCAACTCCTCTCCTAGTCGTTGCAATTCGGCACGCAAGCCTGAATTGGCCGACACCCCACCAGCAATCGCAATATCTTTAATTTTGTATTGCTTGGCTGCTTTCTTGAGTTTTTGAAGCAAAATTTTAATTAAGGTATGTTGCATTGAAGCACAAATATCCTTTATATTTTCTTCAACGAAATTAGGATTCTTGGCCGTTTCTTTCTGTAAAAAGTACAAAAATGCTGTTTTAATTCCAGAGAAAGAATAATTCAAACCTTGCATTTCGACAGTCGGAAACTCAAAGCGTAAAGGATTACCTTCCTTGGCATATTTGTCGATTAATGGTCCACCAGGATAAGGCAAATTCAATAGTTTGGCTGTTTTGTCAAAAGCTTCACCAACGGCGTCGTCTTGGGTTTCGCCAATAATTTCCATGTCGAGTGGCGAACGAACAAACACAATTTGTGTATGACCACCGCTGACTGTCAAACAAAGGAATGGAAACTGAGGCTTTGGCTCATCAATAAAATGCGCCAGAACGTGTGCTTGCATGTGGTGCACGTCGATCAATGGAATATTTAAACCAAGTGCCAAAGCTTTGGCAAAAGAAGTACCCACTAATAAAGAGCCCAAAAGCCCTGGTCCGCGTGTAAAAGCTATGGCATTTAGGTCAGATTTTGTTATCTTCGCTGTGGCTAAAGCTTCGGCTACTACAGGCACAATATGTTGCTGATGGGCACGGCTGGCAAGTTCGGGAACAACGCCGCCCCATTTTTGATGTATGGCTTGGCTTGCGACAATATTGGAATGAAGTTTGCCATCAATAATAACGGCTGCTGAACTGTCGTCGCAAGAGGATTCTATCGCTAAAATGGTCATGTTTCAAAATTTTTCACAAAGATAACCAATCATTTTTAAAGCTGGTTAACATTGACAAATAGGTAGCTTAGCAACCACGTCAGGTAAACATCTTTAAACTTAATATACGGCTTTTGCTTCTGTTTCGTTTTAAAAGCATAACATCCAAATCTATCTCTTAGTTTGAATCAGCGCAATATTCCGTCGATTCATATACCCAACCCCGATTACCATTTCGAGTTAAATGATTTTCAATGCACTCAAAATATCAACAAAAACAGTCCTTTATGCTTTAGTAGGGGTCATGATTTTGGTTGTATTATTGGTGTCGGTACTGAGAACTTCCTACGTACAAACGAAACTTGCACAATATTTTGCACCCAAAATTTCGACTGCCTTAGGCTATCCTATCGAAGTAGATAAAGTTACGATTCACTTTTTTGACGAAGCCACCCTCGAAGGCGTACGTGTGAAAGATTATCAAGGCTATCAGATGATAGATATTGAAAAACTAGATGTAGATTTTCAATTAAAAAGTTTGGTACAAGATAGCACCCAAAACGTACTCGATTATGTTCGTTTATTTCGTCCAAAGGTAGTTTTGGTTATTGATAAAAAAGGTGATTTGAATATTGATGAATTTATTCGTCGTATCAATAAACTTACTGCCTCCAAAGAACCTAGGCCCAAAAATCACAAGCCCTCCCCTTTTATTATTCGAGAAGCGGATATTCAGGATGGTATTTTTACCCTAAATGATGAATCTGAGCCTTATTTGAATAGTCGCCAATCTTTCGACCATTATCATTTTACGCTCCATGAATTAGAGGCGCACCTCAATGACTTTACCCTGATTAGAGATACGGTAAGTTTCAAAACCACCTTGAAAGGATATGATCGTTTTTCAAATACAAGAATCAAAGAGTTAACGACTAATTTCTTGATTTCGGATACGCAAATGCGTTTTGACAATCTGCTACTAAAGCTCAATAACTCGACGGTCAAAAATCAAATTTTGATGTCTTTCAAATCACAAAAAGACTTCAAGCATTGGAACTCCAAAGTCAGGATGCGAGCCAATTTTGATTCAACATTTGTGACTTCAGATGATTTAGGGCGGTTTGTCAACGATATGTATGAATTCAAAGATGCCTATTATTTGAATGGTAAATTTGATGGTATTGTTAACGATTTTAAACTCCAAAATTTTGATTTGTACTTTGGCAAAAAATCAAAATTGCGGGGTGATTTTGCCTTTAAAGGGCTACCTTCTATCTCAAAAGCTCACATGCAATTAGCGATGAAAAAATCGCATGTACAGGTAGAAGATTTACAAAATTATATCGGTCCTGATCCTGTAAAAGCAATTAAGAAATTTGGTTACGTCAATTTTGATGGGACTTTTATTGGAACCATTTCAGAGTTTAAAACTACAGGTTTACTCGAATCCGAATTAGGTAAATTGGACGTGGATGTGAGTATGGTACTCAAGCCAGAATCCGCCAAATCAACCTATTCGGGATTAGTCAAAGCACAGGAGTTTAAGATAGGAACTTTGCTGGAAGAGACCTTGCTTGGGAATGTCTCGCTCAATGGCAAAATTGAAGGTCATGGCTTTAGTTGGAAAGACTCTGAGCTTCAATTTGATGGCGATATCAATAGCTTGCAGTTTAATAAATATGACTACAAAAATGTGTATGTCAAAGGCAAACTAGCCAAGCAACTTTTTGATGGTCGGGTGATTGTGAATGATACCAACTTGGTTTTTAACCTTTATGGAAAAGTTGACTTAAGAAATCAAAAAGAACAAGTTGACCTTTTTGGCAAACTCACAAAAGCCAATTTGCGGAATCTATTTTTCACCAAAGACGATTGGCGCATTTCTACCTATTTGGATGTCGAATTTGATGGTATCAATGTCGACAAACTGAAAGGGGGAGCTTTGTTATATCATACCGTGTTGGGTTATAATACTCGCAATTTGTATGTAGATACGGTACGATTTACCTCAAAAATATTGCCTCAAGAGCGCTTATGGTCTTTGGAATCGCCGCAAGCAGATATTGCTTTTAAAGGAAAGTTTTTGCCCTCAAAAGCGACCCAAGATTTAATGCAACTAGTAAAAGAATATTCACTCTATTTTGTGGGTAATGAGCAAGAGCGAAATGACTATTATGCTAAAAAACCGTACTTCGTACCGCTCAACTATGAAATAGATTATTTGCTGACATTGAAGGACTTCTATCCCTTCATGGCGCTGGTATATCCTGAGGGAAAAATTTCTAAAAACACCCAATTTAAAGGTAGTTTTGGTATTGGTTCAACCTCTACTTTTTCATTAGAATCTAAAATTGACACCTTGATTTTGGGTAAAAACTACCAATTCTATGGTAGTCATATTGACCTCAATTCTTCCAAATTTTATAACTCTCCAGCGGTGCTAGCATCGGTGGTTTTGAATTCTCAAAAGCAAAAAATCAGTATTCTTGAACCTACCGAAAAGTTTGATTTAGAGGCATCATGGGGCGATGACAATAGCATTCGTTTTACGAGTAAAATTCGCCAACAAAATACTACCAACGAAGCTACACTCAATGGAACATTAGGCTTTATGCAAGAAGGTATATCGCTAAAATTCAATAAGTCGGAGTTTAAAGTATTGGACAAACGTTGGCAGATAAATCCTGAAAACCTAGTAACTATTGTTGGCAAAGACTTAGGAGCTCAAAACTTCATGATTGCCAATGATGACCAATATATTGCCTTAGATGGAAAAATTTCGGAAGACTCGACCGAGGCCATGAATTTTAAGGCTAAAAACTTTAGTCTGGAAACATTAGCCCCTGTCGTAGCTCTCAATATTAGTGGTACCGTCGATGCTGATGTATCTCTCAAAGAAGTTTATAAGCATATTAATGCCGACTCCCAACTGAGAATAGAAGGACTTACACTAGATAATTTCCTGATTGGTAATTTTGAAGGTTCTGGTATTTATGACCAAGAGGCACATATCGTTCGTTTGGATTATGACCTCGAACGCCTCAATAATCATATCCTGAAGTTTCAGGGAACGTATGACCCTATGCAGGAAACCAATTCTCTCAATTTGACCGCTAATCTAAACCAGACTAGTTTGCAGATTCTGGAGCCATTTACCAAAGGGGTATTCTCTAATTTGAAAGGAACAGCCAGCGGCGATTTGAAGATAACAGGCAACCTTCGCCACCCTATTTTCAATGGTGTTATAGATGTCAAAAAAGGCTCTTTGTTTTTTGACTATCTCAAAACTACCTTGAACTTCGAAGATAAAATCCACTTTGACGTCGATGAAATTTTTGCCAAGAAAATGACAGTTTATGACGACGAAGGCAATAAAGCGTCGCTAATGGGCGGGGTGTATTACGATGGTAGCAACAATTTTTCATTGGGTTTGAACTTGAATTTGTCCCGCTTCAAATTACTGAATACCACCAAACGAGACAACAACCTTTATTACGGAACAGGCTATGCCAGTGGCAAGGTATCCATAGACGGCCCGTTCAACAATATTGTGATTGATGCTAATTTGATTAGTGACAGAGGGACTCGATTGTACATTCCTTTGGACAATGCACAAGATGCTGGAAGTCAAGAAGAAATAGAGTTTTTGGTAGCAAAAAATCCAGACGAAAGTAAGAACGAGAAGAAGAAAAAAGAAGATACATCGAGTCGTATCCGAATGGATTTCAAATTTGAATTTACGCCTGACGCCTACGGAGAAGTCCAATTTGATAAGCAAACAGGCGACATTATGCGTGCTTATGGAGCAGGCAAAATCAACTTAAAAATCGATACTAAAGGCGACTTTAGCATGACTGGCGACTATGCTCTTGATAGAGGAGATTATACATTTACTTTCCAGAATATTATCAATAAAAAATTCTCTATTCAAAGAGGAAGTCGCATTAGTTGGTCTGGCAATCCGTATGAGGCAATGCTCGATATTAGAGCAGCGTATACACAAAATGTTAACTATTTGGGTTCTGTGATTGATACTGTTTCAACTGGTTCATCGACCTATAAAAACCGTCCAGAATTTACGCGTCGTTACCCTGTCGATGTCATTATTCAGTTGCGAGATAGGTTGTTGCAACCAGCTATTAGTTTCGATCTGAAATTACACGATTATCCACAAAACCCAGAATTTAACTCGGGGGTAACAGCGTTTCAAAACCGTATTCGTACCGATGAACAAGAGCTCAATCGACAGGTAAGTAATGTATTGCTTTTGGGTCAAATGGTATCCAATTCGGCAGCAGCTTTTGCTTCGGTCAATTTGGTCAATAACCTAATGGAATTGGCTTCTAATCAGTTGAGTAATGTATTTTCAAAGATTGACCAAAACCTCAATGTCGACTTAACTTTCAACGGAAGTGGCTTGAATCAGGACTTAATCAATAATCTCCAGTTACGTTTTTCATACAACTTCAACGATAGATTCAGAATCACCCGAAGTGGTGGTTTTACTACCGCATTAAACCAAACCAATGCCCTATCATTGATTGGAGACTGGTCGTTAGAATGGTTTATTCAGCGTGACGGAAGTTTGCGTTTGAAGACCTACAACCGTAATGTACAAACCTCTATATTGGGTTCTTTAAACACCCAATATCAAACCTTCACCTCAGGAGGGATGTCGATCCTTTATTCAAAAAGTTTCAACTATTTGTTTCCTAACAAGTACAAAAAACCAGCTAAAGAAACAACAGAATAGAGGTTTTTGGATTTCGGATGTGGGATTTCGGATTGCGGAAGTAGGGCAATTTAGCTTACACCTTTATAGAGCCATATATATCCGAAATCCCACATTAGGACTGTACGAAGTATTTCAAACAATTTCAGATTTGGGATTTGGGATTTCTGATTTCGGAAATGTAGAAATATACCTTTATTTTTTACAAAATATAGCATCTTACACTTCTGAAATCCAACATCCGAAATCCGAAATTTCAAAGTTGCCTATCCCAAATATCTCTCACGTATAATTGATAAGTGATGGGCTTCATGACCTGCGATAGCCCAAGCGTAAGCCCGAGCAGATACCGCAAAACCATTGGCATTTCCCATGCGTGAGGCCACGTCCTCTGTCATGGAGCGGTAAAGAGCAATCGACGACTCACGGACTAGGCGATATTGCTCCAATAAATCCTCGAAAGGTTGAGATTCGAAGTTGGCAGCCTCCATATATTCATTTTCATCAAAGCCCGGCAAAGGATTTTTTTCGCCACGGGCAATACATACAGAACGATAAGAAAAAATACGTTCAGTGTCGGTGATATGTCCCAATAATTCCTGAATTGACCACTTTCCTTCGGCGTAACGGTATTTTTGTTGCTCAACCGACAAATTTTTCATCAAAAAAAGTACTTCTTCTTTCTGTTTGATAAGCATCTCAATAACATCCTGACTATCAGAATACTCTATATATCTTGAGAAATACTTATGTTGAGGATACTCAGATTTTTCGGCCTGTCTCATAATTTTTTTTGCTTTTTTTTTACAAAAGTATTGACTTCTCCAAAAAAAGCACTAATTTTGCATCACAATTCAGCAACGCAATCGCAAAAAGCAAAAATTGTACAAAGGTTTGGTAGTTCAGTTGGTTAGAATACATGCCTGTCACGCATGGGGTCGCGGGTTCGAGTCCCGTCCAGACCGCAAAAGCTCAGAAAGAAATTTCTGAGCTTTTTTTGTGTTTAATGCAATTCAATATTTTACCATTATATTATATTATTTTCCCCTTAGAAGTCCTCCTTATAAAAGTTTCTTTTGCTTGCATACCTCAAAATATAGAACTTTCCAGCATTTCATCTAAAAGCAATTATATTTGCTTTTACTATATAGTTTATCTAATTTTTCAGCACACCCAAAATCTAAATCTATATGTCAGAAAATCAAGAAATAATTCAACAGCTTGTCAACTTCAGAAATGAACGCGACTGGGAACAATTCCATAACCCCAAAGACCTAGCATTGGCTTTAAGTATTGAATCGTCTGAGTTGCTTGAGTTATTCCTTTGGAAAAAGCCTGAAGATGCCAATGTTGAGAAAATTAAAGAAGAGCTTGCCGATGTATTTGCGTATGCCTTCTTACTAGCTGATAAATATCAATTGGACGTAAAAGAGATTGTATTGGAGAAAATACAACAAAATGCTCAAAAATACCCCGTAGATAAATCAAAAGGAAATGCAAAGAAATACAATGAACTATGATAAACACCAACGCACTAAAAATTAAAAAATACCTCTTCAACACCCATACACCAAACTTACTACAAGAATCAGACCTACTAACAAATTACTGGCCAATTGTTTACATATTGAGTGATGATAAGGTTCATCATGCCTATGTTGGAGAAACGACTGATGCTTTAGCCAGAATGAATGCGCACCTGAGAAATGAGAAAAAGAATCAGTTAACTTCTGTTATAATTATATCTAGTGAATGGTTCAATAAATCAGCGACATTAGATATAGAAGCCAATCTCATTAAATATATGTCAGGTGATGGCAAATATTGCTTACTCAATGCAAACGTTGGTATTGCAAACCATAATTACTATCAAAAAAAGGAAGTTTACTGGCAGTTATTTCAAAACCTTTGGACTCAACTAAGAATGCAAGGTCTTGCAAAGCATTCTTTAGAGCATATTAGTAATTCTGACCTTTTCAAATACTCTCCTTACAAAACACTATCTTTTGAGCAAAAGGAGGGTCTAATGAATATTATGCGCTGTTTATTAGATGAAAAGTATAGAGATTTTATCATCGAAGGGGGCGCAGGTACTGGAAAAACCATTCTAGGAATTTTTCTTTTTAAACTTTTACATTCAGATAATAAAGATTTCAATTTTAAGGAGTTTGGTGAAGATGAGTCTGCCTTTATTCAACTAGTACAAAAATTAAAAGAAAAATATCCATATCCTACCATGGCACTTGTAGTGCCCATGTCTTCATTTAGAAAGACACTCCAGAAAGTATTTAAGAATATTAAAGGTTTAACTTCTTCTATGGTTATTGGACCTGCCGAGGTTTCCAAAAATCAATATGATATCATCCTAGTTGATGAATCACACCGCCTTCGGAGACGTGTTAATCTGGGCACATATTTTAAAGCATTTGACGATGCCTGTGCTAGGCTAGGATTTAACAAAGAAGAGGCAAATGAATTAGATTGGGTACTCAAGCAGTCGAAAAAAACACTTTTGTTTTATGATTCTAATCAGTCTATTAAGCCCTCTGATGTCAAGCAACAATATTTCGATTTACTAAAGGAGCGTTCTGGTACTTATGTCTTTCAACTAAAATCTCAATTTAGAGTTCACGGAGGAAACTCATATGTTCAATTTATTGACAGTTTGCTGAAATGTGATGTTGAAGCTCTTACAAAGAAACATAAGTCCTTAAATTATGAGCTTAGATTATTCAAAAATCTCCAACAGATGGTTGATGCTATCAAGCTTAGAGATCAAGAGTATGGACTTTCAAGACTTATTGCAGGCTACTCTTGGGAGTGGATCTCCAAGAATGACTCATCCAAATATGATATTGAAATAGAGGATGTTAAATTACGTTGGAATAGTGTCTCAGAAGATTGGATTAATTCAGCAAACGCTCTAAATGAGGTAGGTTGTATTCATACAACACAAGGTTATGACCTTAACTATTCAGGAATCATCTTTGGAAATGAAATCACTTACAATGAGTCTACCAATCAGATTGAGATATTAGCTCATAAGTATTTTGATAAAAATGGGAAAACTTCGATTAAAGACTCAGAAGAGCTAAAAAACTATATTATCAATATCTATAAAACTATTTTGCTAAGAGGAATCAAAGGAACCTTCATTTATGCATGCGATGAAAAATTAAGAGATTATTTAGCTCAATATATTGAACTAGAAGCCGAAATAGAAGAGGAAAAGCAGAAACCGCTATTTTTTAATAGAAACGAGATTTCTCCTTTTAAAGATGCTATTCCTTATTATCATTTAAAAGCATCGGCAGGGCTATTTAGCGAAGCCCAAAACTTTTATGATGACGAAACACAATGGTTAAAAATAGAAGGAGATATAAGAATTTCACAAGATAGTTTTGCTATCAGTGTCTTAGGAAACTCCATGAACAAAATTATTCCTAATGGAGCGACTTGTTTATTCTCAAGATATCATTCTGGTTCGAGGAATGGAAAAATTGTTTTGGTAGAACTCACTGACCTTCAAGACCCCGATACGGGTTCGGCTTATACAGTAAAAGAGTACCAAAGTTTCAAAACGGTAAATGAAGACGGATGGTATCATCAATCTATCGTTTTAAAACCTCTATCAAATGACTCTAGCTATAAAGACCTTGTTTTATCTGAAAGTGATACAAATCACCATAGAGTAATTGGTATTTTTGAAAGAGTTATCTAAATCCAACAATAAATCGAAATGGCTAAAAGATTAAGCTTCAAGTTATTTTTAGCTGGCATTCACTAATCTTTCCATTAAATTATTCAACTTTAAAGAATACATTTTAATTTTGCCATACAAATCAGATATTAGTCTTATTGGGTTTTCAAATTAGAGCACTAAATAATACTAATATCCCTTTCATTACCAATACCACCACCTTATTTATGACTGTAGGAATTTTATTTTTGATTATTGGGGCGATTGTTTTTGTGTTTTTAAAAAATGAAAATTCTCCACAAACTACACAGCATTACAACGATTACGACACTGATTACTCCTCCTCTAGCGACTACTCGCCCGAACATGAAAAGGGTGAGGCTTTTGAGAAATATGTGGTCCAAAAATTTTCAAGAAATCTCTTCAAGGTAAAAGAGTGGCGTGGCGATAAGTTTGTGAATGGGCAATATGCCGAAACTACCACCTATCCCGACCTTACGCTAGAATTTAACTTTCGTGATATTGCACAGACTTTTGCGGTTGAATGCAAATACCGTAGCGACTATTATCGCGATGGCATAGAATGGTGTAAGCCTTACCAGCTCGAAAATTATAGGCATTATGCCCAGCGTTTTCGAATGCCTGTTTTTGTGGTCATTGGCGTTGGATATTCACCTTATGAACCTGACGAATTGTATGTGATTCCGCTCAAGGCGTTGCATCATACTTTTGTTACTAGGGCTTTTTTGAAAAACTATCAGAAATATAATTTTCAAGAATCTAACTTCTTTTTTGACCCTCAAACCCACACTTTGCGCTGATTTGATATACTTTTTGGCGTCTTTTGCTTGGTCTTTAGATGGTTCTCTTAAATTTGTAGTTTGCCTTATTGGTAAAATATTTTTTTTGAATCATTTACAAACCTAATATTAAATCGTATGCCTTATTTGATACTCGATTTAGAAATGTCAGGCCAAGAGGCTGGCTATCATGATATCATTCAGATTGGCGCTCTTTTAGCAGATAATGATTGGAAGGTACTTTCCAAATTTGAGACGCTCGTATATCCAGATAACGAAGAAACATTTTCGAGTTATTCCGAAAAAGTCCACGGAATTTCATTAGAAGATTTAGAAGATGCCCCTTCCTCGTACGATGCCTTGGAGGATTTTGAGACTTGGATTCGTAAGACACTTCGCCGCGATAGTCATGAGCGTCTGCATGATGTAGTAATTTGTGGACAAAGCGTCATCAACGATATTAATTTTCTCAAAGCTACCTACGATGACCTCAATATTGATTGGCCATTTTCTTTCAAATTAGTTGACTTGATGAGTATTTCGGTATTGATGTTTCAGGTATTTGAAAACAACAAAATGGCAACACCCAAGTCGTATAGTCTCAAATCTGTAGCCGATTACTTTGGCATATACCGCAAAGACACTACGCACAATGCCTTAGAGGATGCCGATATTACGTATCAGTGTTTTAAAAAGTATTTTGAGTTGGCAAAACAGGCAAAACTACCCACCAATTCTTAACGCCAATATCATTGTTTAAAGCGTATTAATGCAATTTTATTTTGAATTAATACGCTTTAGACTGTAAGCCGTATGCATTAGGCAAAAATCTATTCATGCTTTTTTTAAAACTCTTTTATACTTTAAACTTACGGAATATGGCTTAATACCTATTACGGTTTACCCGATTTTAGCTCTAGGCTTTATGCGGTAGGCTAAAAGTTAAATAGTATTTCTCATGAAGTAATAGAATCTTTTTTGCATAAAGCATATTAATGCAACTTTATTTTGCATTAATACTTGCTCGCTCCAGTATTATCTCCTGACTTTGAATCTTTTATCTTCCTTCGTCAAAACTTCTTAGATTTTTGTATATTGCTTTTCTATAACTGAACACCTGACCATGAACTCAACCTATTTTGTGGATTTGCTTCAGACCATTCGGGAAGAAGAAAGCGCCATTCTTTATAATAATCTCCCTGAAATTTCGGATGCCGAAAAGCAACAAGCTATTATATATCTTAGAAAAACATACAATGAGGAATGTATAGGTTATCCACGTGGTTATCCTCCTTTTGATGAAAAAGCTGCCTTGTGGGGAGCACAAATACTCTATATTGCTTGTCAATTAGTCTTATTCAGAAAACAAAACCTTGAGGATATACAGGTTTTATTAAACGACTTCTCTAGTCCTAAAACACCAAGTACGATACTTTCAGCAGACTTAATGCTTCGTTTTCTTCCGAGTGTAATCGAAATACTCCAGTCTTTAACGCCTGAAGATCCTTTGATAGAACTATTAACCCAATTGCTGGAAAAATGGCATTATTCGGGAATAGCTTTTCCACTTAATAGTGAAAATCTTTCTTTCGAAACGGAACTTCAAGATCCTTGTCTTCGACAATTATACCTTGATAGAGTTGTCGAAAATTCAAGACTAGACCTTATAGAAAACCCTATATTGAACCCTCTCTTGAGAGCCAACTATGGAATTCATTACCAATACTTTACCCGCTAAACAACTTCATTTACACATGAATGCTATTGCCCAATTAAACCAAGTTTTAGAATACCTCAAAAACACCTTTGTAGGAAAAGATGAAATTATAGATTTACTAGGAATTTGCCTTGTAGCTCGTGAAAATGCCTTTTTACTTGGTCCTCCAGGCACGGCCAAAAGTGCTATTGTTCGCGCCCTATCACAATGTATTGTCGACGGAAATAATTTTGAATACCTCCTCACACGTTTTACTGAACCTAGTGAAATTTTTGGCCCATTTGATATTAGAAAGCTTAAGGAAGGCGAACTTCTCACCAACACAGAAGGCATGATGCCTGAAGCATCGTTGGTGTTTCTGGATGAAATCTTCAACGCTAATAGTGCTATTCTTAACAGCCTCCTCATGGCCTTGAATGAGCGCATCTTTAGAAGAGGTCGAGAAACTCGATTGCTTCCTGCGTTGATGTTTGTAGGTGCTAGTAACCAACTGCCACAAGAAGAAACGCTCAATGCATTGCTAGATAGATTTTTGATCAGGGTCAACTGCAACTATGTAGCTCCCGACCAATTAGAACAGGTATTGATTCAAGGTTGGAAACAACAGAAAAATCCTATTCAAGATATTCCTAGTATTACCCCAAATGCGATCAAGGACTTACAAGCCATGAGTAAAAACATAGATTTGAGCCCTATTCGTGCCCAATACGTCGATTTGATTCATAGTTTACGCAATACAGGATTTAGTGTATCAGATAGGCGAGCGGTTAAAATCCAAAATTTGATTGCAGCATCTGCCCTATTGGCTGGTAGACAAGAGGTTATTACTTCCGACCTTTGGGTGATGCGCAATATCTGGGACACCGAAGAGCAAATTGAAACGCTGCAAGCCATGATTGAGGGAGTCATAGGAAAAGAACCTATTCCTGATAGCCACCCTCAAGCTTTTCAAAATGCCTTACCAGATGCGGAGGTACTTATGCAAGAAATTATTTCATTAACAGAGCGCTGGAAACAATCAGCAGAGAATTGGGAAGAGAAAAATCTCATTAAAGATCAATTACGTTTTTTACAAAATCGTAATAACTGGTTGCAATCAGAGGAAAAACGTCGATATATCCAACAAAACATAGATGCATTATGGCAAAAAATCTTGGCACAGAGTTAGGGGCTTTTTACCTATGCACTTCAATTAAAGACGGGCGTTTTTGGGGTAGCATTCGTCATTGGGAAAATCTGAGTATTGCTTATGAAGGCGATAATATTTGGTTAAGAGGATTGACATTAACACAAACTCAATCTGTGGAAGTGAGGAGTTTGCTACACAAGCAACTTTTTGTCCAAAAAGAAGAAAAACTCTTTAAAGTAGGAAGCTTATTACCTGAAAGAAGCATCCCAGATTTAGAGTGGATACCTCTCAAAAAAGCTGTTGGTATAGAGTTGCCGAGTTTTAATTTCAACTTTTTTTATTTATCCGAAAAAGTAAGATTTGATTTGGTTCAAGCAACACAGCTACGGGAGTCTGTAGCTATGCTAGTGGATTTATCGGTATTGAAAGACTATGTAGAAACCGCTCCAGCTTTACGACTATCGGTTTTAAAATGGGTCATATTGGGAAGTCAACAAGCTTTTGTATTAGGGGCTCCCCTATTACCAATACAAGGGCTTAGTTTTTGGCAAAAAGGAAGATGTTTTTTCCCTGATGGTCTACAACCGGAGTTCCCAATTTTGTTACCTACACTAGAACAAAAACTCGTTAGCAATCCACTAGACTATCTGGTATTTAACTCCAATGGCCAAATACTTACAGTTTCAGCCTATCAGTTCAAGCAACTTTCGAGAAGTTCTTTTAGACTAAGCTATGAGAAAACCCGTGCATCACACTAACTATTGAACCACATTGCCTATTGAATGATATGAATAACCTAGAGTATTATTTGCAATATCAAGACTATTTTTGGGAATGGGATGTTGACTCCACTATCGGGCAACTTTGTATTTCTATGCCTCATGGTGATACGATTATCTATGAAGAACAACTCATTGAAACCCTCAGAGTACTATCAAAAACAGGCATTCCTCGCTTGGGTACACTATTGTTGTTATTCATCGCAACAAGCGCAAATGGTCAGCAAAACATTGACAAGCTCTATTATCAGTTTTTAAAACTTGACAATGGATTGCACGGTAACAATATTGTCGGTGATGCTATTAAGTTCTTACGTCTTGTCTCCAAACTACCCGCAAATCTAAAAAGAGGTAGTCAACGGATATTGGTTCTTCAGCAACTCTTGGAAGGTAGCCACAACAATTATGCAATCAAGAAATCTATTAGCATATTTAATAGCTTGGGGTACTTTTGTAAAAGCCAAAACCATTTTCCAGAAAAACAACCATTAAGCAGTAGCATCTTTGAAAAAGATGTTCGCCCCATTGCACTTCTATTAAAAAAATATCCTAATGCTGAAAGTATTATAGCCAAACTAAGCAATATCCAAGAGATTAACCTTGAGGATTTTGAGCAAGAAATCGAACAGTCAAATGATAACCATACAGTAGATTGGCATGAGGAGCTATTATCGAATCCTAAAACTTTTCATAGCGCCGCACTAATCAAAAGCTTATGGGCAGGGTTACATATACCTTTTCAAGGAGATATTCCTAGTCAACAACCCTTGGGTGGGGTTACCGATTTGAGCAATAAAGGCAACCTTGAACGTTTGCTTTTATCAGAACTTGCCCATGAGGATATAGTGCTTTTATCGAGACTAGCGCATAACGAAGCGCTTTATTTACAACGTGAGCTTCCTCCACAAAACAACCCTAAAAAGCGAGTATTTTTAATAGATATTTCGATTAAAAATTGGGGAACACCCAAAACACTTGCTTTCTCTATTTGGCTGTCATTGCTCAAGCATCCAAAAGCCAAAATGTCGGCAGAATCTTTTGTCATTGGCAATGATTACACCGCCATTTCAGCCGAGAATATCGAGTCTATTATCCAAGGACTTGACCTCCTCGATCATTCGCTTCATGCTGGCAATGGTATAAAAAAGTTTTTCGACACTCAATCATTCAAGAAGTCTCAACAAGAAATCTTCTATATTTCGAACAAAGCATCGACCGCATACCCAGCTATACAAAAAGAATTGTCGTTGGTTGCACCGATGATTAACTATTGGATTTATGTCACTGCTGAAGGAAAAATAGAGATTCATTATCAGCAAAACAAAGGTCTTAAGCCAGTACAAGAGCTCTTGTTACCCTTGAAATCACTTTGGGAAAAAACACCACCCATTAGTAAGCAGACCACACCTCAAAAGAGAGAGAGAAACAGCAATGTATATCCAATATTGATACCTCCTCAGCCTCAATTGGCACGTTTCACCTTCAAGGCAAAAGATGGCAATACCTATTTTATTGTTGCCAATGCCCTTTGTAAAGCGCTAGACGAAAACAAAGGTTGGGAAGTATTACTTGATCGTAAGGAAATGGCAGAATCCTATGCCCTAGGAATCAATATGTCAAATGAGGTGATACTGCTGGCTTTTGTACTTGCGCAGCATTCACATAAGAAATTAAGTATTTACAATATCAATACAGGATATTGGGGCTCAACAGGACTTGCCAGTTTTAAATGGAAAAACCTCTTTTTTGATGGAAATCATTTCTACATGATACAGAAAAACATGAAGTACACTTATGTGTTAGAGAACGGAGAATCACCTCAAACTGGCGCCATAAAAATCGAGACATCTACAGTAGAAACAAATGATTTTCAGACAACAAAAAAAGTAAATATTCAAGCTAAAAAATCAGAGACAAAGTCCAGTGTTAACTTTCTTAAAAACATTACTGAGGTAGGTATTAGTAAGGAAAATAAAATTTTATTAAACAGACATAGCTTGTCTTTTGATGATAATAATAGAGTTACTATCCAATCAAGCCTATCGACAACCATCCATCTAACTGCCCAAGCGATAAAGAATGGCATTTTTGAGTTTCCGAATGGCGCTAGAATCCACACTAACTCATTTGGATTATGTATTCTGGAAAATACAGCTCAAAATCAGTTTATTTACTTTCCTACAGTGATGGAAGAACCTATTGCCATGAGTACTAAAGAGGATTGTTGTGGCAATACTTCCTTTTTACCCAACCTTCCACTCAAGGAATTAGAGGTAAAGGATTTTAGGGAAAAATATATAGATACATTTATTCAAGATATCATTAACTATGGAACTACAACTTAAGCCTCATCAACAAAATCTGTATCCCAAGGTAGGTTTGTTAATTGCTGGAAGTGCTATTAAATCTTGGCTTTTTGAGCTCCAAGCCTTAGGATTAAGTCTTGAAAATATCACCTGTTTTACTATTCCTGATGCTACACCCAATAGTCTTTGGGGATGTTTGGTGATTATTCCCGAACATCATTTTCCAATAGATATTCGTCAGCATCAAATTATATATCAAGCATTTAACCAAGTATATATTCCAGAAAAGTCAACAGTATTCCCTTCACTCACAGAAGAGGATGCCTGCTTTTTATTTTCTCGTATGTCTGTTTTGATACATCCTTACTTAGGGTTTATTGAACTTTCAACACCTATCAATTGGATAGAAATAGTACAAACCCCTGATTTGTGGGAGACAGAACCAATAACTCCTGCCAATAGCCTGACTTTACCTAGTAGAATTAAAACATTACTGCTAAACCCCTCAGAAAGTCCTGACGAAATTATTTCACGATTAGAAACACAACCAACACCAGAAAAACCTCTGTTAGACAAACCTCTGAACATTTTTGAAAAAGCATTATTACTGTTCTACAAAATCATTATCTCTATTGCGTCGAATATATTGCTAAGTTTTAAGGCTACCTCAGCTAACGATAACGCAAAACAGCTTTCGCGCAAAACCAAAGAGGATTCTTTGTTGTCGAAAATGCTAGAGCACTTTCATTCATTAGAAAATCGTAATCAAAAATATCTTGATAAACTGTTTGATTTATTAGCCCAAAATCCCTTGGAAGCGCTCAAATATGCCATTCCTATCGACGATGGCACCCATAGAGGTTCTGAGAATAATGGCTCATTAGGATTTTCGAAATATCGTGATTCACTTTCATTATTTGGCAATAACACACATGCGCATGGTGGAGGAAGTTTAAATATAGACGACAGTAGCATCGAACGATTACGAAGACAATATCGTGCAACAGCAGAACAGCTCATCCGTGAAGAAAAGTACACAGAAGCAGCCTTTGTTTACCTGAAATTATTGAAAGAATATTATTTAGCGACTCAAACATTGGAGAAGGGCGAAAAATATCAAGAAGCAGCTTCTATCTATATTAAATACCTCAAAAACTATCATCAAGCCGCTATTTGCTACGAAAAAGCTAACCTTATACACAAAGCGATAGAATACTACATAAAAACAGAGCAATATGAAAAAGTAGGAGATTTATATACGAAACTTGAGAAGCATGATGAAGCGATATTGTATTATCAAAAAGTGGCAGACAATTATCATACAGCGGGTCAATTTGTAAAAGCGTCTTTGGTTTACAAAAATAAGATGTACATGTTCAATAGAGCTCAAGCCATTCTGTGGGAAGGTTGGGAAAAAAATCAAGATGCGTTTAATTGTCTTGGTTTATATTTCGGTAATATACCTGATGATACTTTAAGTTGGCAAAAACTTCAGCAAGTATCCGCTTCTTTAACCAACAAACAGTATCATTCCTTTTTAGATTTACTTAAAAATGTCTTTAAAAACCGTTTGGAGCTTCAACCCAACATCAAAGAATTAGCCTATGAAATTATTTCAACGCAACTTAAAAATGACTCAAGCATAAGCACCTACCTTTCTTTTTTTGTGCCTAATGACCCACTTTTGATAAAAGATACTATCAGATTCAGATTAAATTCCCGATTTTAAAAGTATAAATTCTGTCTAAAAAGGTGCATTTTAGGCCTATTCAGCACCACTTTAATTTTTTTTATAAAAAATTTCAAATTTTTTCATTTTCATTTTATTCAGATAATGAGATAGTTATGGCAACCATTACAAAAAACTTTTCAGAAAGTGCTTGAAGTGAGTTTGCATTGTAAGAAATAAGTACTAATTTTGCATCAACAAAACGGTTTGGTAGTTCAGTTGGTTAGAATACATGCCTGTCACGCATGGGGTCGCGGGTTCGAGTCCCGTCCAGACCGCAAAAGCTCAGAAAGAAATTTCTGAGCTTTTTTATTATATTGTTATTTTCTTTTTCAGCGATAGACATTCTTATTCTACGTATTTTATATTTAATTCATTGTTCTTTTTTTTCTAGCTAGGTTTCAATAATTTTATGTTAGAAAAAATATTAAAATCTATTTTTTTACCGCTACCCTTCAATACAATAAAGCGTCCTTTTGATTTCTTCTTTCACATAGGACATTACTATTACACAACATTGATTCATTTGATAATACAATCGCAATAACACATTTATTGTCGTTTGTTGGTATTGCTTACCCATTTTATCTTTGTTCACATTGGCATATTTGTACCGTCATCTATGCTATTATAGTTGTGTAATTATGAATAACAATGCTTACCTACTCATTAACCCGCTAAAAGAGTCGTCACTTGATTTAGCAAACAAAATCAAAAAACTTACCTCTAGAAAGGTAGTTTTGACGCCAAATATCGCTGCAGCTCAATTGTGCCTACAACAAGAATTGTTTGATGCGATTTTTCTTACTTTAACAAACGATCAAGATATACAGTCTCTGATTTACCAGTTACCATCCAGTATTCCTATTGTGGTGGTTAGCCCCATCAAAGAATTAGCTTCATCAGCTTATGAGTACGAAAATATCGTCGACTTTTTGCTCCAACCTTCTTGTGAGGCACGTGTATGGAGAGCTTTGAATAGAGCTCAATACACTCCTATTTTATCAAATACTCGTATTGAAGATAGCTATGCGTTTATAAGATCTGAAACTCAAATACTTAAATTTAATTTTAATGAGATTGAGTATTTCTCTGCGTTTGGTAGCTATTCAAAGGTTCATACCAAAAACAACGTTCATATTGTTAATGAGTCTATCGAAGGTTTGATGAATATTCTCCCAAGCGGTGTTTTTAGAAGAGTTCACCATGCTTATCTGATCAATATCTATAAAATAACAGCAGTGGATTCGAGAAGTTTTTTTGTTTATGACCGAGATATTCCAATTGGAAAATCATACCAAAAATCGATCAACTTCCTTTTCAATGTAAAAGCCCTATTTGTATAAATTTTAATGCCAATAGCATTAATACTTAAAAATGGTTAGGAATACCTTCAAATTGAAGTACTCCTAACCATTTTTATCAATGCACAAACGGATTGTTTGATTAGACAACGCTTAATTCGCAGTAATTCTAGTTTCGACAATATTATTATCCACACGTCCTTCTCCTCCCGAACCATAAAGAATCGTTACTGTGATATTTTGGCTAGTATTAGCAGGAATACCTCCTCTTCTAGTGACAGTAAACCCTATTTTTTTAAAACTATTTTGAGGAATACTAACTCCTGGTTTTGCCGTTACGGTAATAAAGTTGGTATTTTCAGAAAATAACCAATCCCCGTTACTGTTAGTAGCCCCTCCCATGACATTGGACGTTCCTGTGTTGATAGAATAAGTAATATCAAACCCTGAGATTTTGGTAATTCTAAATCCTGTGATATTCCCCAACACATTTTGAACATTATTTTTTTCAAAAACATTTACAACAATATCTTTTGCATTAGAAGAACCCGAAAAATCTAAGCTATTGATTTCAGTAGTTGGGGTTAAATCTGGAATTGGAGCATCTTTCCAGTCACTCGACGAGCCATCAGATACATTTGGTACACCATCACCATCGGTGTCGCAGTTTCCTGTACAATCTATTTTTCCATCATCATCCAAATCCCAATTGGGGTTTAGCCCGGCCTCTAAAAGATCCGAAATGCCATTATTATCGCTGTCTACGTCGTAAGGGTTCAGCTTACCATCAAGGTCGGTATCGGGTGGCGTTAGCCCTAAACCCGCTGCTGCCGCTAATGGTACGCCTTGCAGATTGACAGGTCCGTCTACCATCCCATCTTCATTCAAATCTATACCCAGCGTTTCGGCTACATCTCTGATACCATCATTATCGCTATCTAAATCTATCCTGTTAGGTGTTCCATCTCCATCAGTATCAGCACTAAGTTGGGCGTTTTCTACGGTATCTAAAATACCATCATTATCATCGTCCAAATCTGTTACATCTGCCAAGCCATCTTTATCTGTATCCAATGGACAACCATTTGGTGCAATCCCAGCTACTAATGGACAAGCATCGACTTTATCGTTGAAAGTATCCCCATCGGTATCAGGTTTTTGGGGATTGGTAGTATTTAAATCAGGGATACCGTCATTGTTTGGGTCTATTTCCTCTTTGTTGGTGAGTCCATCGCCATCGCAATCCAAGGCTTTCCACGCCAATGTTGTGGAAGCATACACTTGGTCAACAGTATTATAGCTGCATCCATCCTTTGGATTGGTATTATCTAGGGTAGCTAGGGCATTGTTGTCTGTACCTGTAAGCTCCTTATAATTGGTTACGCCATCTCCATCACAGTCGGCATTCCGCCATAATGTGGAGGTATTGGCTAGTATTTGGTTGGTAGCATTATAGCTACACCCATCTGTATAGTTTGTTCCATCCGCTATTTCTTGAGTGTTTGAAACGCCATCACCGTCCATATCTGGATTTGATTCTCGGTAATCTGGCGTACCTGAATTGTTGAGATCTGGAAGAGTTGGACTGTTGGCATCGCCATAACTGGTAGATCCGTCGACTGAGACAATAATTCCGTCGGCATCAAGATCTATAATACTATCTATTTTTCCGTCACCATTTATATCCAAAGTAGCAGTATTACTAATGCCACTTTCGAGTAAATCTGATAAACCATCATTATCACTATCTAAGTCGAGGTAATCTGCGCCTGTTGTACCATCGCTATTGAGAGGAACGGGGTCGTTAGTGTCGCCCCAATTAGAGCTTCCATCGGCACTACTCATAATACCGTCAAGATCGCTATCGGTTCCATCAACGATTCCGTCGCCATTGGCATCAACCAATGCGGCATTGCCGCTTTCGATGATGTCATTGATTCCATCATTATCACTATCTAAGTCATACGGATTTTTGCGAGTGTCTAGGTCTGTATCAGACAATATCAAACCAGTGCCAGCGCTTGCAGGTATTCCAGTTCCACCAATAATGCCATCTGCAATTCCATCAAAATCGGTGTCGATACCACCTCCCTCGATTACGTCATTGATACCGTCGTTATCACTATCCAAGTCGATACGGTTTGGGACACCATCTCCGTCTGTATCAGCATTTGACTGTGCATTTTCTATGGTATCCAAAATACCGTCATTATCATCATCCAAATCGATGCTATCTGCTACTCCGTCGTTGTCAGTATCAAGATATACCGTGATTGAAGTTGTGCTATTGTCATTACCAGTCAAATTGCCAGTCGTTTGCGGGCCATTAAATCCTAGTGTTCCTGTGATGGTGAGCGGACCACCAACATTTACACCAGTATACCCAACCTCGATTTGACTACAAGTCCCTGGGGCAATAGGCAGGGTGTTTTCTAGGCGAATGGTCTGTCCATCGTTGGAGAGGACTGTCCAACCTGTAATACTGATAGGAACCACCGTCGACCCAACCAGGGGGCTTGGAAAGCTAATAAGGGGTCTTAACTTATTGGCCGCAGCCGTTCGGATACCACCATCGTTGTTACAAATATCAATTGTGACTCGACCAACACTAGAGCCTTTGGCTACAGCAGCGGGTTGATTCAAAATATTTATACTAACATCTTGGGCGGCCGCTATCTCAACAATACAGCTGAAAATAGCACAGAATAATACTACTCTTGGCAAAATGTACATAGTATAGATTGTGTTTGGTAAAAAATAAATGGATGTGAATTTCCTTTTACTTGGTAGTACCAAACAAGGATGCTTATGCGGCTAAGATGCGCAGATTATTGTGCGAGAGACTCTATTTAATTGGATAACCCAATAATAATATCTACTTAGTGCGATTCGTGCTTTCTTGTTTTGATACTAGAACATCTATTTAAGCTACTGCTATTTTTGATAGGTTTTTTGTCCTTTCTGTAAACGGCAATAGGCTCAGTTAAATTAATGTGCGGTTAAGTTTACTGAACTGTTTCAAAATTTGATGTAAGGATAAAGGAAGATTACACTAGAAATTCTTCATTGATAATAATAAAGAATAGTATTTCTCTAACAATATTCGTGCCGTAGTTATCAGCTTATATTTAAGACTTTGGTAGCTATACGTAATTTCCATTACACTTCAACAATCTTCATAAATAAGGATTTTTATCTATATCGTAGATTGAGTATTTTTCTTGATTGAGCTTCATTTTTTAGCATAATTTTCTGAGCATAGCGCATCTGAAGCGTCTTTTATTTTAAACAATTTCCTGATTATTGGCTTACATCATCTATCTTCACGGTAAAAAACGTTTCAAATATGTCTGTTAATTCTCTCATTGAAAAAATAAAAACTAGCCCTGAAGCTATCGAGTTTCAGGAAGTGATTGCGGTAATCGATGCCTCGTACCAATTCCAACCAACAAAATTTCGTAATGGAAATACCGTTAATGAAGCAGGTCAAAACTCTGGTTCATGCAAGGTTTTTTCGTTTGCTAAACTCAATGGTTTGAGTCAAGAAGAAACATTGGCTTGTTTTGGCGCATTTTATCGTAACGATGTATTACAAAATCCAGAAGGTACAGACCACCAAAATATTCGCAATTTTATCGAGTTTGGCTGGGATGGTATCGAGTTTGAAGGACAAGCCTTGCAATAAGCGTAGAACTGTCGGATAACGACTTTGATTGTTTAATCTATTTACTCAAAGATGGTATCCGACAGCTAAATACCTCATGAGCTTTTCAACGAAAATCCTTAAATTTGTGAATTAACGACTACCATAAGAAATGTTTGCAGAAATAGAAAACCCTTTGTTTATCGATGCCCATGAACTTGACCATTATTTGGCCGACGGGTGGTTTAGAATGGGGCAAAGTGTTTTTACGACAAACTTTCTTAAGTTCAACCACGTATTCTACAGTGCACTGTGGCTTAGAATCAACCTTCTTGAAGCTGAGTTTCCTACTACCAAAAGCAAACTTCAAAAGCTTAACAGCAAATTTGAAGTAGAAATCCAGCCTGCTCAAATCAAACCGATTCAGGAAACGCTATTTGATAAATATCGTAGTCACATTACCTTCGAAACCTCGAATTCGTTGGAACAATTACTTTTTAACAATACCAAAAGAGATATTTTTAATGCTTACGAAGTAAATGTTTATGACAAAGAGAAACTTATTGCTACAGGTTTTTTTGACTTAGGACATGATAGCGGTGCGGGTATTTCTTGTTTTTACGACCCTGATTATAAAAAACATAGTCTTGGCAAATATTTGATGTTTCTGAAAATGGACTTCTGTATCAAGCGTGGGTTAACATTCTTTTACCCAGGCTATTTTGTGCCAGGCTATCGATTGTTTGACTATAAACTTGACCTTGCCAAAACTGCGATGGAATTTCTGGATTTTCGAAATAATCAATGGTATCCTATGTCGGCTTTTTCTGCTGATAACACCCCTTTGGTCGAAATTCAGGAACGTTTAAAAGAGCTGCAAATTCTTATAGAGCAAGCAGGGCAAGTGAGTAAAGTGTACCATTATGAATATTTTGATGCTAACCTTGTACCTTCACTTAATGGATTAGGCCTGCTAGATCATCCTATTATGCTGGTGTGTTTTGAAAGACAACCCAACCAAATCAACCCAATTGTACTTTATGATATTCGCAAAAAGCATTATCAACTTTGGCTTTGTAATAGTGTCTATGGTATGACCTACGAGGCCGAACATGATGATTTTTATGGCGAACATTTACTACATCCTTTCCGTCATCTTGTTAGTTGCGATTCGGCAGAAGCCATGGCACAAGTGGTAACTACAGCGCTAGTCAAAGTCGAAGATTAAAATCTCTTTCACTCAGAACTATTACGTCTATTCCTTCGGTATTTTTTTGAAAAAATTTATTATTTAGGATTTGTAGAGCCAAGTTTCCGAAACATAAATTATTGGCACAAAATTAGCACATTCCAGATAAACGTCGTATTTTACAATACAATTGCAGAAATTAAGGGAGTATTTTTTACTTATCGATTGACAATTACTTTATATCCTGTATCCCTTAAGATATCTTGAAAACAATCTAACCAAGCGACTATGAGGTTCTTGAGTGGAAAAAATAAGAGCATTAATCTCGTAAGACGATTGGTGCTTATCATAAGTTTATTTACTATTTTTGATACAGTTTACGCTACTAATTCGGGACAAATAGATTTGAGAAGTGTAAATTTAGACGCACACGCTCCCATTTCTTTAGATGGAGAGTGGGCATTTTATTGGGAAAAACTTTTTACACTTCAACAAGTTCAGCAACATCAACCCGACTACTTCATAAAATTTACTAAAGTATGGAATGAAATCCCTCAAATCAATGAGTCGGCCAAGGCGTATGGCTATGCTACATACCATTTGAGATTGCTTATCGATGCTCAAAAAACACCTGTTTTAGCATTTTCAATCCCTTCTATTTATACCAGTTATCGTTTTTGGGTGAATAATGTAGAAATAGCCCACAATGGAATAGTCGCTAAAGATAAAGCACATTATGAGCCTCATTGGTTACCGCAGGTTCAGGTATATGCCGTGCAAAAAGATACCCTCGACCTAGTAATTCAAATCGCCAATTTTGATCACTATAAAGGAGGAGCTTCACGCCCTATCAAAATCGGCACGCCTAGTCGTGTATATCATGAGCGTGAGTTAGAGTTAGCATCAGATATGTTACTCACAGGGATTTTGGTGATGGGTGGTTTGTTGTTTTTTGGGTTGTATCTGATGGGACAACACGAAAAGGAAGTACTCTATTTTGGCGTATTCTGTTTGCTTTTTGTATATCGAGTAATTGGCGTAGACAATCTCTATTTTTTCCATTATTTATTCCCTAGTCTCGACTGGCATTTGACAATTCATCTCGAATATGGTGCTATGTTTTTGGGCATATTCATTTACAGTTTATTCTTAAGAAAACTTTATCCAGACGAAACCGACGACCTTTTTATCTATTTTATGGCAGGAGTAAGCTTGGCATTTTTCATTATGATGCTTGCCGCTCCTATTCATGTATTTACCTATAGCGCAAACCTTTTCTACTACTTAGTATTAGTTTTTGTTGGGTATAATTTCCTTACGGTAGTTAGAGCCTATTTTAACAAGCGACAAGGTACACTTTACGCTATGCTGAGCATGGCTTTTTTTGGTATAGCTATCAGTCTTAGTATTTTAGGACATTACCAAGTAATTGATTATTATCCTATTTATTTTTCGATGGGCTATCTGGGTTTTATCTTTTTCCAAAACCTTATTTTAACTTATCGTTTTGCTTTTTCGTTACGTAATTCCAAAGAACTCGCCGAACAAGGCGCCAGAGCGAAGTCTGAATTTTTGGCTAATATGAGTCATGAAATCAGAACACCTCTCAACGGTATCATCGGATTTACGGACTTGTTGATGAAAACCAAGCTAGAGGAAACTCAACGAAAGTATATGTCGACGGTTTCGCAATCGGCACATTCGTTATTGGACATTATCAATGACATTCTTGATTTCTCGAAAATAGAAGCTGGCAAATTAGAATTATCCATCGAAAAAACCGACATATTCGATTTAGGTAATCAGATTATTAGCATGATAGCTTTTCAGGCGGACAGCAAAAAGCTAGAAGTCCTTCTCAATATTTCTCATGATATTCCAAGATTTGTCTGGACTGACCCTATTCGTTTAAGACAAATTTTAGTAAACCTTTTGGGCAATGCCGTTAAGTTTACAACCCAAGGAGAGGTAGAGTTAAAAGTAGAAGCATACCAAAGTTATAATGAAGGTGAATGGCATTTTAAGTTTTCGGTAAGAGATACAGGTATCGGGATTGACGAAGCCAATCAGGCTAAAATTTTTAATGCTTTTTCACAAGAAGATGAATCTACAACTCGCAAATTTGGTGGTACAGGCTTAGGTTTGACTATTTCAAATAAGCTTTTGGGCTTAATGAAAAGTACCCTCCAACTCAAGAGTAAAAAGGGAATTGGGAGTACATTTTACTTCGAAATCACCGTAAAAGCTGAAGAAGGAGACCCATTGCAATGGGATAATTTGGAAAAACTACAGAAAGTATTGATTGTAGATGACAACGCCAATAACCGACATATTTTAAAAGAAATGTTGGCGATTAAGTCCATTGCCACTGACGAAGCTGAAAATGGTATTCAGGCTTTAGATTTCCTGAAAGAAGGTCGCAAATATGATTTGGTGTTGATGGACTACCACATGCCATACATGGATGGTCTCGAAAGTATCAAACACATTCGGAAACTACCTGACTACACACCCGAAAAACAAGATATTCTATTGTTATGCAGTTCGTCAGACAACCAAGAAATTATAGATGCCTGCAAAACATATTCGGTGAAGCAAAGATTAATGAAACCTATTGGCTTAAGTAATCTTTTCAATGCTTTATCGCAGTTGGATTCGCTTCATGCAGGAGAGAACCTAACGCCAGAAGCTCCACCATGGCTCAGTGCTGAAGAAATAAACATCATGATTGTGGAGGATAACCCCGTAAACATGATGTTGGCTCGAACGATTGTAAAAGGGCTCTTACCACAAGCCAAACTTTTGGAGGCTGAAAATGGCAAAGTTGCTGTAGATTTGTTTAAGCTCAATTGGGTAGATGTTATTTTGATGGATGTTCAAATGCCTATTATGAGTGGTTATGAAGCAACGCGCTTGATTCGTGAACATGAAAATGGTAAAATGAAAACGCCTATTATTGCCTTAACCGCAGGAACCGTAAAAGGCGAAAGAGATAAATGCCTAGAGGCAGGCATGAATGATTATATTACCAAACCTATTGTGAAAGGAGCTTTGGAAAAAGCCCTTCAAGAATGGCTCAATCTTGAACCCAACTTGGAACCAATAGCGGTTAAAGGAGAAAGTGCATCTTCTAATGAAAAAATCCATTTTAATAAACTGGATTTGTCTCACAGGTTAGGAAATGATACTGTGTTTATGAGTCAGTTACTTGAAATTGCAGATAGACAATTACAAGAGTTTTTGGTAGAGTTGCATGAATTATTTGCCCAGCAAAACCTTAATGGTATCAAGTCACTAGCTCACAAACTCAAAGGAACTGCCTTATCGAGTGGCTTTGATGAACTAGCCAATTTGGCGGAAAAACTAGAGAAGCGTGAAGAATTTGACCATGATTATTTTGAGCAGGTTATTAAGGAATTAGAACAAGAAATACTTATTACGAGGGGGATTATTGCGAAAGAGATGTAGGGTGCTGGTTTACCCATAAAACAAATAAGGTTGACGAAAATTTCGTCAACCTTAAACCTCAACTTTATTTTGTAATCAATATTTCTTTTGTAACACCAACAAAGGAATTTGTGAACTGAGTGTCAAGTGCTTGATAATGCTTTCATGAAAAAGTTTTTCGACAAAGCCTTTAGGGCGTTGTGCCAAAATCACAGCATCTGGTTTTTGATTTCGAATGTATGTGTCAATACCTACGATGGTATCATCGCGATACAAATTGCGGAAAATGATTTTTTCGCCTCCGAACTCCTCCTCCAATAAATCAATGATTTCACTTGATGGGAATACCTCTGGGCTCAAGTATTCTTTTACATGAACCAACTTGGTATGATCTATTCCCAACAGCTCTCCAATGTTGATAATCTTGTTGATACAGCCTACTTCATCTCCTTCCAAATCACTGGCGTATATCACTTCCTTAATGGTGTGTATTGTGGATTGTTGTGGTATAATCCACACTGGGATTTTGCTTTTTTGTACAATACTTAATGCAGTTGAACCAAACAGATTGGCCAAAATACCACCTTCTCCTAAACTTCCTATTACTAAAAAATCAGGTCTTAATTCTTCTGAGGCTTCCAAAATATTATCTACTGGATTGCCAAAAACCAATTTTGTTTCAAGCTTATTGGCTAACACATCTCCATATTTTGCCAGCATATCGTCCTTGGTTTGTGCCAACAATGTACGTGTTTCTTCCAAAGCTTCTTGCATCAAACCTTGCTGAGGCAAAGGCAATACAAAGGGTGTTGTCGAAACAGGCGATTCGTAAGCATGTAGCAAGATAATCTTTGCATCGATAAGCCCCGCCAGCGATACCGCAAAGTCGGCAGCATGTTTGGCATTGAGACTAAAATCTGTTGGCAACAAGATCGTTTTCATAGCTTTATCTGTTTTGTTGAGCACAAATCTCCTTTAAAATAGCTATAAATTTCATGAGCTCAGTTAGCTGATTTTGTGACCTTTATCAGTAAATCCGCTACTGATAAAAGTCATTATTTGTACCCTTTAAACTCATTCTATTGAGCTATTTCTTCTTGAATATTTGCTATCAAAACAGGGGATAAAATTTGAAATACTTATGGCAAGTCACACACAAACACCAGTCCTTATGTTGTTCTACGAAACTCATAAGGAAGAGTTGGAGGTTTTTGAAAGACTCAAAAAAAACAATCCAACCATTGCGAGCTATCTTGCGGTTAGTGTAAAAAATAACCCAGAGGTAGCCAAGACTTTCAAGGTGACTCAATTGCCGACCTATTTAATTTTATACAATGGGAAGGAGTGTTGGCGTCATGTTGGAAATGCAAATATCGATTTACTGAAAAACAATCTGGCCCTGATTGAACCCATCAATCGTGAAGCATTCATATAATACAGTGCCTTTTGTCTATCATGACAAAAGGCCTGTAGCATTTGAACAAATACCAACAAACGACTTGCTTTTCTACCATCAAGCACATTGTCTTCAAGCGAACCACTCAAGACTCTTCTACAATTGTCGCTACTTTCCCTTCTTTTGATTGAAACGCTTGGTACAAAAGGCATTTCCAAGCATTCATTGATGAATTTATCATTTGCCTAACCTAAATCAATAAACAGCATGAAAGCGCAATCTTACCTTAAAAAACTATTAACATTTTGTCTCATTATTGGAGTGACATGGAACAATACTTCTATTGCTCAAACACAAGAAGATTTAAAATCCTTTATTCAAAAATTGCATTCTGACCAAGCTTATGCTAAAGAGTTGCAAATAGAAAACCCTTCTGAAATAACCGCTTTTTACCAAAGTATTTCTTACAAAACTGTTTGGCTGGAAGGTACATCGGATTATCAAAAAGAATACCTAGAGGTACTCAAACACGCTTCTGACTACGGACTCAATCGTGCCAAATATCACTATAGTTATTTGTCGTCTAAGCATTTTCCAACCTTGGAATATGAACTTATCTTAACGCACTCTATCATGGAGTTTTATAAGGATATTGCTAATGGTGTTACGTCGGTAGATTTATCCTATAATGGATTGGGATATACTAATCATTGCCTCAACCCTACTGAGATGCTCCTCAACACCTACCCCAAAGGCAGTGTCAAGGATGTTATTTCTTTTTTACAACCGCAATCTTATGGTTATCAGGCTACACAAAATTTATTGACTCGGCTAAATATGTTCATTGAAAATGATAGTTTTCAGGAACCACTTGTCACTCAGACTATGACTTTTGCCGAAAATAAAGAGCTCATCAAAAAGCTCTATTATTTAGGTTTTTTACCAACGATGACGGACGTTAGTCTTCTCAAAGAAGGCATGATTACGAATGCGCTGAAAGGTTTTCAGTCCTTATACAATATTGTTCCTGATGGAATTCTTGGACCAGTTACTCTGTCAAAACTGTCGATTCCATTAACCAAGTTGCGTACGCAGCTCATTCTCAATCTTAATCGTTGGCGCGTCATCAATTGTCTTGACAATCAGCGATATATCCAAATCAATATTCCTTCAGCAACCTTGGCGCTATATGATCGAGATAGCTTGGTGATGCGTATGAAAACGATTGTGGGTAAGCCTATTACCCCAACGCCAACGCTCTGTTCGGAAATCAATAAAATTACCTTTTTCCCTTACTACGAAGTTCCTAAAAATGTAGCGCTCAATGAGCTATTGCCAATTCAACAAAAAGAACCTAGTTTTTTTGAAAATAATGGCTATCAATTAATCGATGAAAAAGGATTTGTGCTAGAAGCCAACAGTATTGATTGGAGCACGGTATCGAAAGACCATTTTCCTTATGAGGTTCGTCAGGTAGCGGGGTGTGATAATTCGTTGGGATTGCTCAAATTTGACTTTGATAGTCCGTATGCACTGTATTTGCACGATACCAATCGTAAAGATTTGTTTAGTAAAAATAAGCGCTATTTGAGCAATGCCTGTATTCGTCTCGAAAAACCTTATGAATTAGCAACTATGCTTTTTCAAGATAGAAATCTGGTTGAAGAGTTTGTCAAAAAGCGTTTTGAGCCACATTTGAGTCCTACTAGCTTTAGTTTAGAAACCCCTGTGAAAGTCTTCATTACCTATATCACTGCCGATGTTGATGATTTTGGAAGTTTGGTAATTTACGATGATATCTATAAAAAGGATATTTTAAAATAGGGAAATAGGAATCAGGCAAAAAGGCATTAGATGAAGGGGCTGTGACGATTGTAGATTGGGGATTTCTGATTTCGGAAATAGGGTAAAGTAGTTTTGTTTCTTCCCAAAAGGAGGATATATATCCGAAATCTGACATCCAATATCTGACATCAAACATTACGGGTATCGCCTTGCCTACTTGTTCGGTTCTTTCCAACAAAAATCATATCTACAAATGACTTTACTCTTAGTTTGCCTATAAGGAATAAGCCAAATTTGTAGCATAATCAATTGCTAATCAAGCAGTATGAAAGATACTATTATTACCATCTTGACTTAGTCTTTTTATATTTTTCTATAACAAAACAAAACCTTTACCATCATGAGCACTATCGAAAACCTAGAAGTTGACCGTTCATTTAAGTATCAATTCTATCACCGCGAGAATAGCGAATGGCTCAAATCTTTGGATTTTTTCAAAGAAGAAATCAAATATCTAAAAGGACTTATTGCGAATGTTAACAAGAAAAACACTTCGCATGAAGTACAAAATGAAACCTTTATTTTCAATCGTGAATTAGACAATCTTGCTGGCGACATTGATGCCGTAAATCAGTCTATTATTGAAGAAGAATGGGGATTTGATGATGACGCCATGGGTAAAGACTTTTTACTGGGTGAAGAAATCTATAATCGCCATATTGTCATTCGTGAAAATTTCCAAAAAGCTGAAAAGGCTTTCTATGATATAAAACATCGTTTGTACAGATTTTTGTGCAAATCGTTGTAATACAAACGGTCGGATATGTGCAGGAAGTAAAGCACATTTCCACAAATAATTTTACTTGTTAGTTTGGGATGGCGAACGGTTTTCTTGGTTGAGGAAACCGTTTTTTTAGGCTATCTACCGTTGTAGGTGTTTTTCCCAACAGTCCCACAAACTGCTTTTTTCACTTTGACTTTTATCAGTATTACTTATGACGAATGTTCTATGTTAGGTTCCTAAAAAGGTAGAACTTTGACATATCAAAAATGACAAACGCTATGGAAAACGTTCTATTTGAACCCAAAACAAGTTCGTTGAAGTTTGAACTTTATCATAGAGAAAACCAGCAATGGTTATCAAATTTGAGCTTCATTCGAGATGAAATTCAATATTTCGAAACTTGGATGGAACATTTGAGAGAGTTGAACCTTTCAAGACCATTACAAAATGAATGGATTGCTTTGGAGGAACAATTTGCGCAAGAAAGAACAGAAACTCAAGCCTTGCTCAAAGCCATTGAACATGAAGAATATCTTTTTGGTTTGGAGACTCAACAGAAGGACTTTCAACTAGGCGAAGAGCATTATCTAAAGCACCGCAATTTACGAGTTCGTTTTAGGGCTTTAGAAAAAGATTTTCATGCCAGCAAGCACTCATTTTATGAATTTATGACCGACATAATGAACTAGCTATGGAAACTTTAAAATTTGAGTTATGTCATTTTGAAAACACCAAATGGGCCGAAAGTTTGACTTTCTATGCTGGTGAAATTAAGTTTTTTGTCAGGCTGCTCAATGATGTTTTGCAACACAATACAGCTGACAATATCACCACAAAAGCGCAAGACTTTTTGGCGTTATTTAAACACAGTGAATCGGAAATAGAAAGCTTAGCCATTGCAATTTTAGCACAAGAAAAATCTTTTGCCGAATACGCTCAAGGCAAACAGTTTTTGTTTGATCAGCAAATTCAAATGATTCATGAGCGTCGTCGCTCAGCATTTCAAACACTCGAAAAAGACTTTATTTTACACAAACATCAATTGTATCAGTTTTTATCGAATGTATTGTAAAGTTATTAGTTAATCGTCTATCTGTTATTTGGAAACAGATTTGTCATCAAAAGGATGATTTACGAAAACTCGATAACTTATTTAATGAGAAATAACAAGTGGTTTAGAGATAGATTTGAATGGCTCCCTTCTTTAAAGGAAGCCATTTTTGTTTGTGTAAAGAGCTTTAAAAAGCGCTTAATTTAGTGAATTGAGATTGAGTGATGAGTGATTATTTTTATTTGAAATTTACCAGTAGAGACGCAATGATTGTGTCCTAAGCCGAATAATATCTAGTGATGTAGTATCAAAAAAAGCGGTCGGAAAGTAATTTTCGACCGCTTTTTCCTCTTAGTGTGCGACTTAAGTCGCACACTAAGAGGAAAAGAAATTCGCTACTATTTGTCCTTGCCTAAAATAGGTTGCCCTCAAAAATCAACTAATGATGGCAACTTCAAAATCTAAAACTGGAAAAAGTACAAAATACGAGATTCGTCAAAGTCGTATTTTTAGTGAGTCGTTCAAACGAGAAAAAGTCGAAGATATTCTCAACAAAAGGATTAGTATTATCGAATTTTGTAAATTGTGG
Source organism: Flectobacillus rivi (assembly GCF_030056655.1). Taxonomy (NCBI): domain Bacteria; kingdom Pseudomonadati; phylum Bacteroidota; class Cytophagia; order Cytophagales; family Flectobacillaceae; genus Flectobacillus; species Flectobacillus rivi. The sequence continues at coordinate 517,253 of NZ_JASHIE010000002.1, forward strand.
GATGTAAGTAGCACAAGCGTTTATCGCTGGATTTACCAGTATTCTTCCCACTACAAAAAAGGAACTAAGATGATTGTACAACAAGATTCCGAAGAAGCTAAAACCCAGGAGCTACTCAAAAAAGTAGCTGAACTCGAACGTATCTTAGGGCAAAAACAAATGGAA